>CAYFXT010000010.1:0-7406 GCA_964346995.1 uncultured Spirochaetaceae bacterium | reverse complement strand
GCCCGCAGGTTGCCGATCTCGGTACCGACCTCCGCCCGCAGGTTGCCGATCTCGGTACCGACCTCCGCCCGCAGGTTGCCGATCTCGGCCCGCACGGTTCCAAGCTCCGTGCCTAGCCTGGATATCTGCTCCTGCTGCAGGGCGAAGCCGGCCTGCATCTCAGCACGCAGTTCTTTGCGTAGCCGGTCCTCGGACTCGACAACGTGCCGGAGAAACCGCTCTTCCAGGACATCGAAGAGGTGCTCCTTCTGCGCCGCCCGCTGTTGCTCCTGATCGGCCTCGAACTGCTGTAACATTCCCACCAGGGACTCGGTTGCTGCATCACCCAGCCGATCCTGCAATGGGCGCGGCACCGAAAGCACTGCCATGACCGGTTCATCCTATGCGACCGCCAAACACGCGTCAACGGTCGAGACTTGACCCGAATCAGGCTACGCGCGGCTGGTGTGTCTGATCAGCCGGCCGATAAGGCCGGCGAGGAGCGCGCCGCCGACCGGGCCGATCACGTAGATCCACATGTGGCGCAGCGGCTCCACGGCAAACAGCGCCGGGGCCAGGGAGCGCGCCGGGTTCATGGATGCGCCGCTGGTGGGACCGGCGAACCAGATCGCCAGCGCCACTACCGCGCCGACCGCCAGTCCCGAGGAAGGCTGCCGGTTGATCTGCTGTGCGCCGGGGGCGGCGTTCAGGAAGCCGATCACCCCCAGGATCACGAACATCAGGAAGAAGGTGAGAATCACTTCCATGACCACCGACCGCGCCGCCGGTAGGGCGGGAACGTGGGCGCCCATCAGGCCGCGGTGCTCAGGCAGCAGCAGCCACAGGGCGAAGCTGGCCAGTACCGCGCCGACGATCTGGCTGGCGATATAGGGCACTACCAGACGGGTCGGCAGGCGCCCAACGCTCCAGAACCCGATGGTCACGGCGGGGTTGAAGTGGGCGGCGGAGATGTCTCCTACCGCGTAGATCATGGCGGCCACCACCAGCCCCGGCGCGGCGGCCACGCCGATGTGGGTGACCACGCCGCCGGCCATGTCGTCGACCATGATCGAACCGGTAGCGGCGAACACGAGCGCGAAGGTGCCTACCACCTCCGCCAGGAGCGCATCGAGACGGTAATCGGACTGCACGGGAATCCTTGCGACAGGCAGCATCGGCAGCCGCGTTTAGGTTCGTGTTAGGCCCCCATTAGGGTTGTGTGATCGCCTGCCTGCCCATAGCCGTGGATGATCGACCAGCATCAGCTACACGCAGTGCTCGTCGGAGCACGGTTTCCGTGCTTGTACGAGGAGACCCCACCGTGTGCCGCTGCTGATCGCCGGCCCGGGTATCGCGTGCGGTGCAACCCGCCGTGGCGTTTTGCGAATCTGATCGACCTGATGCTCCCACTCTCCTGGAACTGGCGACATCGGCGCCGCACGAGGATTGCATGTCGGTTAGAAATTGCCGATGCCAGTGCCATCGGATATGATCGACGATCATCGGACGGAGTTGGGATGAGCGAGGAAAGCCTGGTCACAGCTCAGCGTGTCAGCCGCGGAGCAGGCACGCGCGGCACGTTTCTCAAGGAGGTGTACCGGCACCGCGAGTACTTGCTGCTCCTGCTTCCCGCGCTGGTCATCTTTCTGCTCTTTCGCTACATCCCGATGGCCGGGATCGTCATCGCCTTCAAGAAATACACCATCACCGGCGGCCTGTTCGGTAGCCCGTGGGTAGGGCTTACCTACTTCGAGCGGCTGTTCGACTCCGAGAAGTTCTACCAGGTTCTGTGGAACTCGATCCGCATCAGCTTCCTGAAAATTGCGATCGGCTTCCCGGGTCCGATCATCTTCGCCCTGCTGCTCAACGAGGTGCGCCGGCTCACCTGGAAGAAGTCGTTCCAGACCATCAGCTATCTGCCCCATTTCGTCTCCTGGGTCGTGGTCGGCGGCATCGTGCGTGACGTGCTGTCGGTACACGGCATCGTCAACAGCGTGATCGGCTGGTTCGGCGCCGAGCCGCGACTGTTCCTGCAGGAGATGCACTCGTTCCTGCCGATCGTGATCAGCTCCATGATCTGGAAGAACATCGGTTGGGGATCGATCATCTACCTGGCGGCGATCAGCAGCATCGATCCGCAGCTTTACGAGGCCGCCGAAATCGACGGCGCGGGGCGCGTGCAACGCATGTGGCACGTCACCCTGCCGTCGATCACGCACGTCATCATCATCCTGTTCCTGCTGCGGATCGGGAATATCCTGGAGGCCGGATTCGACCAGATCTTCAATCTCTACAACCCGCTGGTGTACGACGTCGCCGACATCATCGACACCTATGTGTATCGCGAAGGGATCAGCGGCTTCCAGTACAGCCTGACGGCGGCGGCCAGCCTGTTCCAGAACGTGGTCGGGCTCATGCTGCTCCTGCTGGTCAACGTGGTGACGCGGCGCATGCAGGCCGACTACTCGGTGGTGTAGCGCGATGCGGCTGCCGACGATGAGACGAGCGACACTGAAACGCCGGACGGTCGAGGACCTGATCGTCGATGCGGTCGTGTGGATCGTCATGATCGGCTTCTCGGTATCGGTGATCTATCCGTTCTGGACGCTGCTGGTCGACTCGTTCTCCACGCCGCAGAACATCTACTCGGTCGGCTTCCGGCTGTGGCCCAGGCCGGCGACGTTCGAGGCGTATCAGGACGTGTTGTCCAAGGACACGGTCGGCATCGCCTACTACAACACCATCCTCAGAACCGTCGCCGGTACCCTGGTGACGCTGTTCGTGTCGTTCTCCGCCGCCTATGCGCTCGCCAAGCGCACGCTGCCCCTGAATCGCACCATCACGCTGCTGATGATCTTCACCATGTTCTTCTCCGGCGGCCTGATCGCCACCTACCTGTGGATGGGTCAGATGGGGCTGCACAACAACCGGCTGGCACTGATCCTGCCGCCTGCCGCCAGCGCCTACTACATCATCATCATGCGCAACTTCTTCCGGGCCATTCCGCCGGAACTGGAGGAGTCTGCGTTCATCGACGGTGCCTCGGCCTATACGGTACTGCTGCGTATCATCGTGCCGGTATCGATGCCGGTGGTGGCGACGATCGCGCTCTGGTCGGCGGTGTTCCACTGGGATTCCTGGTTCGACGCTCTGCTCTATACGCCGAAGCGCGAGCAGATCGTGCTGCAGCTCATGTTGCGGCGGATCCTCATCGAGCACCAGGCGTCGAATCTGTTCGACCTGTCGGTGGACGAGATCGAGAGCAGCTTCGTGGTGGAAACCATCAAGGCGGCGACGTTGTACATCGCCATCGGCCCGATTATACTGCTGTACCCGTTCCTGCAGCGGTACTTCGTCAAGGGAATCATGACCGGGAGCCTGAAGGGGTGACTGGCGATCAGGTACCACCGACCAACGATGGATCGAGAGTCGCACCGCGGCTCGTTGCGGCGCCTGTGAAATGCCGCGATCGACAACGGAAGTAAGGAGGTGTGCATGGCACACAAGAGATGGTCATTGGTGTTGGCAGGCTTGCTGGCCGTCGCGCCGGTGTTCGCCGCACCGAGCCAGGAGGGAGCAGCCGCCACTGACGAGCGGCTGACGATAAGCTGGATGGGCCCGAACAACCGCGGCGTGTTGCTGCCGCCCGACAGCCCGACGGAGCTCTTCCTGGAAGAGTACTTCGACGTCGAACTGGAGCCGTGGACCGACGTCGATCTCTACCAGTCTGATCAATGGAAGACGCGGATCGCGTCCGGCGACATTCCCGACTACATCAAGGCCGACGCAATCGGTTCCGGCCTGCACGACATCGGCGCGGTGCGGGTGCTGTCCGAATCCTACCTGCGCCAGCACATGCCCAACTACACCAAGCTCGTCGACCAGATCGCCGGTCCCTACGGCTGGCAGACGGTGACCGCGAACGGCGAGGTGGTCGGCATCCCGAGTGTCAACGTCGCCATCGCCTCGGGTGCCACCTTCGTCACCCGTCGCGACTGGCTGGAGGCGGTAGGTGAGCCGATTCCGGACAAGCGCATGCTCGGCTCCCCCTATTCCGACTACTCGAGCCTCGAAGATATCGAGCGCCTGCTGCTGAAGTATCGCAACGAGGACCCGGACGGCAATGGCCAGCGCGACACTTACGGCCTGTCGGTCTACAAGAACAGCAACAACGTCACCTTCAACGCCGGCGCCCAGTGGGCGTTCCCGAACGAGTTCGGCGCACACGGCGTGCGCATCTCCTCCTGGCAGGACGTCGGTGGCGAGCTGGAGTACTCGATGATTTCGGAGGGCTACCGGGAAGCCCTGGCGTTCCTCCACCGCTGGTACGAGATGGAGATCATCGATCCCGAGTTCGTCACCGACAAGCGCTCGGAGCTGATCACCAAGTTCTCCAACGGCGTCGTGGGCGCCTTCCAGGCGTCACCCGCCTGGACCGGCCCGCGCCCGAGCGGCCCGACCGGCGTACTACTCAAGAACGTTCCGGACACCGAGCTGGTCTACTTCATCGCCTACGAGGGGCCCGGCGGCAGAGCCTCGGTCAACTTCAACCCGATCCTCGGCAACACCTCGATCGGCGCCAACGCTTCGGACGCCGTGACGGAGAAGCTTCTTGCCATGCTCGACGAGATCCATACCGACATGGAGCTGTATGGAAGGGTCGCCTACGGCGAGGAGGGCGTCCACTACGAGTGGGACGAGGACGGGCTGCTGATCCAGAAGCCCGGCTTCGGCACCGGTGAAGCACGTACCAACCAGGGTTGGCAGTACTTCACCATGTGGAACACGATCACGCCCGACATCTCGCGCTTCCGGCTGCCGCGCTGGCGCACCATTCCGCACACCATCGGCATCGATGCGCCGAAGGTCGACAACGGGTTCGCTCCACAGTGGGACGAGGAACTGCGCGGCATCGCCAGCCAGCTCGTGGAGGTGGAGAGCGAGTTCTTCTTCCGTGCCATCATCGGCCAGGCGAACCTGATCTCCGACTGGGACGCCTACGTGGCCGAGTGGACCCGCCGCGGCGGCGATGAGCTGACCGAAGAAGCCAACCGCCAGTGGCACGACTCGATGTAACCATCGAGCACGTCGACGTGAACGACCCCGACTGCGTGGCAGTCCGGGTCGTTTCTCTTCCACCGTGCCGGAGGACTGCGCGGCAAGGTGGCGACGCCCAGGCAGGGCGGCGGGTGGCCCTGTCACGATCTGCTCGCGGCGCTCCCCGTCGGTGGCTGTCGCGGTCAGTGGGTCCCAAGGTGACCTACGACCGATGAGCCGCGACTTCATACCGGCGGTGCCGCTCGCTGCCGGCGGCAGCCGGGCGCACGCGTCGGAGACGACCCACACCAGGCCGCACGTGCTCATCGTGATGCTCGACCAGTTGCGGGCCGACTCACTCGGCTGCGCCGGGCACCCGGTGATCAGGACCCCCGCCATCGACGGAATTGCGGCTCAGGGGCTGCTGTTCACCGGCGCACACACCGTGTCGCCGGTCTGCCAGCCGGCGCGCGTCTCCTTCGTCACCGGCCGCTACCCGCACAACCACGGCATCTGGCACAACCGCGGCGAGCTGCCGGTGAACTATCCCACGTTCTTCACTGCGCTGCGGGACGCCGGATACACCACGGCGACGATCGGCAAGTCGCATCTGTGGGGCCATCGGGGTGTGGCGCACCTCCGTGAAGGCGAGCACTACCTGCGCGCGCTCGGGTTCGATGCGATCGACGAGACCGGCGGCCCGCGCGGTACCTGCACCACCGACTCCGGTTACTCGGACCATCTCCGCGCGAAGGGACTCTTCGATCTGTTCGTGTCGGACACCACCGAGCGCGTGGCCGACGCCACCATCACGCGACCGGCGCCGTTCGGCGAGGCCGATCACATGGACGGGTACGTCGGCCGGCGGGCGGTGCAGTGTGTGGACGCCTTCCCCGATGACCGGCCGACCTGTCTGTTCGTCAACTTTCCCGGCCCGCACGATCCCTGGGACGCGCCCGGCCGCTACGCGACCATGTACGACCCGTCGCACTCACCGCCACCGATCCCCGTTCCAAGGCGACCGCGAACACTGCCCGATCGTGCCGCCGCGAAGCTCGACTTCGCACCGGAGCCAAGGCTGACCGCCGACGTAATTGCCGCGATTCGCGCCAACTATGGTGGCAAGGCGAGCTTCGTCGACGACTGGTGCCGGCGCATCTTCGACGCCTACGCATCCCGCGGCTGGCTCGACGATCTGCTGGTGATCATCACCTCCGATCATGGCGAGATGGCCGGCGATCACGGCCGGGTATACAAACGTACCTTTCACGAATCGGCGTTGCGGGTGCCGCTCATCGTGCGCTGGCCCGGGCGGATCCCGTGCGGTACGCGAGACGCGCTGGTCGAAAACATCGACATCCTGCCGACGGTGCTGGAGGCGATCGGCGTGCCGCAACCGCCCATGTCCCTCGGTCGGTCGTTGCTGACGGTGATAGCGAACCCGGACGCGCAGCACCGCACGGACCTGTTGAGCGAGATCTACTATGGCTGCTCACGGAACGTGATGCTCAAGACCGCGCGCCACAAGTACGTGATCGACCAGCAGGGACGTGGCTACATGCTGTACGACCTCGACCGGGACCCGGACGAGCAGTACAACCTCATCGGCGCGCCAGCGGCGCATACGCTGGAGCAGACCATGCGGGACGCGCTCCTCGTCCGGCTGGCGGCGTCGGCTTACGTCATCGACAGCGTCCACCTGTAGGGCCGCAGCCTGCCGTCCGGCGGCGGCGCTTCGGCACTGAATGGATCAGCACCACCGCTCCAGGGCCATCGTCAGCCTGGGGTACTGAGTGAGAATAGCTGCCGCGCGACTGGCGCGTCAGGACTATCCCATGCTGCGCAATCGTGGGCTTCATCGCCGTTCGAGCGATCCGGGGACCGCTGTGCGGCACCGACGGGCTGGCACCCGGGTCAGCGTCGGGAGCGCTCCTCTGGCCGTTGGCATGGGATCGCCCTGGCTGGCGCGTGTGGTGACCTGACAAGCGCAGGCTTCGGTGTTATCTTCCATCCTTGCCAGCCCGAGAGCATCAATTTCGACTGCGGTTCTCCGCATGGTTCCCGACATCGCGCCTTTCGAGCAGTGTTGCGCGGGGACCTTACCTGAGAATCGGGCGGAGGATCGATGGCAACAGACGTGACACTCCCGGAACTGGGAGAGAATATCGAAGCAGGCGATGTCGCGGCCGTCCTGGTGAGCCGGGGCGACCGCGTGGAGAAGGACGCACCGCTGCTCGAGCTGGAGACCGACAAGGCGGTGGTGGAGGTGCCGGCCCCCGACGCCGGTGTGGTCACCGCCGTCCTGGTCAAGGCGGGCGACACCATCGGCGTCGGCGACGCGATCGCCAAGCTGGAACCGGCCGGCGCCCAGCTGGAACCGGACGCCGGCC
>CAYFXT010000009.1:0-24791 GCA_964346995.1 uncultured Spirochaetaceae bacterium | reverse complement strand
TCCAGCACGTCGCCGTTGCCGGAGATCAACAGCGTCTTGCCGCGGTCCGCCGCCAGCAGCAGCGCTTCCAGACGGCGCAACAGACGGTCCGACCGCCACTCCCGGGCCAGTTCCACGCAGGCCCGCGTCAGGTCGCCCCCGAACTCCTTGACCTTGCCCTCGAAGCGGTCGAACAGGGTGAAGGCATCGGCCGTACCGCCGGCAAACCCGGCCAGGATGGCTCCGTCGGCCAGCGTACGCACCTTGCGCGCACTACCCTTGAGGATGGTCGCGTCCATGGTGACCTGGCCGTCGCCGGCCATCGCCACCTGGGAGTCGCGGCGTACCGCGACGATCGTGGTTCCGTGCATCATGGCGGATGGTGCTCCTCTCGATGTCATGCGCCGTCCTTCGGCTCCGCGCCCGGTAGCGTTTGCGCGTCCGCAGGGGACCGGCGCGCCGGCCGAGCGGTGGCGGCGCGCGGATGTGCCGCGCGATGGACCTCCCGCAGGCGCGCCAGGCTGGTATGCGTATAAACCTGCGTGGTGGAGATGCTGGCGTGGCCGAGCAGTTCCTGCACCACCCGCACGTCCGCCCCCGCGTCCAGGAGATGGGTGGCGAACGAGTGCCGCAGACTGTGCGGGGTTACCCGCTTGTCGATGCCCGCCGCAGCCGCGGCCGCGGCCACGATGCTGCGTACACTGCGCGCGCTCAATCGGCCACCGCGCCGGTTATGAAACAAGGCGCGCTTCGCCACCGTTGGCGTGCCGGTTGATCGGGAGGTCCAGTCTTGCAACCGGGCGGCGCGCTGCACCAGAAACCGTTGCAGCAGTACCCGGCAATCGGCACCGAAGAACACCACCCGTTCCTTGTTGCCCTTGCCCAGCACCCGCGCGCGTCCGGGGGCGGGCTCCACGTCTCCGACATCGAGGCCCACCGCCTCCGACACCCGACAGCCGCTGCCGTACAGCAGTTCCAGTAGCAGGCGGTCGCGCAGAGCCCAGAATTCATCTGCGGCGCCGGTTGGCACGCTCGCCGATTCCATTAGTCGCTGTGCCTCACCGGCAAACAGAAACCCCGGCAGGCGCTTGCCGGTCTTCAGTCCGCGCTGCGCCTGTGCCGGGTTCCCGGACGGCAGGTTCTGAACGGTCTCCAGGAACCCGTAGAAGCCGCGCACCACCGACACCGTACGGTTGACACTCGCCGGACTGTGGCCGGCACGCGTCAACTCCCCCACGAATGCGCGCACCTGCCGCGGCGTCGCTTCGGCAGCCGGGATCCCGACGCGGGACAGATAGCCGAGATAGCTGGCCAGATCACCACGATAGGCACGGACCGTGTGCGGGGAGTAGCCGCGTACCGCGGCGAGGTAGCGCAGGTACCCTTCGGCGGCGTCCAACGGCGTGCAGGTCTGCCCTGCACCATGCCCGCCAGCAGCTTCTTGCCCGCCAGCACTGTCGACCGGCGCTGTCACAGCGGCCGGCCCGCGTCGCCCGAGAGGCATGCCTCAGGTTCCCCGATCCGCGCTTGGCGGCACGGTTCTTGTCATTCTCATCAGTAACCTGATCGCCGGCCCTCCGTTGCCGTGATGCGGCCATGGCTCATCGCCACCCGCTGCTGCTGCTCCGCCACGTACATCCGCGCCAGCCAAGCCCCGGCCGCGCGGTGGCCGACGGGCGGCCGGACGGTGCGCAGCGGCTGGATTTCGCGCCCGGGAAGGCGCAGCCCGATCGCTGCCAGTATCGCCGCGGCATCGGTCACCGGCACGACGCCATCTTCCGCCAGTGCCGCGCAACCGGCGGCGCGCGAACCCGACAGTCCGGCCGCCGCCACCAGCACCTCGCGGCCCTGTTCGGCGGCGCACCGGGCGGTAATCAGGGCGCCCGATCTGGCCGGCGCCTCCACTACCAGCACGGCGCGGCTCAGGCCTGCAACGATACGGTTACGCTGTGGGAAGTGGTGCGCGTACGGCGCGGTGCCGGGCGGGAATTCGCTCACGAAGCAGCCGGACCGCAACACCCGGTGCGCCATGGCACGGCTGCTGCTCGGGTAAACGCGGTCAACCCCGCAGCCAAGCACCGCAATCGTGGCGCAACCCTCGCCCTGCCAGCCGGCCACGCTTCCTCGATGAACCTCCAGGTCGATTCCACGCGCCAAGCCTGACACCGTGGGCACGCCACACCGCGCCAACTCGAAACCGAACGCGAATGCGGCGCGGCGGCCCTCTCCCGTCGGCCGCCGCGTACCTACCACTGCCACCAGGAACTCGACGGGCGGCGGCGGCCGGTCGCCACGGTGGAACAGAACTACCGGCGGGTCGTAGATTTCCCGCAAGACCTGCGGGTACTCCTGCTCCCACAGAAAAGTGCATCGCCACCGGCCAATGGTCAAGCGGCTCATGTCAGCGGTGGCGCGCTCCAACCATACGGCCGGGGGAAGCGGACGGTCGCGTCGGCCCACGCGGCGCTGCAACAATTGCGCGAGCCGGTCGACCGACAGATCGGCGAACTCGGCCAGCCGACAGCGGTGCAGGATCGCGTAGCGCTCAATCGGTTTCAGGAACGGCATGCGCGCCAGTGCCAGAGCGAGCAACCGGCGGGCGTCAGAATCCGGCTCCGCACACGTCACGTACCCTATAACGGTATCCGCGCCGCCTCACTTCAACCGCGCGGGTGGAAACGGCGGTGCTGGCGGTGCAGGTCGTCCCGCTCCACGTGGGTGTAGATCTGCGTGGTGGTGAGGTCGGCATGGCCGAGCAGCTCCTGCACCGAACGCAAGTCGGCGCCGCCGGCGAGCAGATGGGTGGCGAAAGAGTGACGCAGGGTATGCACCTTGGCATCGAGCCCGGCCGCCATGCTGATGGCACGAAACCGTTTCCAGATGCCCTTGCGGGACAGGCGCCGGCCGCGCTGGTTGAGAAATACCGCATCGCCGGCAACAGAGCCGGCGGCGCTGCGGCGGAGCAGTTGCGGACGCGCTTCGGTCAGGTAACGGCCGAGCCACCCTTGCGCCGGCTCTCCGAGGGGGACGATACGCTCGCGCGATCCCTTGCCGATCACCCGTACGCACGCCTGCGCAAGGTAGAGGCGGGAGCGGTCGAGGGCCACCGCCTCGCTGACGCGCAACCCGCTGGAGTAGACCAGCTCGAACAGCGCGCGATCGCGCACGCCGGCCGCGTCGTCGGTATCGATGGCGGCCAGGAAGCGCGCCACCTGCTCCACACTCAGCACGCGCGGGAGGCGGCGCCGCACGCGCGGCGGGGCCACGTTCGCCGCCGGGTTGGCCGCTTCCGGGGCCGGGTGAGCCGCGGCGGAGAGACCCGGGCCTTCCGCTTCCAGAAAGCGGTACCAGGCGCGCAGCGCGCTGACCGCCTTGGCGACCGTACCACTGCCGGCCCCCTGTGCCTGGCGCGCCATCAGGTAGGCCATCACCCGGTCGACGGCTGCGGCGGGGGCGGCGTGACGGTCGGTCGAACCCTGCGGCGTGGAGAGGAACGCGAGATAGCGGCGCGCCTCGGCGGCGTAGGCGTCTACCGTCAGCTCGGCAAGGCCCTCCACGGACCGCAGAAAATCGGCGAACTCCCGGGCAAGCTGATCGGCTGCTTCACTCCCTGACGGCTCCGGCAAGGGTGCAATTCGGGCCACAGAGGCGTCCGCCCGGCCCGACTGCCTCAGGATGAGGCAGCGTCCGCGCCACTCTGGCGCCGATTGCGACGCAGCACTGTGGGCACGCTCAGGTCGTCCAGCGACGTCGGCTGGCGGACCGACTCGCTGCGGTCCAGCAGACCATTGCCCTTGCCACTCCCCTTGCTCAGCCCCTTGTTGAGATTGACCCACTCATCGTAGGAGATGATCTCCGCGCTCGACGACTCGGTGGTCTGTACCGTAGCGGCCTCCGATTCACGGTTGAACCCGGTAGCGATTACCGTGACGCGGATTTCGTCACTCAGCGTGGCGTCGGTCGTGGTCCCACAAATGATCATCGCATCGTCGGAAGCGCTCGCCGTGATGATCTGCAGCACCTCCTCATACTCGGTGAGCGACATGTCGTCATCGCCGGTGACATTGACCAGAATGCCCTGAGCGCCCTCGATCTGGGCGTCCTCCAGCAGCGGATTGTTGATGGCACTGGTCGCCGCGTCGACGGCACGGTTGTCGCCGGTGCCGGTGCCGATGCCCATCAACGCGTCACCCTGCTCCTGCATGATGGTACGCACGTCTGCGAAGTCGATGTTGATCACGCCGGGCACGGTGATCAGGTCGGAGATGCCCTGCACGCCCTGCCGCAACACGTCATCGGCGAGCACGAATGCCTCCCGCATGGGAGTGCGCCGCTCGACCACCTTCAGCAGGTGCTGATTGGGGATCACGATCAGGGTATCCACCTCGTTGCGCAGGCTCTCGATTCCCTTCTCCGCAAGGTTTTTCTTGCGGCGCCCCTCGAAGTCGAACGGCTTGGTTACCACCGCAACGGTGAGAATTTCATGCTCACGTGCGGTGCGCGCGATCACCGGCGCGGCGCCCGTGCCGGTGCCCCCGCCGAGCCCGGCGGTGATGAACACCATGTCCGCGCCCTTGAGCACGTTCTCGAGCGCGGCCTGATCCTCCACCGCCGCCTTCTCGCCCATCTCCGGAATGCCTCCGGCTCCGAGACCGGAGGTGAGCTTGCTGCCGATCGGCACCTTGGTTTCGGCCGTACAGAGCTCCAGGGCCTGCAGGTCGGTGTTCACAGCAATGAAGTGCACGTTCTTGAGACCCGATGCGATCATTCTGTTGGTGGCATTGTTACCGCCGCCGCCGACCCCGATCACCTTGATGTCGGTGAGCCCCGCGCGGTGCTCGTCGTGTAGTTCAAACGTCATGGTCCCCTCCCGTTTCCGTTTGTCCTGTTCCGTTCCACGCGCGGCTCACTTCCGGTCCGCGCCCCTGTTCGGATCGAAGGTCTTCCATCAGAAGAACTCCCCGAACCACTTTCTCATGCGGGCCCACACGCTGGTGAAACCCGCCTCGTTGGTATTCATGTTGAGCTGCTCGACGCCGAGATTGGAGGCGCCATACTGCACCAGACCGACCCCGGTGGCGAAGATGGGGCTGTGATACTCGTCCACCAGCCCGCCGAGGCGTGCCGGGTAGCCGATGCGTGCCGGCAGCCCGAAGATCTCGCCGACCAGCTCGATGGTCCCGTCGAGCAGCGATCCGCCGCCGGTCAGCACCACGCCCCCGGCGAGCCGGGACAGGTACCCGGAACGCTCGATCTGCGACCGGACGCCGGCGAGTATCTCCGACATGCGCGGTTGTATGATCTCGGTCAACTCGCGGCGCGTGATGATGCGCGGCGGCCGCCCGCCGACGCCGGGGATGCTGGTCTCCGCGTCCGGCTCGTCGAGCGTCGCGAGATAACAGCAGCCGGCATCGCGCTTGACCTGCTCGGCGGCCTCGTTGGGAGTGCGCAGCATGATCGACAGGTCGCTCGTTACGTGGTCGCCGCCAACGGCAAGCACCTCGGTGTGATAGGGCGATCCCTCGATGTGGACCAGCATGTCGGTGGTGCCGCCGCCGAGATCGATCAGCAGCACACCGAGCTCCTTCTCATCCTCGGTGAGCACCGAACGTGCCGAGGCCAGCGGCTCCAGGACGATGTCGCTCACCTTGAAGCCGGATCGATTCACGCAGCGAATGATGTTCTGCGCCGACGACACCGCTCCGGTGACGATGTGCACCTCCGCCTCCAGGCGTACGCCGGTCATGCCGAGCGGACTGCGAATCCCCGCCTGGCCGTCGACGATGTACTCCTGCTCGATGACGTGCAGCACCTCGCGGTCCATCGGAATGACGATCGCTCCCGCCGCTTCCTTGACGCGGTCGATATCCTCCTGGTCGATCTCCCGCTTCTTGCCGGTGACGGCCACCACGCCACGCGAGTTGACGCTCTCGATGTGCCCTCCGGCGATGCCGGCGTACACGTTCTGCACCTCGCGCCCGGACATCATCTCCGCCTCCTCCACCGCCGCCGCGATCGACTTCACGGTGGAGTCGATGTTGATCACCACGCCGCGGCGCAGACCGCGCGACGGCGTAATACCGACGCCGGTGATCTCCAACACGCTCTGGTCACCGATCTGGCCGATGATGACGCACACCTTGGTGGTGCCGATGTCGAGGCCGACGATCAGGTTGTCATTCGCCATGAGCTGTTCCCCCGCGCGTGCGCACCCCGCCGGGTTGACCGGCCACCACCACCGGCGACCGGCTGCGCAGATCCAGCTCGCCGATTGCCGGCAGCCCCGCCTCGGCGGAGCGGGAGCGCATCAGATCGAGCAGCACGAAGGCTTCCGCCAAGTGTGGTGCGGTCAGTCCGGGGCCGAAGCGCAGTACGGTGTCGAAGCCGATCGGATAGACCAGCAGATCGAATCCGCCCGCAAGCCGGTCCGCGGTGAGCGGCGCCGCGTCCGGCGGCGCACCGACCGGGACCAGACGCAGCTCCGAAATCAGGGTCGCCAGCACCGGATCGGCGACCGACAGCTCGTGCAGGTCGGCGAGCAGGTCACGCACCGGATCGGGCAGATGCCGGCCGGCCCGTACCATCTCGGTCGCAAGTCCGCTCAGCACCGGCACGTCGACCGCGTCGTCGTGGCCCCACGGCGTCAATCCGGCCAGAAATACCAGACCATCCTCGTCGGCCAGGGCGGAACGCAGTGTGCCGTCCGCCTCCGTGACCAGAACCGCAGCCGCCGCCTTGCGCGCGGTCAGGTCGAGACGGAGCGTGTCGGGGAAGCGCAGCGACACGGCCGCGTCGCGGACCAGCAGGTGCTGCTCCAGGTGCTGTTCGATGGCGGCGGCGTCGATCGAGAAGAACTGTTCGTCGCCGGCCAACCCGGCCATCGCCAATACCTCCGCATCGTCGAGCGCCAGATCGGTGGCCACGGTCACCGTGGTGAGGCGTAGCCGCGGCACCAGAAGCAGATAGAACACCACCTCCAGCGCCAGCATCAGCAGCAGCGTCGCGATCACCAGGCGCAGCGCACGGCGCAGTCGCTCGCCGCGCGGGCGTGCCGTCCGCTCCCGGCCGGCGGCGCGCAGCTTGCCGCGCCGGGGCAGAATCGCTCCTCCTGCAACGGTGCTCACAGCGGCTCGACTCCGTTGACGGTGTCCCGACGTGTTCCGCGGTCCCGTTGCGCGGCGGCCGGCGCCAACTGTCGCGACAGCCCCACCAGCAACCCGCACATGGCAAAGGTGGTCAGCAGCGACGATCCGCCCGAGGAGTAGAACGGTAACGGCAGCCCGGTAGCGGGTACCAGGCTGGAAACGACAGCCAGATTGAGAACCGCCTGGGCGACGATGCTGGTAGTGAGACCGAACGCCAGATAACGGGCGAAGCGGTCCGGATGGTGGCGTACGATGAGGTAGCCGCGCCAGGCGAGCACCGCGAACAGGCCCAGGATCAGGACTACCCCGACCAGCCCCATTTCCTCGCCCGCTACGGCGAAGATGAAGTCGGAGTGGGCCTCCGGCAGTGGCCCGAGCTTCATCTGCCCGCGCCCGATCCCGGTGCCCCAGATGCCGCCGCGCGCCAGCGCGTCGCGCGCCGCGAGCACCTGATAGCCGCTGCCGGCAGGATCCGCGGTCGGCTCCAGGAACGCGATCAGACGCAGCACGCGATGTTCCTTGGAGAGCAGCAGCATGAGTGCGAGCGGCGCGCCGGCCATGGTCAGGGCCGCGAACAGCCCCATGCGCACGCCGGCCAACCACAGCATCGCCATGGCGATGAAGACCAGGAATATCGGCGTGGAGAAGTCGTTCTGCAGGTACACCAGCGCCGCGAACAGCCCCACCATCAGTATCGGCGGCAGAATGACGCGCATCGTGTGGCGGTAGGTGAACTCGGCCAGATTGCCCTTGCGATCCAGGATGTGCGCCAAGTACAGCACCAGAGCCAGCTTGGCCAGCTCCGACGGTTGGAACGAGAGCCCGCCGATGACGATCCAGCGTTGGGCACCCATAGCCCACAGGCCCACTCCCGGCACCGAGGTAAGCACCACCAGCGGCAGGCTGACGGCCACCAACGGCAGCACGGCGCGGCGCACATGTTGCAACGGCACGGCGGCGGCGATGGCGGCAATCAGCGTACCGAGTGCTACCCACAGCACCTGGCGGCGAAAGAAGCGCAACGGATCATCGAACACCCGGTCGCCGTAGAAGTAGGAGGCGGACAGCAGCACCGCGAGACCGCTGCCGGTGAGCACGATCAGCGTCGCCACCAGTACGGTGTCGCTCGGCCGGGCGATGACCGGGCGCAGCGTGTCGCGCAGCCTGATCAAGCGGAACCTGGTCAGACCGCGACGGGTGGCAGGTCGCTGCGCCGTCAGTGTCATCGGGCGCAGCGACCGCGGTCGTTCCATCATGCCGCCTGCAGCGGCGCCAGCAACCTGTCGAGCGCCACGCCGCGCGAGCCTTTGAGCAACACGGTGTCGCCACTGCGTACGCTGCCGACCACGGCCGCCTCCAACTCATCGTAGAACGTCGTCTGCAGCATCGGCCGCTCGAATCCGGCTGCCTGCAGGGCGCGGGCCGTGGCCGCCGTTTCCGCGCCGAACAGAAACACCGCATCCGGATCGGCGGCGGCGATCGCCCCGGCCAGCGCCGCATGCGCGCCACGCGCTGCGGCGCCGAGCTCCAGCATGCTGCCCAGGACCACCAGCACCCGCCCACGGTCGGGCAGGTCGGCGAGAAAGGTGAGCGCCGCCACCATCGATTCCGGATTCGCGTTGTAGCAATCGTCGATGATGGTCAGCCGTCCGCGGATGACCTGCGAACGGCCGGTCACCGCCTCGACCGCTTCGATACCGCGTTTCATGGCCGCCGTGGATACTCCCAGCGTCGACGCCACCGTGATCGCGGCCAGCACGTTGGCGACGTTGTGATTGCCGAACAGAGGGAAGTGAATCTGGAGCCCCTCCCAGTGGATGGTGGAGCCATCAAGCCCCAGAGATTCACTTCCCTCGAAACCTGCCGTCGTGGTCGGCCCGAAACGGACCAGCGTGACTTCGGGCGGCAGCGGCAGCCGCCGGCGCGCCAGCAACTCCTCCTGCTCCGGTACGAACGCGTGGCCGCCGCGCCGCAGATACGCCAGCAGGCGTGCCTTCTCGGCGGCGATCACATCGCGCGATTCGAAGGCGGCCAGATGCGCGGTACCGATGCAGGTAATCACCGCATGGTGCGGAGCCGCCAGCTTTCCCAGCAGCTCCATCTCGCCGCGGTAGTCGATACCCAGCTCCAGCACCACCATGCGGTGCCGCTCCTCGATGCCCATGATCGCCAGCGGCAGACCGATGGTGGAGTTGTAGTTTCGCGCCGGCTCGTAGGTCGGAGCGTGCTGATCGAGGATGGAACGAAGGATGCGGCGCGTGGTGGTCTTGCCGCTGGAGCCGGTGACGGCGATACGCTCGGCGGCACAGCGCGAACGGTGCAGGTGAGCGAGCCGATGCAGCGCCGTCAGTGGATCGTCCACCACCGCCAGGGTCGCGTCGTATCGGCGCGCGACCGCGTGCAACGCTACGCGCTGACACCGCCAACGGCGGCGCGCGATGAGCGCCACGAAGGCGCCGCGGGCGAACGCGTCAGCCAGGTAGTCGTGGCCGTCGACGCGGATGCCCGGCAGGGCCACGAACAGGGTAGCGGCGCCGGCGGCGCGCGAGTCCACCACCACCCGCCGCAAGCGTGCCCGGCCAGCCGTCGGTTGCGCGCTTGCGGAGATCAGATCGGCTCCGACGAGCCGCGCCAGTTCACCCGTGGACATGGTCATGGCCCACCGCCATCGGCGGACGGCGGCGGCGGTGCCGAATACCGCACCAGCAGCCGGTCCGCGGATTCGATGCGTTCCAACCCCAGGTCGGCGGCTGCTGCGTCGAGTTGCCGCGGCGAGCGCAGGCTGACCAGTTCCGCGATGCTCCGCTTGTTGCGTTCGTGCCAGCGACGCTGTTCCAGCTCCAGCGCGCCGACGGCGTCGCGCAGGCGCTCGTAGCGGTAGCCCTGCCATGCGCCGAGCATCAGCGCCGCGCCAAGCAGGGCGGCGCTGAGGAACAACAGGAAACGGCCGCGCGGCGTATCGAGCCGCGCGCGGGGGGTGTCAGTCATCGGCGACCAGCCTCCGTGCGACCCGCAGGCGGGCGCTCCGGGAGCGCGGATTGGCGCTCACCTCCGACGGGGTGGGACGGAGCGGCCGCCGGGTGAGCACTTCGACCAGCGCATCGCCCACATCACCCGACCGCTGGGCGGCCTGCCGCATGCGCTGCTTGACGATGCGGTCCTCCAGCGAGTGGAACGCGATTACCCCGAGCCGGCCGCCGGCGGACAGGCACCGGATCGCCACGCTCAAGCCGCGGTCGAGGCGCTGCAGCTCGTCGTTGACGGCGATGCGGAGCGCCTGGAACGGGCGCGTCGCCGGATGAGTGCGGCCGTAGCGCTGTGCCGGCGGAAAGGAGCGCCACACTACCTGCTCCAGTTCCTCGGTGGTGCGAAGGGGGCGTTCGGCACGCCGACGGGTGACCGCGCGCGCCAACCGGCGGGCGTAGCGCTCCTCTCCGTATCGGAAGAAGATGTCCGCCAAGACTGATTCCGGCTCCTCATTGAGAATATCGGCAGCCGTGCGGGGCAGACGGTCGTCGAGGCGCATGTCGAGCGGCTCCGAGCCGCGGAACGAGAAACCGCGCCCGCTGCTGTCGAAGTGGTAGCTCGCCAAGCCCAGGTCGAGCAGCACCAGTTGCGCCGCGCTGTGGCGGCGCACCAGGACATCGGCGAACCAGCCACGCTCGAACGCTACGCGGTCACCGAAGCGCTCGAGGTTGTGGCGCGCCCGCGCCAGCATGCGTGCATCGACATCCACCGCCAACAGCGACAGCGATGGATAACGATCGAGGAATCGCTGCGCGTGCCCGCCGTCGCCCACCGTGCCATCGATCATCAGTCCGCCCTGCCCGGGCGCCGTCAGCCAGTCCAGGCACTCCTGCGCCAGTACCGGTTGGTGGCGGGCCGGAAGATCGCGGCCGGGTGGCGTTGCCTGCGCATCTTCGCTCATCGCCATCCGTAGCTGACCCGAAAATGCCGGCCGGGGGGCGATACCTGCGCGTGTCGCGGAACGATCGTGGTGGCTCCGATCAGAACGTGATCGCGCCGCCGATCTCCTCGGCGGCCTCCTTGAACTGCGCCTCGTTGTCCTCCAGGTAGGCGGCATAGGTGGATTCGTCCCAGATCTCGATGTATTTCACCATGCCGAGGATGGTGCAGTCCTTCTTCAGGTGCGCGAACTCGCGCAGCGTCGGTGGTATGGCGATGCGCCCGCTGCGATCGATCTCCACTTCCTGCGCCGGTGCCAGAATACGCCGCTGAATCAGACGCGCTTTCTCGTTGAACGGTGACGTCGTGCCGATCAGTGTGTCCGACAGTTGTCGCCACCCCTCGGCCGGGAACAGCCATAGACAGCGATCCACGCCGCACGTCAGGATCATCACGTTGCCGATCACCTCGGAACGCACCTTCGCCGGCACCATCAAACGGCCCTTCTCGTCGAGGGCGTATCGATATTCGCCGGAAATCATGGTCGCGTCCTAAGGACGGCCACAGGGATACGTTCCCACTATAATGGCCCTTGCGACGCTCGAAACGGGAAAAAATGGACTCTGTACCACTATTCCCCCCGTATTTCCCACTTTTCCCCACCGGCGACAGTCTTAGCACGGACCCGGTAAACACGGTCAAGCTCCGAGGTTCGGGCAGCGCCGGAAAAATTATCGAGCGGGCACCACGATTACTATACATTTGTATAGTATTGGCGGGGTGCGAAGATGTCGCTAATGTTGGCTCGTCAGTCCTCAAATACTTCAAATACTGGGTTACCGTGTATCGGGTACACTTCAAGTGGAAGGGAAAGGAAGTACAGCTCACCGCCAAGAGCCTGGACCTGACCCATCCCTACTTCGTTTCCATCAAGGACATCGT
The DNA here is from genome assembly GCA_964346995.1 of uncultured Spirochaetaceae bacterium. Lineage (GTDB taxonomy): Bacteria > Spirochaetota > Spirochaetia > SZUA-6 > Bin103 > Bin103. The sequence continues at coordinate 12,819 of CAYFXT010000009.1, read as the reverse complement.
CTTCGAACGCGACAAGCAGATCATCATCAACCCCAGCGCTGAAGACGTACGCCGCACCTTCGGTAGCGCCGAGCACCTGATGATCCCGTTTCAGACGGTTGCGTTGATCGAGGAGTTCCCGGAGGACACGGCCAACCGCATCCGTCCGTTCACGCTCGTAGGCGACGAGGCCGACTTGGCGGCGGATGAAGACCTCGACAGCGACGACTCCTCCAACTGACGGCACGGGCGGAGGAGGCTGACCGCTTGGCGACCGTTCGCAGGAGCGGCGCCGGCAGCCGACGGTTTCGGCCCTACGAGTCGCCTGCGGGGTGGTGGGCCAGTAGATCCGCCGCGTGGCGCAGCGAAACGTCACCGGCATCGTCGCCGGACAGCATGCGCGCCACTTCCGCAACCCGCTCGCTGCCGCTCACCCGTTTGACCGCGGTTACCGTGCGTCCATCCCGTTCCTCCTTGTACACCAGCAGATGGTCGTGCGCGCGGATGGCAACGGTGGCCAGGTGGGTGATGCAGAGAATCTGCCGCTGCCGGGCGATACCGGCCAGTTTCTCGCCGACCGCCACCGCCACGCCGCCGCCGATGCCGGCGTCGACCTCGTCGAATACCAACGTGCCCACCGGGTCGCTGGCAGCGAGCACCGACTTCAACGCCAACATGACGCGCGAGACCTCACCCCCGGAGGCGGTCGAGCGCAGCGGCCGCAGTTCCTCGCCGGCGTTTGCGGAGATAAGGAACGTAACCTGCTCCGCACCGCTGGCGCCGATCACCGGTTCCCCCTTGTCGAGGCGAGGGCGCAGCGTGACGGCAAAGCGGGCCTTGGGCATGCCGAGATCGTGCAGGGCATGTTCGACGCGACCGCGCAGGCGCGCGGCCGCCGCCCGGCGTCGGTTGCCGAGTTCGGCGGCGCGGCGGCCGAGCTCGGCGCTCAGTTGCGCTACCCACGTGACGGCCGCCGCCTGCGCGCCGGCGCTGTCCTCCAGGGCGGCCAGCTCGGCCCGTGCCTGCCGGGCGTGCGCCAGCACGTCCGGCAGGGTGGCGCCGTACTTGCGCTGCAGCGCGTGGATGAGCTCCAGCCGTTCGCCTACTGCGGCCAGGCGCTGCTCGTCGAAGTGCAACCCGCTCCGGTAGCGGCGCACCCCGTCGGCCACGTCTTCCAATTCGTAGAACACGTTCTCGACCTGGCTGCGAAAACCGTCGAACACCTCATCCAGCGGCGCCAGGGTCCGCAGCTCCTCCAGCACACCACGCAGTGACGCCAGCGCGCCGCCGCGCGCCTCGGCGGTACCCTCGTACACGCGGTGGGTGCCGGTGGATATCTGCTCGAAGGCAGTCAGACGGCGTCGCTCCTGCTGCAACTCCTCCTCTTCGTCGGCGGCCAGGCTGGCCGCCTCGATCTCGTCCGCCGCATGACGCAACAGCGCCGCGTGCCGGGCGCGACGTTCGCTTCCGATCTCCAGCTCGTCGACCGCGGCGCGTGCGGCGGCCAGTTCGCCGTAGGTCGCGGCCACCCGGTCGACCAGCGGCTGCAGCCCGGCGAAGTGGTCGAGCAGGCGGCGATGCTGTGCCTCGCGCAGCAGGCTCTGATGCAGGTGCTGGCCGTGCAGGTCGAACAGCCTCCCGCCCAGCTCGCCGAGCTGGGCGGTCTGCACCGGCACCCCGCCGACGAAGCTGGTTGAACGCCCGCCCCGGCGTATGACGCGACGCAGAATGACGCAATCCTCGTCGCTCGGCAGCTCGCGCTCCCGCAGCCAAGCGTGTACCTCGGTGTCGTCCGGCTGCAGGCGTACCACGGCACCGACCTCGGCACGGTCGGCACCGGTGCGAATGTCGGCCGTCGCGGCGCGCGTCCCGAGCAGCAGCCCGAGCGCACCGATGATGATCGACTTGCCCGCCCCGGTCTCGCCGCTGAGCACGTTGAGGTGTGGTCCGAAGCTCGCTTCGAGGTGATCGATCAGCGCATAGTTGCGAATCGTCAACGACTCAAGCACGCGGCTCTCCGGCCCAGTCGAGCTTGGAGCGTAGCACCTGATAGAAGTTGCGCTCCGCGGAGCGCACGATGTGCGTCTGGTGGACCGACCGCGACAGATCGATACGGTCGCCCGGCTGCAGGCCCACCGCCTCGACCCCATCCACGGCGAGACTGATCTCGGTACGCTGCCCGGGCTCGATCTCGACCCGGACCGGCTCGTCCGCCGGAACCAGCAGCGGGCGGTTGGCGAGCGTGAACGGACAGATCGGGGTGATCAGGAACGCGTCCATCTCGGGATGCAGGATCGGCCCCCCGGCTGCCATCGAGTAGGCGGTCGATCCGGTCGGGGTGGCGAAGATCATCCCGTCGGCGCGATAGTTGGCCACCCAGGTTCCGGCCAAGTGCACGCGCAGGCGAACGATCTTGGAGCGACCGTGCGCGGCTATCACCGTGTCGTTGAGCCCGTCGATGCAGGCTACCCGGGTACCGGCGCGCAACACCGTCGTGCACACCATGATCCGGGTGCTGATGCCGAGCAGACCCGCTGCATACGCGGTGTACGCTTGCTGCCACTCGTCGACCGGGATTTCGGTAATGAACCCCACCGTTCCCAGGTTGACCGCAAGAATCGGGATGTTGCTGCCCGCGAGCAGACGCGCGCAGCCGAGCAGGGTGCCGTCGCCGCCGAGCGAGACTGCCAAGTCTATGCGCCGCAGATCCTCGGGTGGGCGGGCGTCGCCTACCTCCGCCTCGATCACCTCGACCTGCCGGCGGGCGAAGAAGTCGCGCATGCCGGCGATGATTCCGGCATCGGCGCGGGCCCGATTCAGCAACACGAATACGCGGCGAACGGTTCGCGGCCGCGGTTCACTGCTTGCAGCGCCGGTTTCAGCCGGCATCCCCGTACCGACTCTCATCGGACCGCAAGTATAGCGCGGCCGCGGCCGCGGCGCCTACGGGAGGGTAGCCAGCACCTTGGCTATCCGGTTGGCGGCGCCGTCACCCAGGTCGGGGTAGAGGGGGAACAGCAGGCCGCGGCGTGCCAGTTCCCGCGCTCCCGAAAGGCGTACCTCGCCGGCGCTGACCACCGCCGATCGGTCCCCCGCCACCGCGCCCGCAACCTCATCCGTGGGGTGTACGTCGGTCAGCGCCGCCCCCTCACAGGCGAGGCGCGTTTCGATCCGATGGCGCGTGGCATAACGCTGCACGGCGCGCATGCCGTCGGTGATCAGTACCGGAAACAGTGGTCCGGATGCAGCGCCCGGGGCCAAGCTGCGATGGCGGCTGCGCGCCACGGCGTCATGGAACCGCGCGGCCAGTTCGATACAGCGGCGGCGGTCCGCCGCCAGATCGCGCCATTGCGCCAGAGCCAGCACGGCGTTCATGTCGGGCAGCTCGGCGTAGCCGCAGCGACGCCGGTAAGCGACAAGTGCCCGCTGACCACGCCGGCCGCGCGCCAATACCACACCGCCGCCGCCGGTGTCGAGGGCGCCCGGCGCCTGCAGCCCGATCACCACGGCATCACCCACGCGGCCAGCTCCGGACGCGCCAGATCCGAGCGCAGCACCGTCGTCCGCCGGCCCGCTGCCGCCATCCTGCCGTCCCGCATCACCGCTGGGCGCCAGAGAAGGCAGCACGCTGGTGACGTCCTCCACGATCGGCACGCCCAACTCGCGCAGCGCCATGAGCGGCTCCGGCTGCGCCATGAAGTGGCACACCATCAGCGCCAGTGGACGCTGCGCCAACAGGCGCTGCAACGAGTCACGATCCAGCAGGCCGCTGTCGGGGTCGACGTCCACCAGCAGCGGCGTCAACCGGGCGGCCCTGGCGGCCTGCACGTGGCTCAGGGGAGCGAGAGAAGACAACAGCACGAAACGCGGGTCGCCATGGTGCGCAGCCTGTTCCGTGACCAGATGCAGCGCCGCGGCAACGGCCGCGTGTTGGTCGGCCAGCGCCAAGCCGCCGCGGCAACCGAGCGCCGCGGCCAGCTCGCCGGTCAACTTGCGCGCCAGCGGACCGGGGCCGATATCCTCGGTCACCAGACACTCCAGAACCGCGTGCATCTGCCGACGGCGGATGACCGGCCGAAACAGGGAAATCTTCGCGGCAACCGGCTTGCGCGCGGCCGGCCCCGAAAATGATGACTTGCCGGCGGCACCCGTGCTCAGGTTTTCATTGCCTGTGGCGTCCCGGAGCGAACGCGTCGACGGACCCGAACGTGCCGCGCGGCGGAAGATTCCGGCGCGGCGTGACCATGCCGCCTCAGCGCGCAAAGAGAACCCTTCCGATTCGCCGCTGCAGGACCGGTAGTCCGCGCCGTACCCGAAAGCGAGCATACGGCGATGCCTGCGCTTCGTTCGTCGTCCCCGTGCACGGAGTGACCGGGTCGGCACATGCGCTAGCGGCCGCAGGGGTTCCCTGCCGGGAACTCCCGGGCCTGAAGCTACCGGCGGGCGTCGGCGGAATTCAGCGCCAGATCGCGTTCCCGAGCGTCCTTGGCGTGCAGCCTGGAGATCTTGTAGTTCTTCAACAGCTCCCGTATCGCGTCATTCACGGCCTCGGTGCGGTCGTGATAGAAGCCCTGCTGGATCATCTCATCGAGTTCCTCGAGCAGGTATTCCGACGTTTCCACGTATGCTTTCGACACTTGGCGCCCTCCTCGCCGTTGTTATGGGCCTGGCTAGAATTGAACTAGCGACCTCACGCTTATCAGGCGTGCACTCTAACCAACTGAGCTACAGGCCCGGAAGAATCCGGTCACCTCAGGCGGCTACCGGATGAACCGATAATGGCGGCCGTGCCGCCCCCTGTCAACGGAAACTGCTGCATGTTGCGTGGGGTGCATCCCGCCGTGTAGAGCGCTTACACGCGGGTCGGCTGGTCCCCGTGGCGGCGTCTGTGCTTGTATTGCTACCACAGAACGGGAATGCGCCTGCTGCAACGGAATGCGTCCTGCTGCGCGGCGCGCGGTCTAAGAGGCGCCGTTCTGCGGCGGCGCGCTGTCATCCCGCCCACCGAGTTGGGCGATCGCCTGTTCCTTTTGCTCGATACGGCGCTCGATGTCGGCCAGCTCGGCGATCAGTTCCTTCACACCCACGGTGTCGCGGGAAACGGTCTGCTCCGCGCGCGTACCGAACGCGTCGTACACCTCCTGGCCAAGCCGGGAGAGCAGCTTCATCGACTGGCGCTCAAGCTGCAGGATGTCGAACTTCAGCACCCCCTTCTCGCTGAGATCCTTGGCGCCCTCGCGCGCCTTGTCCAGCACCTCCCGCGAGACGTCGAGGCCTTGCCCCACCGCTTTTTCGATCCGATTCCAAAGAGTCATGAAACCTCCTCGCGCCGCGTTCCCGGCGGCCTGATGATGATCCGGACGGTGAACCGCGCTACCGCCAATGTAAGCGTGCACCGGACGCGCGGCCACATCAAGTTTGGCAAAGGGTGCATTCCCGCCACGTGGTAGAGCGGCTCACACGCGGGTTGGCTCGTCCCCGTGGCGGCGACGGAATGCACCCTTTGCCAAAGCGCACTCGGCACCGGCGGTGGCGCGCCGCGAGCGTACCCTTTGCCTAATTCCCGCGCCACCTTCTATATTGGCGCGCATACCGTGGCAAGGCACAAGATTCGAGATTCTTCGCTGGCTGAACAGGGCGCTCGCAAGATTCGCTGGGCGCAGTCGCGCATGCCGGTCATGGCTGACCTGCAACGCCGGTACGAGAGCAGCAAACCGCTCGCCGGACAACGTATAGCAGGCTGCCTGCACGTTACGAAGGAGACCGCGGTGCTGATTCGCGCGCTGCGTGCCGCCGGCGCCGAGGTAGCGTGGTCGGGCTGCAACCCGCTGTCGACCCAGGATGACGTCGCCGCGGCGCTGGCCGCCGAAGATACCAGCATCTTCGCCTGGCACGGGTTGTCGGTCGACGAGTTCTACTGGTGCATCGACGCAACGCTGGCGAGCAAACCGACGCTCACCCTGGATGATGGAGCAGACCTCATCTTTCGCGTCCACTCGCGGTTCCCGGAACTGGCGGGAAGCATTGTCGGCGGCACGGAGGAGACTACGACGGGAGTCCACCGACTGCAGGCGATGGCCGGGAACGGCAAGCTGCTCTACCCGGTGATCGCGGTCAACAATGCGGAAACCAAGTGGGACTTCGACAACGTGTACGGCACCGGCCAGTCCGCTCTCGACGGCGTGCTGCGCGCCACCTCCATCCTGCTCGCCGGCAAGAACCTGGTGGTAGCCGGATTCGGCCATTGCGGACGTGGCACGGCAACCCGTGCGCGCGGCATGGGGGCCCGCGTGATCGTGACCGAGGTAGACCCGATCGCCGCGCTGAAGGCGACTCTGGAAGGCTTCGAGGTGCTGCCGATGGCGCGCGCCGCGGAGGTGGGCGACCTGTTCATTACCACCACCGGCATGAAGGACGTGATCACCCGGCGGCACTACGAGGTGATGAAGGATGGCGCGGTGATCTGCAACGCCGGTCACTACGACTGCGAACTCAACCTCGACGACCTCGGGGCGCTCGCGGCGCCGCCGACCGAGATACGTGCCAACAACCAGGAGTTCGTGCTTGCCGACGGCCGCCGCATCTACCTGCTTGCCCAGGGCAGACTGATCAACCTCGCGGCTGCCGAGGGACATCCTTCGGAAGTGATGGACATGTCGTTCGCGAACCAGTTCCTGAGCATGGTGGCCCTGGCGCGGGACACCGTGGCGCAGGGCGGCAAGCGCGACAATCAAGTGTACCCGATCCCGCCCCGGCAAGACCGTGAGATTGCGGCAATCAAGCTGAGCACCATGGGAATCAGTATTGATACTTTGTCCGCGGCTCAGCAGGATTATCTGTACGACTACTCCCAGGGAACCTGATGAACCCGGCATCGAGCGCACAAACAGGGGAAATCGCCACCAGCACCTGGCCCCGCCACGACCAGCAGGCGGTGTGCACCGCGGCGGCACCGTGCAATCTGGTGTTGCTCGGTCCGCCCGGCGCCGGCAAGGGGACTCTGGCGGAGTTGTTGAGTTGCCGCATGGGTATTCCTCACATTTCTTCGGGCGACATGTTCCGCGCGGCGATCGAAGCCGGCACCGAGCTTGGCATGCAGGTCGCGGCGACCATCAACCACGGGTCACTCGTGGCCGATCATGTCACGGTGGCGCTGATCAGAACGCGTCTGGCCGCGGATGACGTCCGGCGCGGCTATCTCCTGGACGGCTTTCCCCGTACCATCGCCCAGGCCGAGGCGTTGCAGCAGCTCAGCGCCGTGCGCGCCGTGGTCAATCTCCACGTGTCGGACGACCTCGCCGCGCTGCGCATCTCCGGGCGCCGGGTGTGCACCAACGACGGCGAGATCTTCCATCTCGACAATTATCCGCCGCGCATACCGGGTATCTGCGACCGTTGCGGCAGCGCGCTCATGCAGCGCGACGACGACCGGCCCGCGGCCGTCCGCCGCCGCCTCGAGGTGTACCAGTGGCAATCCTCACCGCTGGTGGAGTTCTACCGCGACCGCGGACTGCTGCTGTCCGTCGACGGCAGCCAACTCCCGGAACGGGTATGCGACCAGATTCTCGACATCCTGAGCGTGCAACCGGACGCGCCATCCGGGGTGTAATCCCGGCAGGTCAGGGCTGCGACTGATCCGACACCGCGTGCTCGGCCACCAGGTCGACCACCATCGGGCGATACAGCAGGTTGTCGGCGGCGAGCAGGTCCGCCAGCCGCTGGCGATCGTCGAATCCCCGTTGCAGCGCGGTTCGCAGCGCTGCCAGTCCTTCGATCGGATCCTCCACGGCGGTCAGCAGTATCGCCGCACGCTCGAATTGCAGGTCCGCCCGGCGCGGGTCGCTCTCCGGCAGCAGCGGTTCCGCTTCGGCGTAGAGTTCCAGCGCCGCATCGTAGCGGCGCAGTTCGTGCTCGACACGGGCCAGCGCAAGCAGCGCCTCGCCATCGTCGGGCCGCGTCTCCAGGTAGTCGCGCAGCAAGGTCGCGGCCTCATCCACCCGGCCCTCCTGGGCGACCAGCAACGCCAGATGGTAGCGAGCCTCCTGATCATCGGGATGGTCGGCGAGCAGGACGCGCAGGTCGGTTGCAGCGTCCGCCCGCGCGCCCATCTTCCACGACAGGATGGCACTGTTGAAGCGCGCCGTCGCGTGCTGCGGCTGCAGCTCCAGCAGCGTGCGGTAAACCGCCAGGGCGCTGCCCCAGCGGCCGCCGCGCTGATGACTCGCGGCCTGCAGCTCCAGCACCTGCAGGTTGTCAGGATCGGCCGCCAGCAGCCGGTCCAGATGGATGCTGGCGGCATCCGTGTCGCCGGTTTCCAGCAGGGCGGCGGCCAGATTCAGCCGTACGTTGGCGGCCTCGGGTTGCAGTTCCAGGGCGCGCCTCAGGTAGCGCACGGCGCGTTCCGCGTCGTCCGATTCCAGGTAGCCGGTGCCGAGGTTGTAGTACTCCGTGGCGAGTTGCTCGCGGGTCAGGTCGGTGGCACAGCCGGTCACCAGCAACGGCGGCAACGACAGCAGCAGGGCAGTCAGCGCCGTTGCGCCCCCGGACCGTACCGCCGCGCGCCCCGACACAACGTGCTCGCGGGAGCCGTCGACGATGCGGACCGTTGCGGACGCGATCATGCACCCTCGGGCCCAGGGCGATCCCATGCTGACGGCCAGAGGAGCGCCCCCGACGCTGACCCGGGTGCCAGAACCCGTCGGTGCGCACAGCGGTCCCCGGATCGCTCGAACGGCGAACGGTAGCCCACGATTGCGTAGCGTGGGATAGTCCTGCCCCGGGGCCGTGCCGCCGGTGACAAACACGCCGGTGTGCCGGTAGCATGTCTCGCGTGACCGCTGCATACCGCAGACGCGGCGCGCGGGAGCTGCTCGCCTGCGTCCCGGCCGGCGTCTTGTTGGCGCTCGCCGTTTCGGCGCTCGGCTCGTGCCGGGGCGGCGACGACCCGGCACGGGAGACCAGTAGCTACCAGGAATCGCCGATGCTGCGCGAACGGGTGGAGGCGGGAGAGCTGCCGCCGGTCGATGAACGGCTGCCCGACGAGCCGCTGGTAGTCGACGTGCCGCAGGTGGGGGAATATGGCGGATCCATCGGCGGCGGGCGCGTCATCCAGAGTGACGATTGGCGCCCGGTGCGCTGATCGGCGGGCGATCGGGCAGGACACGCGGCACCGATGCCGCTACCGCGCCGCCACCTGACGGCCGGTGAGGCCCGATTCCAGCAGGGCATCGAGGGCGCCCAGCACCTGCAGATTGCGGCGACCGCTGGTCTCCGGTTCCGGTCCTCCGTTGATCCAGTCGGCGAACCCGGCCGCCACCTGCTCGTCCAGGCCGAGCGGATGCGGGGGGTCGATCGGCACCGGCTGCCACCCGCCATCCGGGGACGTCGCTACGTGAATCGCTTCCTCGCCCCCGAACGAACGTGAGTTGCGGTAGCGCAGCGCGCCGCGTTCGCACTCCACGCGCAGCTCCAACGTGTTGATGCGCGCGTCGGAGGTGGACAGCAGGACGACCCGGCAGCCGCTGGCGAAGGAAAGCTCGGCGGTGGCGGTGGACTCACGGCGCCAGGTGGTGGCCGGCGGGCGGAACGAATGGCCGCTCACCGCCACGATCGGCTCGCCCATCATGGCCAGCAACGAGTCCACCTCGTGCACGGTCATCTGCCAGAGCTGCGAGTGTTCGGAGTCGGGGTACTCGCCGCCGCGCGCCTTGTAGGAAACCAGATGGCCCACCTGCGGCTGGCCCCAGCGGCGCTCCGCCAGCAGGCGGCGGATGGTGCGCTGGCCCGGCAGGTAGCGCCACTGCTGGGTGACGACGATCTTCCGGCCGCGCTCGTCGGCCATGTCGAGCAGGCGACGGGCGGAGGCAACGGTAAGCGTGAACGGCTTCTCCACCAGCACGTGAGCGTCCGCCTGCAGCGCCTGCGCGACCAGGGGCTCGTGGGTGCGCGCCCAGGTCGCCACCACGACGGCGTCGCAGGCGGCGGCCGCCAGAGCGTCGTCCAGCGAGGAGTAGGCCAGATCTTCGGACACGTTCTCCTGTGCGCACAGCCTGCTCAGCCGTGCGGCGTCCAGATCGACCACGCCGGCCAGTTCGAACTGCCGGTCGAGCGCCCGCACGCTGCGCAAGTGGGAACGCCCGCGTCCGGCGCCGACGATCACGATCCGAATCGGAGCTGCCATGAGTGGCCGGAGGCCTAGCGGACCGTGCTGCCGGAGGGGAACTCGCCCGGCAGCTCGGCCAGAGCGAGCCGGCCGGAAGCGTCCTCGGCGGCCAGAATCATTCCCTCGGAGACGATGCCACGCAGCTTGGCCGGCTTCAGATTGGCAACCACGATCAGCTTCCTGCCGATCAGATCGGGAGCCGCGTAGTGCTCGGCGATGCCCGAAACCACGGTGCGCTCCGAGTCACCGAGGCGCAGGGTCAGGCACAACAGCTTGTCGGTCTTGGGCACCCGCTCGGCGGCGACCACTTCCGCCACGCGCAACCGGACGCGAGCGAACTCGTCGATGCCTATCGTATCGTCGCTTGCGTAGGAGCTTGTCGTTTCATCGGACATGTCGGCGCAGGGTACCCCATCCCGAATGCTCCTGCCTACACGGCGGTGGCACGCCGGCCGCGGACTCCGCCCGCGAGTGAATCAGTCGCCGGTTCCGGTGTGCATGACCGGAACCGCTCCCTCGGGCTGGACAGGCGCTGCGCCGGCCACAGGAGCACGCGGTGCCGTACTGCGTTCGCGCGCCGCTACGAAGGTACGTCGCACCCAGCGGTCGAAATCGTCGAACAGGGAGTACATCACCGGCACCAGCAGCAACGTCAGGAAGGTGGCAAACGCGAGTCCGCAGATCACCGCAATGGCCATCGGACTCCACCAGGCGGCCTGCTCACCCCCCCAGTAGAACTCGGGGTCGAGGTCGGTGTAGAGACCGAAGAAGTCGAAGTTGAGGCCGATCGCCAGCGGCACCAGTCCGAGAATGGTGGTGATCGCGGTCAGAATCACCGGCCGGAACCGCGTGACGCCGCCGCGCACGATCGCCTCCCGCTTCGAGAGTCCGTCGCGGCGGCGCAGGATGTCGATGTAGTCGATCAGCACGATCGCGTTGTTCACCACGACTCCGGCCAGGCTGATCACACCGACCCCGGTCATCACCACCACGAACGGCATGCCGAACAGCATCAGTCCGAGCAACACGCCCACCGTGGACATCACTACCGAGCTGATGATGATCAGCGGCTTGGTAACCGAATCGAACTGCGAAATCAGGATGAACGCGATCAGGAAAGCGGCCAGCAGGAATGCGGCGAACAGAAATGCCTGCGACTCCTGCTGTTCCTGCTGCTGGCCGGTGAACCGCAGCGTACTGTGGCGGCAGGCCGACGATGAACGGCGCCAGTTCCGCCTCCACCTCACCCACCACGGCGTTGGCGTTGAACCCGGAGCGGACGTCCGAGGTGATGGTCACCACGCGGTTGAGGTCCTTGCGCGTCACGTCGCCGAGGCCGCGGCTGATACGCCAACTCGCCACCGAGGAGAGCGGTATCTGGTCACCGCTGTCGGCTACCACCACCAGATCGCCGAGCGAGTCCAGATCCTCCCGGAACTCGGCGGCCAGGCGCACGGTGATGTCGTACTCTTCCTCGCCGGCGCGGAACTGGCTTGCCACGCGGCCGTTGATGGCGCTGCGGATGGTGTTGCCCACGTCGGAGGTGCTCAGTTCGTGCAGCGCGGCGCGCTCGCGGTCCACCTCCACCACCAGTTCCGGCCGGCCCGCCTCCATGTCGCTCTTCAGACCGTCGAGCTTGGCGAACAGCTCCGACTCCTCGAGCAGCCGCACCGCCTGATCGCCGAACCGTTTCAGAACCGCGGGATCGGGGCCGGCGATCTCGATGCTGATCGCCTGCCCGGTCGGCGGCCCCATGTCAGGTTGCTCCACGGTGACCGCGGCGCCGGCGATGCCGGTGCCGGCGGTGGCGCGCACCGCGTCGATCGTGGCGAACACGTCGCGGGCGCGTTCCTCGTAGGGAACGAAGCTCACCGTAACCGAGGCCAGGTGGGTACCGCTTCCGCCCACGGTCGCGACCACCGATTCCACGTCCGCCATACCGTCCAACGTTACGAGCTGCGCCTCGACGTCGCGCACGAGTTGGTCGGTCTGCTCCACCCGCGTACCGAGCGGCGCCTCGACGTTCACCAGCACCTGACTCGGCGGGATGTCCTCCGGGAAGAATTCCATTCCCGAGTTGTTCTGCGAAAAGATCGCTCCCGACCCCACCAGCGTAACGACGGCCAGGATCATCACGATGGCGCGATGGCGCAAAGCCCAGCGCAATACCGCCTCGTAGTGACGGACGATCCACGGCAGGCCGCGGTGGATCAGCCAGCGCCCGCCCGGCTTGCCGATCACGCGGTTGAACACGAATGCGGCCAGGCCGGTGGCTACCAGCAGCAGGGCGGTCGTCGTGTCTACCGCCGCCGCCGCCGCCAGCATGCCGACGGCCGCGACCACCAGCACGATGCGCAGCCCCGGTGGCATGTGCGGACCGGCCACTCCCTCGGTCTCGATCAGCCGCGACGCGAGGGTGGGAAGAATGATCAGGGCCACGAACAGCGACGAGCTCAGGGCGATGATCAGCGTGAGCGGGAGATACCTCATGAACTCGCCGACGATTCCGGGCCAGAACGCCAGCGGCACGAAAGCGGCCAGCGTGGTGGCGGTGGAGGCGATGATCGGCGTGGACACCTCACCAGTCGCGAACCGTGCTGCCTCGACACGCGCGAAGCCGCGTTCCCGATAGCGATAGATGTTCTCCACCACCACGATGGCGTTGTCGACCAGCATGC
>CAYFXT010000008.1:0-25494 GCA_964346995.1 uncultured Spirochaetaceae bacterium | reverse complement strand
ACCCACCGATTAGCCTGCCAACAAGCACATCCATTACCGTGCTCACGCTCACACCACCAGAAGCAGGTCGGACAGCAGCGTGCCGAGCACGGTCAGGAAGCTCAGGATCATCACCACGCTGCCGGCCAGGATGATGTCCTCGTTGATCAGTGCTTCCAGCAGTAGCGGTCCCACGGTGGGCAGGCTGAGCACGATGGCGGTGATGGTCTGCCCCGACACGATCGCCGGCAGGGTCCAGCCGATGGTGCTGACGATCGGGTTCAGGGAGACGCGCACCGGGTACTTGAACAGCAGCCGCCGCTCCCCCACCCCCTTGGCGCGCGCCGTGACCACGTACTGCTTGGCCATCTCGTCCAGCATCAGGCCGCGCATCACCCGGATCAGACCGGCGGTGCCGGCGGTGCCGATCACGATCACCGGCACTGGCAGATGCTTCACCAGGTCCACGAACTTGCCCCAGCTCCACGGCTCCAGCAGGTACTCCGGCGAGAACAGGCCGCCGATGCTGAGCCCGAAGGTCTTGAAGAAGAAGAACATCAACAGCAGGGCGAGGATGAAGTTGGGTGTGGCCAAGCCGACGAAGCCGACGAAACTCAGCGTGTAGTCCCACAGCGAGTACTGGTGGGTGGCGGAGTAGATGCCGACCGAATCGACACCAGGTAGGTGAACAGCAGCGCCAGCAGCGAAACCAGCAGACTCAACGGCAGACGCTCGGCGAGCAGCTCCAGTACCGGCCGGTTGTAGAAGAAAGAGCGGCCCAGGTCGCCGCGCAACAGGTTGGCCATCCACTTGAAGTAGCGCAGGTGCGGCGGCAGGTCGAAGCCGTACTCGCGTTTCAGAGTCTCTACCTCGGCGTCGGCCCTCGCCCGCCCGTCCGCGTTCGCCCGGCCCGCGCCCGGATCGTCCTCGGCGAGGGCAAAAACACACAGGGGACGGGTGGCGGCGGCGGGCGCGCGCGGCATGGCATAATGCGCCACTACCACGATTCGTGCCCCGAGGACCGCAACGTGAGAACCATCTTCATCATCATGGATTCCCTGAACCGCCACTACCTGCGCTGCTACGGCAACGGATTCGCCATCACGCCCAACATCGACCGACTGGCGCAGCGCGGCACGGTATTCGACAACCACTTCGCCGGCTCCCTGCCGTGCATGCCGGCGCGCCGCGAGATGCTCACCGGACGGGTCAACTTCCTGGAGACGCCGTGGAGTCCGGTGCAGCCGTGGGACGAGTGCCTGCCCACCATGCTGCGCGAGCAGCGCGGCGTGTACAGCCACATGGTCACCGACCACTACCACTACTTCCACTCCGGCGGCGAGGGCTACAACACGATCTACAGCTCCTGGGAGTTCCTGCGTGGCCAGGAGGGCGACATCTGGCGCCCGCTGGTAAAGGAACCGCCCAAGCCTGAGCGCGCGCGGTCTGCAAGGGCCGTGCCGCTGGGGCTACTGGCGCAACCAGACCTGGGCGCCGATGGAGCGCGACGAGGACTACTCGACGCCGCAGTGCTTCGAGCGCGCCATGGATTTCATCGACCGCAACCACGACGCGCAGGACTGGCATCTGCACCTGGAGGTGTTCGACCCGCACGAGCCGTTCGACTGTCCGGCGCGCTACCGCGAGCGGTACGGCGACCGCTGGGACCGCTACCACTTCACTTGGCCACTGTACGGCCACCTTGACCCCGACCTGGACGACGAGGAGACGGTGCGCCACATCCGCGCCTGCTACGGCGGCGCGCTGACCATGGCCGACCACTGGCTCGGCAAGCTGCTCGACAAGCTGGATCGGCACGGCATGTGGGACGACACCGTGGTGGTGCTGACCACCGATCACGGCCACTTCCTGGGCGAGCGCGGTTACTGGGGCAAGATGCAGATGGCGCTGTACGACGAGCTGGCGCACCTCCCGCTGATCGTGTGCGCGCCGGGCGCCGTCGGGGGACGCCGCGTGCAGCGCGCGCTGACCACCACCATCGACCTGATGCCCACCTTCCTGGAGCTGCACGGCATGGCGGCACCGAAACAAATGCAGGGCCGCTCACTGTGCCACCTGCTGACCACCGACCAGACCCACCACGACGCCGTGCTCTACGGTGGCTTCGGCAAGGACGTGTGCCTGACCGACGGCCGCTACCGCTACTTCCGGCAGGCGCTCCCGGAGAGCTGGGTGCACCACCACACCATGATGCCCCGCGGCAGCCAGGATTTTCTGGCAGTGAATCGCCTGCAGGTGGAGTACGGCTACTTTCTCAAGTACCCGAGCGACCGCGGCTACCGGCAACTGCGCTGGCGGCAACCTTCCGAGGCGGCGCTGGACGCACCGGACTTCCACCTGCTGTTCGACGGCGAAACCGATCCCCGCCAGCAGCACCCGCTGCGCGACCCCGCCCTGGAGCAGCACATGGCCACCCTGCTCCGCCACCGCCTGACCGCCGTCGAAGCCCCCGACTGCCAATACCAACGCCTCGGGCTGTAGACCACATCGCTGGCCTGAGACGGCCGTCGCGGTTCCTTGGTCCGAGCGAATCCGCGCCCTTCAAGTCCCGGAGGTCACGTCATATTTTCTATCCCATGCTGCGCAATCGTGGGCTTCATTCGCTGTTGCGAACGATCCGGGGGACCGACTTTGCGGCACCGCCGGGCTCCGGCACCCGCGTCAGCGTCGGGGTCGCTCCTCTGGCCGTTAGCATGGGATCGTCCTGGGACGCCGTTCGGATGCCTTGCAGAAATCGGCGGTTTCGCGGAGCATGGCGGCATCCAAGGAGGTATCGTCATGCAACGAATCCTGTTGGCAGCAGGGATGGCTCTGCTGCTGGTCGCCGCCGCAGGGGCGGACGAAATCAAGCCGGCCGTCGTGTTCGACATGGGCGGCAAGTTCGACAAATCCTTCAATGAGGGGATCTACAATGGCGTCGAGCAGTTCCGCACGGAAACCGGCATCGAGTACGGCGAATTCGAGGTGGTCAACGAGGCACAGCGCGAGCAGGCGCTGCGCAACTTCGCGCGCCGCGGTTACAACCCGATCATCGCCGTCGGCTTCGGGCAGGCACCCGCCCTCGACAAGGTGGCCGCCGAGTACCCCGACACCAGCTTCTCGATCATCGACATGGTGGTGGATCAGCCCAACGTCCAGTCGATCGTGTTCAAGGAGCATGAGGGCTCGTTCCTGGTCGGCATGATCGCGGCGCTCGCTTCGGAGACCGGCAAGGTCGGCTTCGTCGGCGGCATGGACATTCCGCTGATCCGCCGGTTCGCGTGCGGCTACGAGCAGGGCGTCATGTACGTCAATCCCGACGCCCAGGTGTACCAGAACATGACCGGCACCACTCCGGCGGCATGGAACGACCCGGTGAAGGGTGCGGAGCTGGCCAAGTCGCAGTTCGACCGCGGCGCCGACATCGTGTTCGCCGCTGCCGGCGGCACCGGGCTGGGCGTGCTGCAGGCGGCCGCCGATGACGGCAAGCTGTCGATCGGCGTCGACTCCAACCAGAACTACCTGCATCCCGGATCGGTGCTGACCTCGATGCTGAAGCGCGTCGATGTCGCCGCCTACGAGGTGTTCAAGACCGCCATGAGCCGCACCTGGGCGGCGGGCATCAAGGACCTGGGGCTGGCCGAGGACGGCGTCGGCTGGGCCCTGGACGAACACAACCGCAGCTTGATCACGGATGAGATGCAAGGACAGGTGGAAGCCGCCCGAGCCGCCATCGTCGCGGGTGAGATGAACGTCCACGACTACATGTCCAACAACTCCTGCACCTACTGACGGCCACCCGGGAGGCCGAGCCGGACGCACCTGCCGCCGCCATTGCGCTGCGCGGCATCAACAAGCGGTTCGGCTCGGTGCAGGCCAACCGGGACGTCTCCCTGGTGGTTGCCAAGGGGTCGATTCACGGCATCATCGGCGAAAACGGCGCCGGCAAGTCGACCCTGATGAGCATTCTCTACGGCTTCTACCGGGCGGACTCCGGCACCATCGAGATCGATGGCCGGCCGGCGGCGATCGCCAGTCCGGGCGACGCCATCGTCGCCGGCATCGGCATGGTGCACCAGCACTTCATGCTGGTGGAGCCGCTCACCGTGCTGGAGAACGTTCTCCTGGGCGCGGAGGGAGGCCCCCTGCTGCGTGCCGGCCTGCGCAGGGCACGGGGCGATCTGGCTCGCCTGGCGCACGACTACGGGCTCGAGGTGGACGTCGACGCGCCGGTGGGCGGCCTGCCGGTCGGCATTCAGCAACGGGTCGAGATCCTCAAGGCGCTCTACCGCGGCGCCGAGATCCTGATTCTCGATGAGCCGACCGGCGTCCTGACGCCGCAGGAGGCCGATGCCCTGTTCCGCATCCTGGCCGCACTCAAGGAGCAGGGCCGCACCATCATCCTCATCACCCACAAGCTGCGCGAGATCATGGCGATTACCGATCAGGTAACGGTGATGCGCCGCGGGTCGGTGGTGGCCAACGTGCGCACCGCCGACACCTCGCGCGAGCATCTGGCAGAGCTGATGGTGGGCCGCAAGGTGTTGCTGCGCGTGGAGAAGAGGCCGCCCCAGCCGGGCGAGGTGCTGCTGGAGGCGTGCAACCTGGAAGCGGTCGACGACGCCGGCGTGAGGCGCGTCAAGGACGTAAGCCTGGCCGTTCGCCGAGGCGAGATTCTGGGAGTCGCCGGGGTGGCCGGCAACGGGCAGTCGGAGCTCCTGGAGGTGCTGTGCGGCATCCGCCGTCCGGTTTCCGGCTCGCTGCTGGTCAACGGCCAGGTATTCTGGTCGGCAGGAATGCATACCGACGCCCGGCGCGCGCGCCGCGGTGGAATGGCGCACATCCCCGAGGATCGGCAGCGGATGGGGCTGGTGACCGCGTTCACCGCCGGCGAATCGAGTATCCTGGGCTACCACAACGATGTGGCCTTCAACGGGGCGATCCTGATGCATCGGCAGCGCATAGCGGCGTCATGTCAGCGGCAGATGGACGAGTATGACGTGCGTCCGCACGACCCGCTGCTGCTCACCGGCGGATTTTCGGGCGGCAACCAGCAGAAGATCATCGTGGCCCGTGAGCTGGATCGCAACCCGGACGTGTTGCTGATCGGTCAGCCGACGCGCGGGTTGGACATCGGTGCCATCGAGTCGATCCACCGCCGCATCGTCGAGTTGCGCGATCGCGGCAAGGCGATCCTGCTGGTGTCGGTGGAGCTGGACGAGATCCTGTCGCTGAGCGATCGCATTGCGGTGATGTTCGACGGCCGGGTCGCCGGCGAAGTCGCGGCGGCCGATGCTACCGAGCAGATACTCGGCCGCCTGATGGCCGGCATCGGGAGCGGCTGAGCGTGGCGACCACGGACGCGGGCGCCGGCCTGCCGCGCTGGGCCGCCAACGGGGTGTTGCCGCTGGTGAATCTGGTGGCCGCGTTCGCCGTTTCCGGCCTGGTCATCATGATCCTCGGCGAAAACCCCATCGAGGCGATGCTGGCGCTGGTGCGCGGCGCGTTCGGGTTCCGCGAGGCGTGGGGCTACACCCTCTACTACACTACCAACTTCATCTTCACCGCCCTGGCTTTCTCGGTAGCGATGCACTGCGGACTGTTCAACATAGGTGGTGAGGGTCAGGGCTACATCGGCGGGCTCGGCGTGGGGCTCGCGTGTCTCTACCTGGACGCGCTGCCGTTCGTGTTGCTGGTGCCGGTGGCGATCCTCGGCGGTGCCCTGTTCGGGGCGGCGTGGAGCTGGGTTCCGGCTTATCTGCAAGCGCGGCGCGGCTCGCACGTGGTGATCACGACGATCATGTTCAACTTCATAGCCGCCACCGTGATGGTGTACCTGCTGGTCAATGTGCTGATCGAACCGGGACAGATGTCGCCACAGAGCCGCGACTTCGCACCTCACGCCCGGTTGCCGGCGATGCACGACATGATGGGCTGGTTGGGGATCGACTTCCCACGCACGCCGTTGAACGCGGCCTTTCTGTGGGCCCTGGTGTGCTCGGTGCTGGTGTGGGTGTACGTATGGCACACGCGCTGGGGATACGAGCTGCGCACGGTCGGCGCCAACCCCACGGCCGCCGTGTACGCCGGTATCTCACCGGCCCGCAACATCATCCGCGCCATGGTGCTGTCCGGCGCGCTGGCCGGAATGATGGGGCTGAACGAAGTGATGGGCGTCAACCAGCGCCTGCTGCTCAACTTCACCGCCGGCTACGGCTTCGTCGGCATCGCGGTGTCGCTGATGGGCCGCAACCATCCGGCCGGCATCCTGGTCGCCAGCCTGCTGTTCGGGGCGCTCTATCAGGGCGGGGCCGAACTGGCGTTCGAGATGCCGCGCGTAAGCCGCGAGCTGGTGGTGGTGATTCAGGGGCTGGTGATCATGTTCGTGGGGGCCCTGGAGTTCCTGTTCCTGCCGGCCCTCAAGCCCTGGCTCAGGGCGCGCCGCGGCATGCCGGCGGCAGCGGGCGCGGAGCGTTGAACGCACGATGGAGAGTTTCGGGTTCTTCATCCTGCTGCTCGATGCCACGCTGCGGGTGTCGGTGCCCCTGGTGCTGGCCGCGCTCGCCGGCCTGTTCTCGGAGCGGTCCGGTATCGTGGACATCGGTCTGGAGGGCAAGATGCTCGGCGGAGCGTTCGCCGCCGCGGCCGCCTCCTTCGTGTGCTCCGAGCAGCTTGCCGCGGCCGGTCTGGAGGGCCTGCTGCCGGCGTCCGCCTGGGTGGGGCTGGCTGCGGGCGTGCTGTGGTCGGTGCTGCTGGCGCTGCTGCACGGTGTTGCCTGCATCCGCTATCACGGCAACCAGATCGTCTCCGGCGTGGCGATCAACATCCTGATGTCGGGGCTTACCGTGCTGCTGGGCATCGCCTGGTTCAGCCTCGGTGGCCGTACGCCGCAACTGCCGCCGGGCGGCCGGTTCCGACCCGTCGTGTGGCCGGGCGCCGAAAGGGTCGCAGAAGTGCCGATCATCGGCCACCTGTACAGCGAGTTGCTGTCCGGTCACAACGTGCTGGTGTATCTGGCGTTGGTGGCGGTGCCGCTGGCGTTCTGGGTGGTGTACCGGACCCGCTTCGGGCTGCGGCTGCGCGCGGTCGGCGAGAATCCCGAGGCGGTGGACACGGCCGGCATCTCGGTGGCCGGCATGCGCTACCGCGCGGTGCTGGTGTGTGGCGCGCTGTGCGGAGTTGCCGGCGCCTACCTGTCGACCGCCCAGTCGGCGGCGTTCATCAAGGATATGACCGCCGGCAAGGGGTTCATCGCTCTGGCCGCGCTGGTGTTCGGCAAGTGGCGCCCGGTGCCGACGCTGCTCGCCTGCCTCCTGTTCGGGTTCCTCGACGCGGTGGCCGCGCGCCTGCAAGGGGCGTTCGACCTGGAGGCGAGCTCCGGCCTGGTGCGGGGCCTGGTCGATGCCGCGCCGTTCATCATCGAGGCGCTGCCCTACGCCCTGGTGGTGCTCCTGCTGGCCGGGTTCGTCGGCCGCGCCATCGCACCGAAGGCGAGCGGTATTCCCTACGTGAAGTCAGGCTGATCCGGACCTGAGGCGGATTGTCCGCCATGCCGGAGCAGCCCCGCTCCGGGCGGCTCCGTTTGCCTGCGGCGAGCGCCGCACGGCCGCCGCCCACGCGGCGCGGCGACCGGATGCACTGCCTCGTCGGACGTCGCCACCGGACACCCGGTACCGTGCCGTGGCGGCCGTCGCGCCGTCGCGCGAGTGCGACCCCAGATTGTGCAACTCGCTGAATGGAGCCGCCGCCAGCGCAGCAGAGCGGGCCGGATGACCGCTGCATCCCCACTCGGGCACGAAATGGGGTCGCACCCCCGTCGCGCGACGTGATTGACAGGCCTGAGGACCTCGAGTAGCGTGGCTTTTCTGGCGTCAGGGGCAGATTCGAATAGGAATACGACCTGCAGTGACAACGAACGCGCATCCCTCACCTCAGGCTCAGCACCCATCGGGGGGCGCACGTCTTGCGTGTAGCATCAGGTAAGAACCTGCCCGCGGCCCGAGGGAGGTGTTTGACGATTCTCAGAGACCGCACACGCTTTGAACATCGACGCGACAGACTGAGTTCTCGGAGGGACTTGGTCGGAAGGCCAGATCAGGCGCCCCGGTGTCCTGCGCTGCAGGCGCGTGGGAGGAGGCGCGCGCCCGCGCTCGAGAGGAGCACGACCGGCGACTCACGCAACCGGCCAGTCGGCCAGGCTGCATCCTCTCTTGGAATCGAGCAATCGAGATCGTCGATCGGAAACAACGTATCAGGAGGTAGTGATAATGAACCGCTACACATGGACGAGCGTCCTCGTCGTAGTCCTCATATCCGCCACAGCGATGCTGTGGGCAAGCGGAGAGGAAGAAGGGGCCGCTGCAGAGAAGGAGATGGTGGTCAACTGGCTTGGTGAAACCGTCGAAAAGCCACAGCACGGCGGCGTGCTCAACATAGCCACGGCATTTACCGCGGTCGATTCCTGGGATCAGTGGCGCTATCACCAGACCGGAACACCCTTCACCGCCGGCGTTTACCAGGCGTTTGGGGCGATAGACATTAGAACGCCTATTGAGGATAATCAGTTCCAAACTTCAATGTTCACCTGGGACCAGTGGTACGGGATTATCGCTGAGAGCTGGGAGCAGACCGATCCCTTGACCATCACCGTCAACGTCAGGCAGGGCATAAAGTGGCAGAACAAAGCACCGATGAATGGCAGAGAACTAACTGCCGATGATGTCGTCTTTACCCTGCACCGGCAGTATGGTCTGGGCAGTGGCTACACCGAAAAGAGCCCGTACCTCGGGGACCCTCATGTCGAGTGGCTTGCCGGTTCAACGGTAACCGCACTCGACAGCTACACGGTACAGGTCGTTACCGATGTCCCGAGGCCGTTCTTGGGGTTTGCCCTCATGTGCTTCGGCTGCGGCCTGGTTATCCAGCCGATGGAAGTCATCCAGGAACACGGCGACCTTGAGGATTGGCGCAACGCGGTGGGCACCGGCGCCTGGATGTTGGAGGACTACGTCCCGGGTTCCAAAGTGCAGTACGCACGGAATCCCGACTACTGGGAACATGATCCGCGCTATCCGGGACAGGATCTGCAGTTGCCGTATGCCGATCAGCTCAATTATCTGATGATACCCGACGAATCCACCCGTTTGGCGGCATTGCGGACGGGGAAAATCGCTCAAGCTGGCGGGCAACAGCAGAACATCGATTGGCGGACGGCAGAAGGTCTCCAGAGCACCAACCCCGAGCTCAACTTTCTCGAGGTCGCCGGGTCGGGCGGAAACGCCTGGGGGTTCAGCATCCGGGTTGACCGGGAGCCGTTCGACGACATCCGCGTGAGACAAGCCATAGCGATGGCCGTGAATACGCAGGAGATAACGGAAGACTACTACGGCGGCAACGCCGAAGAGTATCCGTACCCCGCGCTCTCGCTGTCATGGCCGAAACAGTACATCAAGCCGATTTCACATTTCTCACCGGAGGTTCAGGATACATTCGGCTATCACCCCGAGAAGGCCAAGGCGCTGCTCGCGGAGGCTGGTTATGCCGACGGCTTCGAGACCGATATGCCGATCTCGGCGATCATGGACCTCGAACTGTACGAACTGGCAGTCAGCTACCTGGCCGCGGTCGGCATCGACGTGGACATCCGGGTCATGGAGCACGGGGTGTACAAGGACATCGAGTATGCCGGCGAATACGACGGAATGTTCTCTCAATATGATCCGATGTCGAATCTGCCGCCCTACCACGTCTTGGCCTGGTATCAGACCGATATCGGGTGGAACGCGAGTCGCGTGAGTGACCCGGAGTACGAGAGCCTTCGTGAGGCGGTTCTCCAGGAGCCCGATCCCGCGAAGCAGAACGAGATGTTCCACCGGTTGTACGAGATGCCGTACGAGAATACCTGGATCATTCCGTTTGCCTTGGCAAAAGAGTTCGTGTTCTGGCAGCCATGGCTCAAGGGCTTCCGCGGGGAGGAGAAGACCCACGGCTGTGACCAGAAGTTGAACGCCATGAAGTACGCCTGGATCGACCAGGATCTGCAGAGCGAGATGGGACACTAACAGTTGCCGAACGGAGACGTATGAACCTGAGGGTCTGCTGGCTTACGCCGGCAGGCCCTTCTTGTGCGCACGTTGAATGGTACGCGGCTGCGCCTCACCGCGACATGCCATCAGATCCTCCGTTTGACCCTCGGTCGGCTTGGCAGAACGCCTGTTCTCTTCGTCGCCATGCGGGTATAGCTGCCTGCGCCCCCTCTCAATCTGGGGTCCAACAGGTCCCTCACCGCGTCTCCGAACATGTTGGTCGCGTAGATGACGGCGCCCAGGGCAAGGCCCGGCCAGAATGCCAAGCCGGGGGCCATGAACAGGTACTTGCGTCCTGTTCCACTGAGCATACCTCCCCAACTCGGCTGCGGAGGGGGGACACCGAATCCCAGAAAGCTCAACGTCGCTTCCAGCAGAATGACACTCCCCATTCTGATGGAAATGATGATCAGCACGGCGGGCATGATATTGGGGAGAATGTGCCGAGCAAGTATCCTCCACAGCCGAGATCCAATAGCGTCCGCGGCCTGCACGTACACCTCTTCCTTGATGCCGAGCACAGCACTTCGGATGACTCGAGAGGTGGTGATCCCCATGTGCAACCCTACGATTACAATTACCTGAGGAATACCCGGTCCAACGATGGACATTATGGTGATCAGGATCAAAATGTCGGGAAAGCACATCCACGCGTCAACAAACCGCTGCGCCAGAATGTCGTACTTGCCACCGAGGAACGCGCTCGGGATACCGATCAGCAGAGAGACGACCACCGACAGGAGAGTGGCGCATACCCCTACAATCATCGAGATGCGAGCGCCGTAGATGACCCGGCTGAGCATGTCTCGCCCCAACGTATCGGTGCCCAGAAGGTACTGAGCTGACGGTGGGCTCAGCCGGTCCGCCGGGTGCGGTTCATTGACACCATCGGGCGCCAGGACCGGTGCAAGAATCCCGGTAGCAAAGAACACGAGGACGACGGCACCCCCCAGCGCACCCAGTGGTTTTTCTCTGATCAGCCTCACGCCGAACACAGCCAGTGGCCAACGTCTCGTCGGTTCCGATGCTTCCGGCGCGCTACTCACTTCCCGTAATCCTGCCGAACCTGATACGAAATCCGAGGATCGAGCCATGCGTAGGTCAGATCGACGCCCAGATTGACCAGCAGCACGAACACCGCGAAGAACAAATTCACGCCGGAGACGATGGAATAGTCGCGATAGCTCAGGGCATCTACCGCAAGCATCCCCATGCCGGGCAGCGCAAATATCTTCTCTATGACGACCTGACCGCCGATGAGGATGGGAATCATCAACCCGATATAGGTAATCACCGGAATCAACGCATTCTTGAGGGCGTGCCTGAATACCACCAGTCGTTCTCTGAGACCCTTCGACCAAGCGGTCCGGACGTAGTCCTGCCGCAGCACGTCCAGCATCATGGTGCGCGACATCCGCATCGTGACTCCCGACATGCTCATGCCCAGAACGACTGCCGGGATTATCACTATTTTGAGGTTTTCTACGGGATCCTCGGCAAACGGGACATAGAGAACGGGCGGCGACCAGCTCCACCAGATTGACGGATAGACCATCACCATGGTTGCCAGCCAGAAACCGGGAACGGCGATCCCGAATATCGCGAAGATGCGCCCGATGTAGTCGGCGATGGTGTCCTGCCGCAGGGCGGAATAGACCCCGATCGGTACCGCCACCAGTTGCGACAGGATGAGCGCCAACAATCCTACTTCGAAGGTCACCGGGATTCTGCGCAGTATCTCTTCAGTGATGGACGTCTTCCAACGGAGAGAGTTGCCGAGATCTCCGTGCGTAAGGATGTTCGTTATCCAGCGTACGTATTGCACGTGAGCCGGGACGTCCAGCCCGAGCATCGCCTCCAGCCGCTCGCGGTCGATGTTGCCTATGCCGCCACCCAATTCGGACAGCGTCAGCGTTATGATGTCACCGGGAATGAGACGAACCGTGAAAAAAACGATCAAGGTGACGATGAACAGCGTAGGGATGACGAGCAGCACCCGTCTTACCAAGTACCCGGTCATGTTCTGCCAGCGCGGTAGGAGCCAGCACGAGCCTACAACACTCCGGCTGTGCGATTCAATCGTACCTGATACCCTGGGGGCGGGAGGACCGGGAATGGATTTCAGGAGTCAGGCCCGGCCGGCGCCAGCTCGGGCACCGGCGATGCTACCCATCGGCGGCGCGGTGAGGTGGGGCGCACCCGCACCGCGGTGAAGTTGGCGCTGATTGCCGACATCCACGCCAATCTGCCGGCGCTGCAGGTGGTGCTGGCGGATGTCGACGCCTGGCGTCCCGATCTGGTGGTGGTTCTCGGCGACATCGTCAACCGGGGCCCGCACCCGCGCGAGTGTCATGAGCTGATTCGCACGCGTGCCCGTGCCGCGGGCTGGCGCCTGCTGGCCGGCAACCACGAGGAGTACGTGCTGCACGTGCATCGCCAGCCCGCCGCGCCGGGCACCGCCGCGTTCGCGATGAACCAGCACGCGCACTGGACCGCCGGCCAGCTCTCCGGCGTGGTCGCCGCGTTGGGCGAGCTCCCCGATCGAATCGATCTCGACTTCGCGCCGCCGGCGGGCCGCGTGGCCTGTGTCCACGCCTCGCTGCTCGGCAACCGCGACGGTATCTATCCCGAGACGGAGGACGCCGAACTGTCCGGCAAGGTGGACGACAGTGCGCGGCTGTTCGCCGTCGGCCACACGCACCGCCCGCTGATTCGCGACCTGGACGGCACGTTGGTGGTGAACGTGGGTTCGGTGGGGTTGCCGTTCGATGGCGATCGGCGGGCGGGCTACGCGCGGGCAGTGGCCGGCCCAGGCGGCTGGCAGGTCACCATTCGCCGCCTCGCCTACGATTGGCAGCAGACGCACGGCGCCTGCGGTGCCCGGGAGTTCATCGCAGGGAGCGGCGCCGTAGCACGCATCATCTGCCGCGAACTGGAGATAGCGCGTCCCCTGCTGGCCAAGTGGACGAACCGCTTCCAGCAGCCGATCATCTCGGGTCAAATCTCCATCGACCAGGCGGTCACCGAGTTCCTGGCCGGCACGCAGTAGCCGAGCGAACGCTCACTGACCAGAGGCTGACGGGTTTCAGGGATGATGGATCGGGCGGCCGGACGGGTAGCACTTTGCTTGGTGCACCACTCGGCGGCTATCATGACGAACCATGAAGTCAATCACGATCACAAGATGGACGACGATCTCGCCGGGAGCTGGACCTGAGCGCTCGGCGTGAAGAGTATCGATCAACCTGGTTGGTAAAGCAGTTGCTGCGTGCTGCGCTCGGTGTTGAGAAACCCGCCGTGATCGACCGGTGGGCTGATTTCGTCTGGCCGCCGGCCACCTCATGAATCGAGTGGCGACTGCAGCCCGGGTATCGCTGATCACCGCGGAAGAGCTGTTGGAGCGCCCGGATGACGATTACAAGTATGAACTCGCCGCCGGCGAGTTGGTCCGCATGAGCCCGACCGGCGCCGAGCACGGCATGGTGACGGCTACTCTGAGCCATGTCCTGCGCGAATACGTGAACAGCTCGCACGCCGGAGTGTGCTGCGGCGCTGAAACGGGGTTCATCCTGCAGCGTACGCCCGACGTGGTGCGCGCACCGGATGCCGCCTTCGTCGCCGCCGAGCGCATTCCCGCGACTGGGGTTCCCACCGGCTTCTGGCCGTTCGCGCCCGACTTCGCCGTCGAAGTCGCCTCGCCGTCCGACCGCTTCACCGAGTTGCAGACCAAGGTGGCCGAATACTTCCGCGCCGGCACCCGGCTGGTGTGGATCGTCGAGCCGGCGACCCGCTCCGTCTACGTGTACCATGCGCCGCATGAGCTGCAGGCAGTCGGCGAGGAGGACGAGCTGCACGGCGGCGACGTGCTGCCGGGATTCCGCTGTCCGGTGCGGCGGCTGTTCTCGTAACGACCCCGAGCGCCCTCTGCCCGCGACCGACTCTCCTGGATCGCCTCAGGTCAGGCGTCGTCAAGCGAAACTGACGCCGGTGATCCGCGGCCACTCAGCGACCGGTGGCGGTGGCGCGTTGCCGCCGCCCGGCACCGTCTGATCGAAGTCGACCAGCGAGCCGGTCATCATGCCGGACTCGTCGGACGCCAGAAACGCAACGGCGCGGGCGATCTCGTCCGGCTTGAGGAGGCGCCCGAACGGCTTGGATGCCTCCGCGGCCGCCAGCCAGTCGTGGCCCGCAGCGTGGTAGTGTCGCTGGATCATGTCTTCCGCGGGGGTGTCCATCGAGCCGACGTGGATGGCGTTGACCCGGATGCGGCTGTGCATCACCGCGTAGGCGACGTTCCTGGTGAGGGCGTCGAGGGCGCACTTGGACATGGCGTAGCTGGTCAGAAAGGGCGGACCGCAGCGGGTCACGACGCTGGAGATATTGACGATCGACCCGTTCACCTGTTCGCGCTGCATCAGCTTGATCGCATCCTGCATCAGCAGCATCGGCGCGCGTGCGTTCACCGCCATCATGCGATCGAATCCCTCCGGGGTGGCGCTCCAGATGCTGTCGCGATCGGTGATCGCGGCGGCGTTCGCCAGTACGTGCAGGGTGCCGAACCGCTCGTCGGCGGTGGCGATGATGCGACGGCAGTTGGCCACCTCCGCCAAGTCACCGGGCACGTAGTACGCCCGGCACCCGTCGGCTTTCAGGTCCGCCGTTACCGCCTCGCCGCGCGCCACGTCGCGCCCGCTCAGCACGATGCCGGCGGCGCCGCGCGCCGCGAACAGCCGGGCTACCGCCTCGCCCAACCCCTGGCTGCCGCCGGTGACGACCGCGTACCGTCCTTCGAGAGAGTTGCTGCTCATGGCCGGCTACCATAGCCGTACGCCGGACCTTGGTCAAAGCAATCGATTCTCTGGTGCACCGCTCTCGGCAGCCGGACGGCGACAAGTGCGCCCTACCCTGCGGGCGACTCCGGACTCCCGACTATCGCGACGGCGTATTCCGGGAGCCATGCCCGGCGGCCGTCCGCCAGCATGACCTGATACCAGCCGTTGCGCTGCTGGAGGAGCGTCAGTTCGGTGCCGGCGTGGAGCGCGCCGGCAAAGCTCGGCTGGTACGCGGCGCCGTCGCCGCGCCGCGCCACCACCTCGTCGGCCACGATCACGGCAGCCCGGTCGTCCGCATGCAGCAGTTCGACGGCAACCGAGCCGCCGGCAGCGGCGGCTGCCAGGCCGGCGACCGTTGCGATCGCTACCGTCGCCGGGCGCCGCGCACGCTGCCATGCCGGGCGCGCCGCGAGTCGTTGCGCGACGCCGTAGGCACGTTCGCTGACGGCAGCCACGGCTGGCAGCAGGGCGAGCAGCCACAGCACGTTGGCGGCGATCAGCAGCATCGCGGTGCGTACGCGCAGCGGCAGCGTGACGTGCCAGAAGAACAGCAGCCGCAGCACGTCTCCGCCGGCGGCGGGCTCGATCCGGTCGCGACGCAGGGAGCGGGCGTGGCGCAGGCTCTGTTGCAGGTTGGGGTCCGCGGGAATGTAGTGCTGCGCCTCGCGATAGTGCAGGATGGCGCGGCCCGGGTCGCCGAGACGCAGGTAGGTGTTGCCGATGTTATAGAGCAGATAGCCGTTGCCGCCGCCAAGCGCCGCGGCGGCCGCCTCGTAGCGGAGCAGAGCGGCCCGGAACCGTGCTGCCGCTTCGGCGTTGCGGCGTTCACCGGCGAGCCGGTTGCCTTCCGCAAAGTCCCGCTCGGCCGCGGCCAGCAAGACCGCCGGATCGCTGTCGGGCGCCGGTCGGGCGGCCTCCTGGGACGGCGCCTGCCACGCCGGCCACAGTCCGCACAGCAGGGCGAGCAGCCCGATCCGGACACACCTGCGCCGGCCGGCGGCGGCAAGCCGCGGCTGATCGGGCCCAGGACTATCCCATGCTGCGCGATCGTGGGCTGCATTCGCCGTTCGAGCGATCCGGGGACCGACTTTGCGGCACCGACCGGCTCTGGCACCCGCGTCAGCGTCGGGGTCGCTCCTCTGGCCGTTAGCATGGGATCGCCCTGGATCGGGCCGGCTGCCGGGCGCCACAGGGGGTGCGCGGCGGTCGTTCGGATGGCGGGGCACGCCACTCGTCCGAAACGTCGGCCGGCCGGCGACGGGTAGCAGTACGAGCAGACGCCGCCACCGGGACGAGCCGCCCCGCGTGTGAGCGCTCCTGCCACTTGGCGGGAATGCACCCGCAGGCGATACGTGTGCTGCAATTCTCGTCGTGTTCGGTGTCATGGAGCAGCCGTGGCGACTCATGAGCGAAGCTCCGCATCGAGACCGGTGGCCCAGGCGACGATGTCCGCGGCGACACCGGAATCGGCACCCGCGCCCCCGTACCGTGCCGCGTCCAGGTAGTCGAACAAGCTGCGCAGTTCTTCCACTGCCTGCACGCTGGCGCCGCGTGCGCGCAACACGTCCGCAACGTCGCCTGCCCCATGGACCACGCGCCCCGGGGTGAACCGCTCGGCCAGGTAGGCGCGCAGCGCGTGGTGCAGATCCGCCGGCGCAGCCGGCCCCGCCCGTGCGCTCGTGTGAACGGCGCGCCGCAACCGGCTCAGGGCCGCACCCGCTCCACGCCAACGCGGCCGCCAACGGCGAGCCGCTGCCCAACCGCGCAGGATCGCGAGCAGGAGCGGGGCGGCGAGCAGGGCCGCCAGGCCGCCAGGTGAAACGGCGAAGGCCAGGGCGTCGAAGCGTTGATCGCGGAGCAGGAGACGCCCCGTGTAGTTGTGTGCGATGCCCTCCTGGCGGCTGGTTACCGCGCTGCCCGGCATCACCGCGCCATCCGATCCCTCGACGTCTCGCATGGTCACTTGGCGCGTCGGCAGGACGGTGAGCGGAATCGCCTCGCTGGTCAACTCCACATAGCGACCGCTGTCGGCATCGAACACCACGATGCCGACCGGCGGGATGGCGGTGGTCTCGTGGCTGAGCGCACGGATGGTGCGCCGCAGCATGGCGCGATCGAAGGAGGCCGGCGCGGCCGGCGCGTCGCTGATGCGGAATGCGTCGAAGCCGTCCATGCGGCTCAGGTCGAGCGGTGGCAGACGGCGCAAGTCTCCGCTGCCGGTAACGGTCACCGTGAGATCGATCGGGTCACCCACCTTGACTTCGAGCGGGGTCGCTTCGGCGCTGATGCCGAAGGTGCCCACCAGCCCGGTGAAGTGCGCCGGCCGGCCCGCTTCGGGCAACGGTTGGACCTGCAGCCTCAGCTCGTTGGAAGGCAGCACGAAGCGCTGCGAGACCGGCTGCCGGACGGCTCGCCCGAACAGATCGCGGGTGTTGCGGTAACCGGCAACGCCCTCGAACACCAGGTTGGCCTTCGGGATGGCAAGCGTACCGGGCTGCCGCGGCACCAGCATCGTGGCAAAGCTCAGCGTCAGGTACCGATCGTCGTCGACGCTGGTCTCGCCCCGCTCCCACACCACCTGCTGGCCCGCTACCTCCAGGCGTACGGGGTCGTCCGGCACGGTGGCCGGCGCGAGGTGCTCGAAGGTGACGCCGGTATCGGCCGCCGCCCTGTCGAACAACGGAAAGCTGAACTGATGGAAGCGCTCGGGACCGAGCCGCGGGTCCCACAGCCACGTGGTGGTGAGCAACACCGGCTGTCCGACCCAGACCTGATCCTCGGCCAACGCGAGCTGCAGGCGATACCCCTCGACGGCGCGTGGTTCGCGCGCATCGATGGTGATCTCCGGCGTGTACCTCGGTTGGCCGGCGACATCCACGGCGAGCGCCGGTATGGTGAGCGTACCGGCCCTGTTGGCGGTGAGCTGGTAGGTCAGAACGTAGCCGCGGCGGACCTCGCGCGTCGTGTTGCCGTCGATGATGGTCACGCTCTCGCTGTTGTTCGGCCCCGCGGCCAGGGGGCGCACGGTGAAGTCGCGCAGGGCACCGAGATCCGGGGGCGTGACCTGGTCGCTGCCGGTCACCGCGATCTGGAAGCGGAATGGATCGCCGACATCGACCTCCTGGCGGTCCACGCCGGTGCGCACGGAAATGCTCTGCGCACCGCCCACGACGGCGGCGAGGATCATGGCCAGCGCGGTGGCGGCGCGGGCCGTTCTCCATGGGCGGGGGCGGCTCACCATCTCGTCACCAGTCCTGCGCTACCGGCTCCAACTCCTGTCGCCGGCGTTCCTGCTGTGCGGCAAGCGCCTCTTCGGCGGCGATGATCTGCCGCGCGAGTGAGTCGGCCTCTTCATTCGTCTGCTCGCTGTCCGGTTCCGCCTGCGCCCCGGCAGCCTCGTCCGGCTGAGACTGATCCGGCGGTGCCTGCTGCTGCTGCCGTTGTTCCGGGTCGGGTGCCTGCTCGGGCGAGCCGGTATCATCCCTTCGCTCCGCGCCGTCGCCCGTCTGTCGTTGCTGGTGTTGGTCCCGGGTTTCCGGTCCGTCCGCCGCGTTCTGCTCCATCTGCCGGCGCAACTCGGCGAGCCGGACGCGCGCCTGCTCCAGGTGGTAGGCCGCCGCGTCGTGATCGCCGTCGATCCGCAGGGTGCGCTCATAGCTCTCGACGGCGGCTTCCAGCGCCGGCAATGCGGCCGCCGGGTCGGTTTGCGCCTGTTGTTCCGCATCGGCCATCCACGAGTGGCCGATGGCCAGATGGCCGGCGGCCGCGAGCTGGTGCGAGGGCGTATTGTTGATCGACGCCTGCAACAGGCGCCGGGCATCCCCCTGGTTGCCGAGCTGATACGCCGCCGCACCCGCGTTGTACAGTAGCCCGGCGTTGCCGGGCCGCAGCTCGGCCGCGGTGGCGAAGGCTCCCGTTGCGGCTTCGTAGTCGCCACTCCGGTAGGCCGCCAGGCCGGCGCGTGCAGCGCGCTCCGGATGGCCGATCGCCGCAGCTCCGGCGGCGCCGACATGCAACCAGCCGATGGTCGCCAACGCGCAGGCCAAGCGTTGGCTACGACGCCACCGCCGGGCGCGCACGCCGCTGCCGTGGCGGCCGCAACCGCCGCACCGGCAGGCCACCCGGCCGGTGCGTGCAGTGCGCTCCGGATGGCCGATCGCCGCAGCTCCGCTGGTGGCGGCACACGGTCGGATGGATGTCGCCAGCACGCAGATCATGCGCCCGCTACGACGCCACCACCCTGCACAGGCGGCGGCTACGCAGGCGGCGGCGCCGTGACGGCCGCAACCGTTCACCCGGCCGGAATTCACCCGGCCGGAACGTCGATTCCCGTGTGGCACGGTCCCGCGGCCTGCACTTCGGATCATCGGGACGCGACTCCCGACGGCGCACGGCGGGCAGCGCCACCGCCGTCGCCGTGTTGGCCGCCGCGTCCGGGTGCCCGCCGGTCATCCGGGCGCCCGCGCCCGCGTGGCACCGGCAGTAGCGGCCTTGCCAGCCGTTCCGGCACTGCTGCGGCGACGGCGAACAACAGCAGGGCGATGGCGAGGAAGATCTGGAACCGCTCGGTGATCAGCTCGATCTCCTCCGCTTCCAGCACCCTTCCGGGAGCGGCGGCGATCATGTCCCGATACAGGCGGCCGAGGTCGATGTTACCGGTCGCCCAATGCACGTAACGGCCGGCCGGGGTGGCGCCCGCCACGGTACGCAACAGCTCGGCATCCAGCTTGCTGAGCACCATCTCGCCGTTGTGCTCGACGTAGGCGGAAGCCGACGGCCCCGACGGTGACCGGTCTCGTATCGGATGGCCGACACTGTCGTCGCCGATCCCGATCGCCAGAATCCGGGCACCGCTCTGGCCCAACGCCTCGGCCGCCTCGACCGGAAAGCTGCCCTGATCGCCGCCATCCGTGATCAGCAGCACATCCTTGAATTCGCGCACCTGATTGTCGAGCACATCGTCGTCCACCGTACGCAGCGCGTCGCCGAGCAGCGATCCGCCCCGGCTCACGCTGGCTGCCGACAGTTGCTGTACCGCCATGCGGAAGAACCCGTAGTCGAAGGTCAACGGACACTTCACGACTGCGCTGCCGGCGAATGCCACCAGGGCGACCCGATCGCCGGACAGCACCTCCACCGCATCCAGGATCGCCAGCTTGGTACGCTCCAGCCGGTTGGGCGCGAGATCCTCGGCCAGCATGCTGCGCGAGGTGTCTACCACGAACACGACGTCGCGGCCGCGCCGCTCCACCGTGGTCCCGGCCGACGCCCAGCCCGGCCGCGCGATGCCGATTACCAGCAGTGCCAGCCCCAGCAGGGTGAGAGCGGTGGTCAGCGGTCGTGTGTTCAGCGACGGCGTGGTGCGCTCCGGCACGGCACGGAACCGGTCCAGGTCGCGCCGCCGGGCGCGCCCGGCCAGGTACAGGAGCGCCGCCAGCGGCAGCAGCAGCCACAGCAGCAGGAACGCTTCCGGATGGACGAAGCGCAGCATGCCGTCCGGCGCCGGCAGCGGCATCACGGGCTCCGGCGCAACACGGTTGCGCTCAACAGGGTGGCCGCAAACATGGCCGCCGCCGCCGCCAGGGCCCAGGGAACGAATCGCTCGCGATAGCTCACGTACCGCATCGACTGAATCTCGCTGCGCTCCAGCGCGTCGATCTCGCGGTAGACCTCGTGCAGTGCGCGCGCGTCGCCGGCGATGCGAAACAGGCCGCCGGTCGTGTCAGCTACGGCTTGCAGGGCGGCCTCGTCGATCTCCCGGCGACCGAGCCGGAGCACGGTGGTGGTTCCCGAGGAGCGCACGGCTTCCTCCGCGGCGATGCCGATGGCGTGCACGGTAATACCCCAGTCGCGCGCCAATTCGGCTGCCTCGAGGGGGCCGCGCGTGCCGGTGTTGTTGATGCCGTCGGTGAGCAGCACGATCACCTTGCTCTTGATCTCGTAGGGAGTGTCGGCACCGGAGGCGTGCAACTCATGCTCCGCCGTGTGCAGGCGCGCCGCCGCCAGGGCGATCGCATCGCCGATGGCGGTGCCGTCCTCGGCGCGCCCCTCGGCCAGCTCTATGGTGCGCAGAAAGCCGTCCGCCGCGTCATGAGCGAGGGTGAGCGGCAGGATCGTCTCAGCGTAGCGGGCGAAGGTGATCAGTCCGATCAAGTCGTTGGGGCGTCCGTCGAGGCCGGCGTCGTCGCCGCCGATGAACCGGGCAAGCACCTCCTTGGCGGCCTGCAGACGGCTGGGACTGTCCGGCCTGGCAGTCATCGGCACGCGCATGCTCGAGGAGCGATCCACCACCAGCTCGATCGCCACACCACGGCGTATGTCGACCACCCGCTCCTGCCCCTCCCGCGGGCGTGCCACGGCGACCACGAGGAAGAGCAGGGAAACGGTCTGCAAGGCCAGCGGCAGCCAGGCCATCCGGTGACGCAGCGACGGCGCGACGGCGGCGGGCAACGCGGCGGAGGAGAAGGTAAGACCTGTCTGCCGGCTGGCGGCCCAGTGCCTGAACAACGGCAGGGCCGCGACCACCGGCGCCAGAAACAGCAGCCACGGCGATTCAAACTGCAACGGCGGCTTCCTCCTGCGAGCGCTCCGGCCGGAGGGCGGTCACCAGTTCCCCGGCGGTGTCGATCAGGGCGCGGCTGACCCCCGCGTCGGGGCGGGCGCCGGCGAACTTCACCTGGTCGCAGCACGTCAGAAAGGTGTGCAACGACCGGCGCTGGAAATCGTCGAGCCACTGCGCCTCGGCCAGGATCAGCATCAGCTCCTCGGTGGTCCGCTCCGGCGCACGCACGCCGAACCGCTGCTCCAGAAAGGTGCGTACCACCGCCGCGACGGCGTGGTGAAAGGCAAGCAGATCGTGCTCCGGCAGGTCGCCCGCCGCCAATTCGCGCAGTGCGCGCAGCGCCGCCTCGTGGGGAGGAACGATCGCCGCGCGGACGCGCAAGCGCGCCGAGCGCCGCCGTGCCACGACAATCGTCGCCGCGCCGGCGCCAGCGGCGGCCAGCCCCAGACCGGACAGCAGCAGGACATGCTGCAGGCGCGGCGCCACGGCCACCGGATCGCGTACTTCCCGCGGTTGTGGCGTCGTCTCCCCGGCATCGAGCACCGACAGCACGACGACCGGAATCGGGTCGCTGTGCAGGAGCGTCTCGTCGCCGGCCGGACCGGTCACTGCGACCGTCAACCCCGGTGCGACATACGCGCCGGCGAGAAACGGCTGCAATTCGAACCGGCGTACCCACCGCACCCGGCCGTCCGCCAGCAACTCCGGCGGCTGGGTCTGCATGCGCTCGACGCTCAGCGCACCGCCGTCGCCGGCGGGCACTTCCAGTTCCGCCGCCGCGGGAAGGCGCACGACGCTGCCCTCTGCAGCCGACACCGCCACTTCCAGCAGTAGCCACTCGGCGGTCGTGATCTGGTCCCGGTCGAGCCGTACTTGCAGGGCGACGCCGGCCGCGGCGCGGCTCTGGTCGACCTGCCAATCGGGCGATGCTCCCCGACTTTCGTCTTCCGAGGCGCTCCGCGCGCAGCCGGACCACAGCGCCAGCGCCACGCCGAGAACGCCGGCCGCACGCAGGCTCGCCCGGCTTGCCACCGCGCTATCTCCCACCCGCGACGCGCCGCTCGCGTACCTTGAAGAAGCGCACGAGATCGCGCGCCCACGGCTGGTCGGTGCGGACCGGTATGTGATCCACGCGCAGCCGGCGCAGTTGGGCGGCGAGATCCTGCTGACGTTGCCGGCCGCGGCGCGCGTATTCCTCACGCACACGGCGGCTGGAACTATCGATCAGCACGCGGGCGCCGGTTTCGGCGTCCTGCAGATCGAGCAGCCCCGCCCGCGGCAGTTCCAGCTCGTGCGGGTCGACGATCGAGGCAGCGATCAGATCATGGCGGGCGGCAGCGAGTCGCAGCTCGGTTTCGTAGCCGGCGGCGAGATAGTCGGAGATCAGAAACACGGTCGCGCGCCTGCGTTGCACCCGGCTCACGAAGCGCAACGCTGCCGCAACGTCGGTGAGCCTGCCGTGCGGATGAATGAACAGCAGCTCGCGAACCAGGCGCAGTACGTGCGTGGCGCCCTTCTTGGGAGGTATGTAGAGCTCGATGGTGTCGGTGAACACCACCAGGCCGACCCGGTCGTTGTGGCGGATGGCCGAGAATGCGAGTACCGCGGTCAACTCCGCCGCCACCTCGGTCTTGCTCTTCGCAGTGGACCCGAAGGCGCCAGAGGCGGACAGATCGACCACGAACAGGACGGTGAGCTCACGCTCCTCGACGTAGCGCTTGACGTAGGGGTGCCCCATGCGCGCCGTCACGTTCCAGTCGATGCTGCGAATCTCGTCGCCCGGCTGGTAGTCACGAACCTCCTGGAACTCCATGCCCTGGCCGCGGAATACGCTCGCATATTCGCCCCCGAACACGGCATCTACCGCGCGCCGGGCGCTGATCTGGATGTAGCGAATCTGCCGTGCCAGCTCCGCCGAGATCACGGCACCGGGATGGCGTCGAGAATGACCGCCACCAGATCGTCGGCGGTACGTTCCTCGGCCTCTGCCTCGTAACTCAGGATGACGCGGTGGCGGAGGACGTCGGGCGCCATGGTCTTGACGTCCTGGGGCGTCACATAGCCGCGACCGCGCAGCAGGGCGTGCGCCTTGGCCGCCAGGGTCAGGTAGATGGTGGCACGCGGCGAGGCGCCGTACTCGATCAGGCCGTCAAGTTCCAGGCCGAAGGTGGCCGGCTGCCGGGTCGCGTAGACCACGTCGACGACGTATTCCTCCACCTTCTCTTCCATGTGGATCCGTTCCACCAGCCGGCGCAGGCGGCCGAAGTCGGTCGGCTTCAGGATCGCCTCCACGCGTGGTGGGTCGGTGGTGCGCGCCATCTGCCGCAGGATGCGCAGTTCTTCGTCGCGGGTCGGATAGTCGACCCGAACCTTGAGCATGAAGCGGTCCACCTGCGCCTCGGGCAGTGGATAGGTGCCCTCCTGCTCGATCGGATTCTGCGTGGCGAGCACCATGAAAGGATCGTCGAGCGGATGGCTGTCGTCGCCGATGGTCACCTGCCGCTCCTGCATCGCCTCCAGCAGGGCGCTCTGCACCTTGGCGGGTGCGCGGTTTATCTCGTCGGCGAGGATGATGTTGGCGAAGATCGGGCCGCGTTTGGTGGTGAACTCGCCGCTGCCGGGGTGATACACGAGGGTGCCGATCACGTCGGCGGGCAGCAGGTCGGGAGTAAACTGGATGCGCCGGAAGCGTGCGCTGATCGCCTGCGCCAGGGTGGTGATGGAAAGCGTCTTGGCCAAGCCCGGAACGCCCTCGATCAGCAGGTGGGCGTTGCACAGCAGTCCGATCTGCAGTCGTTCGAGCAGATAGCTCTGTCCGATGATCACTTTGTCAAGCTGCTGGCGGACCGCTTGCAGGAGCCCGCTCTCGCGCTCGACCTCTGCGCCAATCCGGGTGACGTCCACGATCTCGTACCCTTGTCGTCTGGTCTTTGGTGCTGCGGCCGCCGGAAGCGTCGCAACGTCGCCGCACCGCGGGACAACCGGTCCGGCTCGGCGGCGCTGTTGCTCTCAATGTAGTTGACCTTCGGCCGGGCGGCCAGTCCTCACCAGTCGATCCGCGCCGCCGCGATTCCACCGATGCGTTCGCACAGGCCGCATCGGCACGGCGCGCGGCGGTACCTCTGCGGTCAGCCCGCGCTGCGCGCAGGTGGGACCATGCTGTCAATCCGACCAGTGACAGCGTAAGCGGTCAGCCGCGCTGCGCAGGTGGGACGCCGCGCAGTGGCTACCTGTGGAGGCTGAGCGACAGGTCGCGGTACGGCGGCGTCGGTCCGGCGGTGGACGCGCGCCCGCCCTCCGTGGTTCTGTAAGGCATGGAAACGGCAACACTCGGCCGCACCGGAGTCGAGCTCACCCGGCTCGGACTGGGATGCGCCCCGCTCGGCGATCTGTTCCACTGCATCGGTGACGCGACCGCGCGGGAGGTGCTGCAGAGCGCCTGGGACGCGGGCATGCGCTACTTCGACACCTCGCCATTCTACGGCCACGGCAAGAGCGAACATCGCCTGGGCGAATTTCTGCGCAATCGTCCGCGTGAGCAGTTCGTGGTCTCCACCAAGGTGGGCCGCGTGTTGCGTGCGACCACCCGGCGCGATCTGCTGGAGCAGGAGTACTGGCGCGATCCGCTGCCGTTCACCCTGAACTTCGACTACAGCTACGACGGCATCATGCGCTCCTACGAGGACAGCCTGCAGCGGCTCGGCCTGGAATCGGTCGACTTGCTGATCATCCACGACCTCGACCTGCTGCACCATCACTCCGAACAGCGCATTGCGGCGCTGATGCAGGAGATGGCCACCAGCGGCTGGCGCGCGCTGGAACGGCTCCGCTCCGGCGGCGCCATCTCCGGCGTGGGCGCCGGCATCAACTTCGTCGGCCTGATTCCGCGCTTCCTGGACCTCATGGACCTCGACTTCTTCCTCGTTGCCCAGGACTACAACCTGCTCGATCACGACGTGCTGGACCACGACTTCCCGCGCTGCGCCGCCGCCGGCGTGTCGATCATCGTGGGCGCCCTGTTCGCCTCCGGCATCCT
>CAYFXT010000007.1:0-26568 GCA_964346995.1 uncultured Spirochaetaceae bacterium | reverse complement strand
GAGTGACCGTGCCTGCCGCACCGAAAACGACGGCCAACCGCTGATACAGGTGCCGGTTCCATCGCCCTCCTTGTCACGGAGTGACCGCGCCTACTGGCCGGACCCGCGTCCAGCCGGCAAGGCATGCGCATCGGGTCTCATGGGCGTCACTGGGTGACCGCGCCTGCTGTCGCGCGAATGATGGCGCGGAGCGATTCCCGCTGAGCCGTCCCGGAACACGGCACCGGCGGCGATTGCCCGCTGGTACCGAAAGCGCGCGGATCGTGTCCGCGCGAAGGTCACAGGTAGCGCTGTTCCACGGCTCTGATCTCACGCGGACGCAGCGCGACCTCCTCCGGCTCGCGGCCGAAGCACACCCCGATCGCCTCGTGGAACGCCACCGTCTCCGGCGCCACGTGGCGCTGCTCGATCGCCTTGCTGGTCGCCAGGTAGCGCACCTCGCCGGCATCGCCGCCGGCCACCGTCACACCGGATATCCCGGCCGCCAACAGTGCCACCGCACCGGCGCCGATCTGCTTGCCGAAGTTGACGTCGTAGGCGGTGGAGGGACCCGACCTGACCAGGTGGCTGGGCGTCAACTCGCGCACCTCCGGCGTCTCGTAGATGCCGGCCACGTATTGCCCGGTGGCGCGCATGAAGGTCTCGGTGTCGGGATCGGCGGCGATCCGCTGCTCCAGCGCTTGGCGCACGTACTTGCCGGCACCCGCCAGTTTGCCGTGGCCGAACGCATCCACCCCGACGCTGGCGTCGGTCATCACTACGCCACCGGCGTCGCGAAGCCCCTCGGCTACCACAATGGTATAGGTGCCGGCATACACGTCGCTGCCGCGGATCCGCCGGTACAGACGCTCCTTGGCGTGGGAGTACACGATATCCATGTCGGCCGGCACCTCGGGCAGCAGGATGCAGTCGGCATCCGCCGCCAGTCCGCCGCGCAAGGCGGTGTGGCCGGCGTACCGGCCGAACACCTCGGTGATCATGATGCGGTTGTGGGTGGCGCCAGTGGTCTTGGCGTCCTGCACCATCTGCGCGATGCGGTTCACCGCCGAGTCGCCGCCCACCGAGTAGGTCTGCAGATCCAGGTCCATGGTCTTCGGCGCGTGCACGCAGCGAATCCCCTGCGCCACTAGATCGACCACCACGCTGCCGGTGTCGTCACCGCCGGAAATCACCAGCGCATCGATGGAGTGGCGCTCCAGACCGCGCATGATGCGCCGGTACTTGTCGGGGTCCTCGATGCGGGAGATCTTGACCCGCGAGTGGCCCGCCTCGGAGCCCGCCAGCGTCGCGTCGATGCGGTCTGTCCGCTCCCAGTCGAGCCGCACCAGGTGATCGATTTCGACGAGATTGTAGAGGCCCGCGTAGCCGTTCGGAATGATCCAGGCGCCGATTCCCAGATGCTCGCACATGCCGGCGGCGCCGCGGATGACGCCGTTGAGTCCACCCGCATCACCGCCGCTGGTGATGATGCCGACGCTGCGAAGCTTTGCCATGGCGTGAACTTGCCGATGCGCAGGCGCGTCTGTCAAACCTGAACGGCCGAAAAGAGCGCTTACAGGACCACGAAAGCGACCAGCCCGGTGCCGACCGGTAGGATGAGGTTCTCATAATCGCCGGTCGGGGCCGCCTCCAGCAACGCGGCAGTGGTGGCGACGGTGCACGAAGCGTTCAGGTCGCCCGTGAGGCGCAGGGTGACGGCCAGCACCACCAGCCAGCACGCCACGGAGCCGGCAACCGTCTTGCCGCCGGTGCAGGGAATCTTGACGTGGCCCCTGATCGTGCCCACGACCGCGGCGGCACTGTCGCCGAAAGCGAGCGCGTATATGGCGATCGAGGCGGCCGGCTCCGGGTAGAGCAACGTCAGCATCGCCCCCAGCCCCAGGGTCACCGGGCCCAGCACGAACCCCTGCCGGTCGCGCTCGCGCAGCGCCAGCAGGGTGACGTCGGAGATCAACGCCACGCGAATGCCGGCGATGCGCGCCTGCTCGGCCGCGATGTAGATCGCGATGCCGGCCCCCAGCAACCCGGCCGCAGCCAGCACGTCGATTGCGGCGATGGCAGGCACCGCCGCAATCGCCATGTGAATGGCCTTACGGAAGATTTCGACCTGCGCTGCGCTGCGCGTTGGGCGCGCCAACCCGGAAATGGCGGCCGCCCGGAAAGCTCTGGGCGGCGACTTCACGGTCCTGTGTGCCACGCCGTGCACGGGCCGGCTTCGATCCACATATATGATTATCGACTAACGAAAAGGTGGTAAGAACCGGCGCCTGGAGTCAACGGTTGCAACGCCGGCCGCCTGCACAGTGGTCCTGGCCGGTCTGGGTCCTGGCCGGTCTGGCCGTCAGCATGGGAATCGCCCTGCTCGGCGGGAATTGCACCCATTGACAGCGCGGGCGCGGCTTCGGTACCCTGGGAGTCCCGACCGGCCGCGGGCGATTAACTCAGCGGTAGAGTGCTACCTTCACACGGTAGAAGTCACTGGTTCGATCCCAGTATCGCCCATCCGCCTTACCGACCTTCAGCGCAGCTTCTTGCGCATGCGTCGCAGCATCGCCCGCCGCGCGCTGCTGCGTTCGTCCTGGATCGATCGATGCGAGCGCGCCGTCCCCTGGTGGCTGGCGAGGATCATCAGCGTCGCCAGCCCACACACGATCATCGCCGCGCTCAGCAGTTGCCCGGTAGTGAAGTTCCAGGGACTGAACAGGGCCGGATTGTCGAGCGGCACGAAGGTAAGCGGAAACGCCAAGCCCTCGTCCGGCTCGCGCAGGTATTCGACGGCGAACCGCACCACGCCGTAGCCGATCACGTACATCGCCAGCAGGAACCCGGCGAACGGACGCCGCTGGCGTAACACGAACCACAGCAGCACCCACAGAAAGATCCCCTCGAAGAACGCCTCGAAGAGTTGCGACGGGAAGCGCGGCAGGTTGACCGTCGCCACGCCATCCGCGATCGGTAGCCCGGCATCGTCGGCCACCTGTCGGACCCATGGCTCGTCCACCGGGTAGGAAGGCGCCTGCGGAAACACCACCCCGATCGGCGAACTGGTGATGCGCCCGTACAACTCGCCGTTGATGAAGTTGCCGATGCGCCCGAAGGTGTACCCCAGCGGGGCGCTCACGGCGAGCAGGTCGGCCACGTCCAGCACCGGCAACCGTTTGACCCGGCAGTAGGCCACCACCGCTACCACGGCTCCGGCGAGACCGCCGTGATAGGACATGCCCTGCAGCCCGATGAAATGCAGCGAGCCGTCCACTCGCTGGAACGGAAACACGATCTGCAACGGATTGCGAAGGTAGAACCCGGTCGGATCGTAGATCAGCACCGAGAACAGCCGGCCTCCCGCCAGCACCCCGACGATGCCCCAGAAGAACAGATTGAGCACGGTGTCGCGGTCGACCGGCAGCTCGCGACACCGCACCGCCAGGTGCTGAAACAGAAAATAGGTGATGGCGAACGCCACCAGGTACATGAGGCCATACCAGCGAACGGGCAGACCGGCAATGACCTCCGGTCGCAACCAGGCGGGAAACTCCACGTAGGCAATCACTGCATCCACTGTACCGCAAACAGGCGCTATACTTCTTCCCATCGAGGATGAACGCCATCACCTGCATCCGAGCACCTCGCCGGCACCTCCCCTGTTGGCTGCGCCAGGCGCGCACCGGCGCTCTGTCGGCGGTGTTGCTGCTCCTCCTCACCATGACGCCGCGCGCCCTGGCACAGGAAGAGGCGGCGGAAGCGCGCCGCATGGCGCAGGTGTTCGGCGAGGTAGCCGAGTTCCTGCTGGAAAACTACGTCGACGAGAGCCGTCTCGATGCCGACCGGCTGCTCGATGGTGCCCTGGAGGGGTTGTTCGAAGCGCTCGATGACCCCCATTCCGCGTACATTCATCCCTCCGACGTGAGCCAGATCAACGATCTCGTGCGCGGTGAATTCGGCGGCGTCGGCATGTACATTGCCAAGCACTCCGGCGGCGGCATCGAAGTGATCGCACCCATCGAGGGCAATCCCGCCCATCGCGCCGGGCTCCGGGCCGGCGACGTGATCGTCGCGATCAACGGGGAGCCGGCCGACGACTTCGACATTTCCGATGTCGTTTCCCGGCTGCGCGGGCCGCCGGGAACCATGGTCGGCGTGACCGTGCAACGCAACAACTCGATCAGCTTCGACGTCGTCATCGAACGCGCCATGATCGAGGTGGACACCGTGCGCTCCGCCATGATCGACGAAGAGATCGGCTATCTGCGCATCGTCCAGTTCACCCTGCTTACTCCGGACCGGGTGGCGGATGCGCTGCGCGAGCTCGATTCCGCAACGTCGCTGATCGTCGACTTGCGCAGCAACCCGGGCGGTTTGCTATCGACGGTGGTGCAGGTTGCCGATATGTTTCTCCTCTCGGGGGTGATCGTGTCCACGCAGTCGCGGGTAGCCACGGAGAACGACGTGCACCGCGCCACCGCGGATAAGACGCTGGTGGATGCCTCGGTCCCGATCGTGGTGCTGATCGATCGCGGTTCCGCGTCCGCGTCCGAGATTCTGGCGGCCGCTCTGCGCGAGCATGGGCGCGGATTCCTGCTTGGCGAGCAGTCCTACGGCAAGGCATCGGTGCAGCAGGTGCGCCACTTCGACCGGCGGGCGATCAAGGTCACAACGGCGCACTACCTGACGCCGAGCGGGGCGAGCATCGACGGCGTAGGGGTGAGCCCGCACCGCGAATTCGGCGATCCGCCACTGTCGGAAGAGGAAGAGGCGCAAGTGATCGAGCTGTTCGACAGCGGGCGTATCCGCACGTTCGTGCGCGTGCATGGCGAGCCGAGCGAGACACTGACCGAGGAGTTCATCGCCGATCTCCGGCAGTCGGGGGTCGAGCTGCCGCCACGCGTGCTGCGCCGGCTGGTGCGTGACGAGGTGGTACGGCGCATGCCGAACCGC
Source organism: uncultured Spirochaetaceae bacterium (assembly GCA_964346995.1). Taxonomy (GTDB): domain Bacteria; phylum Spirochaetota; class Spirochaetia; order SZUA-6; family Bin103; genus Bin103. Next base: position 21,633 of record CAYFXT010000007.1, on the reverse strand, counting down.
CCGGTGTACGACCTGCGTTTCGACGTGGTGCTACGCGAGGCGGTGCGCCTGCTGGAGGAGGATCTGGTGCCCGCGCAGGGGATACGCGCCGACGACTTGCCCGCTGCACGGGGCGACCGCCCGCTGCGCGAGCCGGCCGCGGCCCTGTCGTGACGCCGCGCCGCCGCGAATCTCTCCGGTTGCGGCCCACGCCCGGCGCCGGCGAGGCTGGCCCTCTCGCGGCGCCGGGAGCGACCGTTTCGGGGCGTTAGCGGATGCAGCAGTTTCTGGTGGCGACGGTGCGACCCGGCGCCGTGCTGGAGCTCGACGGCTCCGACTACCACTACCTGGTGCGGGTGCGCAGGCTCGCACCAGGCGCCGTGATTCCGGTGGCGGACGCCGCGGGGCTCCGTGCCCAGGCCACCGTCACGGAGATCGGCGCCGCTACCGTGCGCCTGCACGTCGCCGCCGAACCGGGTGATCAGGTGCCGGAAGGGAACGCTGCCGCACCCGCCCTCACCCTGATCCAGGCGCTGCCGAAAGGGACGCTGATGGACCGCATCGTACGCCAGGCGACGGAGCTGGGGGTGACCAGCATCGTGCCGGTGGTGGCGGAGCGTACCCAGGGCCGGGCGGACGGTGCGGCGCAGGCACGGCGGCGGGAGCGCTGGCAGCGCATCGCCCGTCAGGCTGCACAGCAGAGCGCCGCCGCGGCACCGGTCATCGAGGCGCCCGTGCCGCTGTGCGACGTTCTGGCGCAGCATGGGGACGGAGGGCTCGATCTGGCGTTCCACCCGGGCGCCGCACCGCTGCTTCCGGAGCACATCGGTGCCCGGCAACGTGCAATATGCAGCGCCCACGTGCGCGGTGCACTGGTGCGGGGCGGAGAAGTACGCTGCGCGGTAGGTCCCGAGGGCGGTTTCTCGCCCGAGGAAGTGGACCTGTTTCGCCGTCACGGCTTTCGCCTCGTTGGCTTGCCTACCGGCTTGTTGCGAGTAGACACGGCGGTGGTAGCGGCTCTGACGGCCGCCGTACAGTTCCGCCTTTCGGCGCCGTAGGACCACGTTCGCAGCTCCCGCCAGGCCGGACGGGGCGGCGGCAGTCGCATCGCCGGTCACGCGCATTGCGCAACACGTTGTCCGCTCAATAACTTGGCGGGTGGTGATTCGCCTGTTGTTCATCGACGATGACCAGCGCGCCCACAGCACGCTGGAACTGGTGCTGCCGCCCGAGTATGAGCTGCTGTCGGCCACCACCCTGGCCGAGGGCCGGCGCACACTGGCCGGCGGCGAGGTGGATCTGGTGCTGCTGGACATTTCGCTGCCCGACGGCAGCGGGCTGGATCTGTTGCGCCGCATCGCTGGTCAGCCTCTGGCGCCACCGGTGGTGATGCTGACCGGACACAATGACGTCACGCTGGCGGTAGACGCCATCCGCGCCGGCGCCAGCGACTACATCGTCAAGCCCTACGAGTTGCGTGCCCTGCTGGCCACGTTGAATACTGCCTTGGCCAACAGCGCTGCGCGCCGTGCGGGCAGCCACACGGCAACTGCCGACGACGGCCTGGTGGGCGAGTCGCCCGCGCTCGGCCAGGTACGCGAGTTGATGGAGGTGTTCGCCGACTCGGATGCCCCGGTGATGGTGACCGGGGAAAGCGGCACCGGCAAGGAGCTGGTGTCGCGCGGCATTCACCGCCTCTCGCATCGCGCCAAGGCGCCGTTCGTGGCCATCAATTGCGGCGCCATTCCGGAAACGCTGGTGGAGAGCGAGTTGTTCGGCTCCGAGCCGGGGGCATTCACCGGCGCCGTGGCGCGAGCCGGCTGCTTCGAACGCGCCGACGGCGGCACCCTGTTTCTGGACGAGGTTGCCGACATGCCGCTGGACACGCAGGTCAAGCTGCTGCGGGCGCTGGAGAACCGCGAGGTGACGCGGGTCGGCGGGCGGCAGCCGCTATCGGTCAACGTACGCGTGGTGAGCGCTACCAACCGCGCGGTCGAGGAGCGGGTGGCCGACGGTAGCCTGCGCATCGATCTCTGGTATCGGCTGGCAGTGCTGGTCATCAACGTACCGCCGCTGCGCGAGCGGCGCGAAGACATCCCGCTGCTCGTCCATGCGCTGCTCGGCGCCCGCGCCGGCGCGGACATCACACTGAGCGACGCGGCGCTGGAGCGGCTTTCCGACCACCCGTGGCCGGGGAACGTACGCGAGCTGCGCAACGTGCTGGAACGCGCGCGCCTGCTCGCCAGACGCCGCGTTGGCGCCCGCCATGCCCGGGCAGGCCGCGTCGCGGATAGCGGCGGCGCCACCTACCGCGCCGGTACGGAGCGCGGCACCGGCGCCGGTGGGCTGCACATCGAGGCGCGCGACATCGTCATCGACGGCCCGCCGCTCGGGTCGGAGCGCGGCGGATGACGGGCGGCGCGGGGCGCGGTATATTGGGCGCGGATTTTATCTATGGCAGAATCGGCAAAGATCGAGGGCTTCCTGCTCTCGCTCTCCCTCACCTACGAAACCGTGGATGACACCACCTGGGTCATCGACGACGAAGAGAAAGGTCTCGAGAACGTCCTGGTCATGCTCGCCGATCCGGTGGTGATCATTCGCGTCAACGTGATGGCCATCCCGAATCGGCAGCGGGAGGAATTCTTCGAGCAGCTCCTGCGGCTGAACGAGTCGGACATGATCCATGGCGCCTACGCGCTGGAGGGCGACGAAGTGATTCTGCTCAACACGCTCGTGGGGGTAACCCTCGACCTCGAAGAGTTCCAGGCCACCCTGGATGCGATCGGACTCGCCTTGGCTCAGCACTATCAGAAGCTGGCCAAGTACCGTTAGACAGAGGAGGTCACCTGATGGGACTGTTTGATCGCTTCCGGCGCGTCGTGCGCTCCAACATCAACGACATGATCACCAAGGCTGAAAATCCAGAGAAGATGCTCAACCAGTTGATCGTGGAGATGAACGAGCAGCTCATCGAGTCCAAGAAGAGCGTGGCATCGGCGATCGCCGACGAGAAACGGCTGCAGCGACAACTGATCGAGCAGCGCCGCAATACCGAACTGTGGGAGCAGCGCGCCATGGACGCGGTTCGCGCCGGCAAGGACGACCTAGCCAAGCAGGCGCTGGTCCGCAAGCAGGAACATGCCGAATATACCGCCAGCTACCAGGAGCAGTACGACGCCCAGCACGCCTCGGTGGAGCAGCTCAAGGACTCGCTGCGACAACTGCAGCAGAAGATCGAAGAGGCCAGCCGCAAGAAGAACCTGCTGATCGCGCGCGCCAAACGGGCCGAGGCGCAGCAGCGCATTCAGGCCACCATCACTGCCACCGGCAATACTTCGGCATTCGATGCCTTCGACCGTATGGCCGCCAAGGTGGAGCAGGCGGAAGCGGAGGCCGAGGCCACCGACGACTTGGCCCAGATCGATGCCGGCGACGCGCAACTGGAGAAGCAGTTCCGTGAGTTGGAATCGGGCGGCGGAGCGGACCGGATGCTGGAAGATCTGAAAGCCAGAATGGGCCAGATCGAGGACAAGAGCGCGCGCGGGCCAGCGACGTAGCGCCTCGAAACCGCTGCCGGCGTCGTCGCTTCCGCTTCGAGCAGGAGCAGGCGGCGTGAGCGAGGTGCTGCCGGCGAGCCCCGCCCGCGACGACGCCACGCTTCCGGCCCAGCCGGCCGACTCTGCCCACCCGGCTGATCCTGCCCAGCCGGCTGACTCTGCGGAGTCGGTCGTAATTCGCCAGACTCCGCACGCTCCCGCCACCCGAAGGAGCCCCGCCCCGACCACCGAGCGAAGCGCGGGCATGAACGCCACTGCCGACCTGCCGCTTGTCCTGTTCGTGATCGACCACGATCCTGCACTGGAGGTGCGCCTGCGGCGGTTATGCTCGGAGCCGGGCCGCGCCGGGCGTGGCGTTCGCGGGCGCGGCTTCCAGTTCCGGCTGAGCCACGAGTTCGACCCGCGCCGAGGGGCCGCGCTGTTCATCGTTCCGGCAGCCGCCGTCAACACCATCCTCGGCGGACGCAGCCGGCTGGCGCTGCCGGTGCTGGCCTACGGCAACGACCAGGGACTGGCCCCGGCATTCCTGCGCGGCTGTGTCGACTATCTGCGCGAGCCGTGGACCCTTACCGAGTTGCAACTGCGGGTGCAACGCTGGCTGGACCGCCGGGACGCGTCCGCTACGCCGGCTGCTTCGGGTGGCGGTATCCGGCTGCTGGGCACTACCCTGCACGGACCCGGCGGCACGGTTGCCCTGTCGGTGGCACAGGCGAGGCTGCTCGACATGCTGCTGTACAATGCCGGCCGGGTGACGAGCCGCGAGGCGCTGTTCTACCGGCTGTGGGGCCGGCTACCCGCCGAGCGCAGCCGCGTGATCGACGTGCACATCGCCGCCCTGCGCCGCAAGTGCCGGACCGCCATGGGCGGTGGTGCCGGCGCAGCCGGCCTTACCATCACTGCGGTGCGCGGCGAGGGCTATCTGCTCGCCGCCGCGCGAACCGCTACGCGAACAGCGTCACCAGCAGATTGTTGAGCGCCAGGAAGCTGGTCACGAACACGATCGACACCATCGACATCAGCTTGAGCAGGATGTTGATCGACGGTCCGGACGTATCCTTGTAGGGATCGCCGACGGTGTCGCCGATCACCCCCGCCTTGTGCGCTTCCGAGCCCTTGCCGCCGTAGTTGCCCGCCTCGACGAACTTCTTGGCGTTGTCCCAGGCGCCGCCGGCGTTGGCCATCATGATCGCCAGCACGAAGCCGGTGGCCAGCGCGCCGGCGAGCAGCGCGATCACCGTGAACGGGCCGAAAATCACGCCGACCAGGATGGGGGCGATTACCGCCAGGATCGACGGCACCACCATTTCGCGCTGCGCTCCCTTGGTGGAGATGCCCACACAGGAGGCGTAGTCGGGACGCACCGTGCCTTCCAGGATGCCGGGGTTGGCCTGGAACTGGCGCCGCACCTCCTTGACCATGTCGCCGGCGGCGCGGCCCACCGCCTTCATCGACAGCGAGGCGAACACGAACGGCAGCACGGCACCGATGAACAGCCCCATGAGGATCTTGGGATCCATCAGGTTGATGCTCATTTCGGCGTGCACGACGCCGGCGGCGTCGCGGGTGATGGTGATGATGTCGGCGTAGAATCGCTCGAAGGCGGGCCCCACGGTCACGGTATCGAGCGCCTCGACGATCTTGTTGCGGTATTCGGCCAGCAACGCCAGAGCGGTGAGCGCCGCCGAGCCGATGGCGAATCCCTTGCCGGTGGCGGCGGTGGTGTTGCCCAGCGAGTCGAGGGCGTCGGTGCGCTCGCGCACGTGCGGTTCCATTTCCGCCATCTCCGCGATGCCGCCGGCGTTGTCCGCCACCGGACCGTAGGCGTCGGTGGCCAGGGTGATGCCCAGGGTGCTGAGCATACCTACCGCCGCCAAGCCGATGCCGTACAGACCGATGCCCGGGAACTGCGCGCCGCCGGACAGGAAGAACGCCAGCAGCGTGGCCACCACGACCGTCACGACCGGGATGAAGGTGGACAGCATGCCGAGCGCGTGGCCCTGGATGATCAGGGTAGCCGGACCGGTCTGCGCCTCCGCGGCCAGTTCCTGAGTCGGGGTGTAGTTGTCGGAGGTGTAGTACTCGGTGAAGAAGCCGATCACGTTGCCGGCGACCAGGCCGACGATCATCGCTCCCCAGATGCCGACGAAGCTCGGGCCGGTGGTAAGCAGCACCAGCACCAGCGACAGCACCGCGATCAGCGCCGTGGACAGCCAGGTGCCGTTACGCAGCGCACGCAGCAGCACGTGCTGGGAAGCCTCTCCCCTGGTGCGCACCACCGCGGTGCCGATGATCGAGCACAGTACGCCGATGGTGGCCACCGACACCGGCACCTGGATCATCTGCAGGGCGGTTACCTCGGGGAGGTTGAGCGAGGCGATGGCGCCGAGCGCCATGGTGGCGATGATCGAGCCCACGTACGACTCGTACAGGTCGGCGCCCATGCCGGCCACATCGCCCACGTTGTCGCCCACGTTGTCGGCTATGGTGGCCGGGTTGCGGGCGTCATCCTCGGGGATGTTGGCCTCCACCTTGCCGACCAGGTCGGCACCGACGTCCGCCGCCTTGGTGAAGATGCCGCCGCCGAGTCGCGCGAACAGTGCCTGCAGCGAGGCGCCCATGCCGAAGGTGATCATGATCGGCGGAATCTCCACTACCGGGACATCGAATGCGAAGCGCAGCAGGAACCACCAGATCGAGATGTCGAGCAACCCGAGCCCGACCACGGTCATGCCCATCACCGTGCCCGACGAGAACGCCACCCGCAGGCCGGCGTTGAGCGACTCGTTGGCGCCCTGCGCGGTGCGCGCGTTGGCGCGCGTGGCGATCGACATGCCGATGTATCCCGCCAACGCGGAAAAGAAACCGCCGGTGATGAACGCGAACGGTACGAACGGCGACAGCAGCCCCAGCCCGTAGGAGATGACCGCGAGTATCGCAAACAGCAGGATGAAGAACAGGCCGACCACCTTGTACTGCTGCTTCAGGTAGGCGGTGGCGCCCTCCAGCACGGCGCGGCTCAGATCCTGCATCGTCTCGGAGCCGGGATGCTTGCGCAGTACAGAGAGCGCCAGAATCAGGGCGAACAGCAGCGCCGCGATGGAACCGATCCAGGTTACCCACATCAGGTCGCGGCCCACCGGTGCCGCGTCGGCTTGCGCCAGGGCTGGAAACGCCGGGAGCAGGAGCAGGCCCACCGCTCCCGCGAGCGCGCACATTCGCTTCATTGGTGCCTCGCAGTGATGGTTCACCCACTCGATCGTTGCGGTGTGCCCGGTTTACGGCCTTGCGATTCGAGCACACGCGGGCAGGAGCGGGGCGACCCTAAGGTATGGGCATCGTTCGGCGCAGTCAACGAACGACTCCATCTTGAGTTACGGAATTGACGCTAGGCCTCTCCGCCGCCTATCGTGGGGTCCGTGAAGGCGCGCATGACGCTGCGCTCCAACCCGCGCGCACTGGTGCCGGTGGCGGTGGTGGCGGCCCTGGTCGTGGGCGCGGTGTTGTTGGCGGCACTGGTACAGCTCATCGTAGGCTTGGCGGCCCTGCTGCTGGTGGGCTACCTCGGCTACCGCATCGTGCGCTTCCTGGTAAAGCACTTCGCCAGCTTCGTGGCCGCTGCCGACGACGGCGTTACCATTTGCGAGTTCGGGGAGGAAACGCACCGCCACCCGTGGCGAGAGGTCACCTTCGCCGGCCACGCCCGCGCCGCGGACGGCACCGAGCTGCTGTACGTGTACGTGGAGAAGGAGGACCGCCTGATGACCGTATCCCGCGAGTTCGAGAACTTCTCGCCCATGCGCGGCGAGCTGGCCCGTCACGTCCCGCCCACCGACCTGGAACTGGCCGCCGGCGAATCCCTGTCCGACCACCTGCGCCGCCGCCTGCCCGCCGAGGATTCGGGCGACTCTTGACGATCTGACCCGCGTCGCCACGGGGCGGCACGCAGGACCGGGGCGTAGGCGTCGTCTTCGAGGCTGATGCGGAGGGCTGCCAGCTCGGCGGCGGTGGGCTCGCGGTCCTGGTATGCGATGCGGCCGATCCGTTCCACCACCGCCGCCGGCGTGCGCTCGGCGCCCTCGCCCATCTCCAGCACCGCGGCGGCGGCGATCGACTGCACGATGTTGGTCTTCTCCATGGTCAGCTTGCGGCCGTACAGGTCGGGTGTGCCGGTGTAGTCGCGCAGCGCCTGGAAGCCGCAGTGGGCGATGCCGCGCCCCACCACGCCCCAGTTCAAGGGAATGCCGCCTGAGTCGGCGATGATCACCCCCAGGCGCCGTTCGCCGGCCGTGTGCTGGCGCAGCCGCCGCCACAGGTCGTTGGCGCTGCGTTGCGGGTCGCGCGGCCACGGCGCCAGTTGGCCGTCGGCGTTGGACTGGTCGATACCGGCGTTCACGAACATCCAGTTGCCCTTGATGGTGAGCATGATGTCGTAGCGGGAGGCGTGCGGCTCCAGGTAGTACTGTGCCTCGCGGCGCACCAGGTCGTGCAGCGCTTCGCGATCGTCGGCGCGTCCGGTCAGCCGGCCCTCGGCGACGCTGATGATCTTGGAGGCGACCACCACTACGCAGCGGTCGGGCAGCGGCGCCGGCAGATTGGCGGCCAGCACGGCGGCGACTTCGCTGCCGGACCGGATCAGCGGGGTGCGGATCGCGGTTACGGTCACCGGTCGGTTGTGGCCATCGCGGTCAGGGCAGGTCGTGCCGGTAGCTGCGGGCACTGGCGAGCGCGAGCCCGCCGGCGATGCTGCGGTAGAAGTCGAAACGCTCGATGCGTCCCGGAAACAACTCCTCCAGCCGCGCCTGCACCGGCAGGAGCTGCGATGATCCGCCCGTGCACACCACGCGATCGACGCGCTCCGCCGGCACGCCGGTCTTGTCCAGCAGCGTGGCGACCGCGGCACCGATCTCCTCGACCGCCGGTGCCAGGATTTCCGCCAGCCGCGGCCGGTCCAGCGCCACCTCCAGGTCTATCTCCGGTAGCGAAATCGCCGTCCGCTCCACCTCCGACAACCGTGCCTTCGCGCGCTCGGTGGCATTCAACAGCGCGTAGGCGTAGTTGCCGCGCACCAGCCGCCACAGACGGCCCAGCTTGCGTTGCTGCTCCGGTCCGGAACGCAACCCGGCGAACAGGGTGTCCATCAGGTCGGGCTGATTCATCATGTACGCCATCTGCCAGTTGAGCAGGTAGTCGGCGTACCGGTAGAAGGGGAAGATGGTGTCCGCCCGCTGCAGATGGCGCGCGCTCTTGATCGGGCTGCCCTCGCCCAGCTCCGGGAATATCAGCCGCTTGATGATCAGTTGATCGATACGGTTGCCGCCGAGCGGCAGGCCTTCGGTGCCGAGCACCCGGAATCGGCCGCCGCTACTCTGGAGCAGGCACAGATCCAGGGTTCCACCGCCGAAGTCGAAGGTGAGCAGAAGCTGCGGTTCCCGCAGACAGGCGTCGGCGGCCGCCAACAGACCGCGGCGCGCGGGTCTGGCGGCGGGTTGCGGAGGGGCCGCCCGCTGCTGCGTATGCAGGTAGCTCAGGCTGGCCGCCACCGGCTCGGGGTAGAAGGTGAAGTCGGTAAAGCCGGCGTGGCGGCACGCCTCCTCCATGCGCGTCATGGCGATGGCATTGGCGTCGTCGTCGCCGACGAACCGTACCGGGCGGCCGATGTGCAGGGCGCCGCTCAGCGTCCGGCCCGAAGATTCGATCACGCGGCGAATCTCGGACAAGATGAGGGTGATCAGGGCGACCGTGCGGAACTGGCGGTGGAATACCTTGAAACGCTCGTGGCCGCGGATGCCGAGATAGCTCTTGAGGCCGCGGAACAGTCGGCCGGGCAACTCGGCGTCGTCGTCGCCACGCACCCGGACCGCCACCTCCACGGCGTCGCCCTCGGAGTGGCCGGGGGCGACGCCGCCGTCGCTGGCGTTGACGGTCATGGCGATTGCACCGATGTCTATCTTGCGCAGGCGCACTACCCGACCGGCGTTGTCGCCGAGGTAGCTGACGATGGCGGTGCTGCCGACGGTGTGGTCCATGGAACGCCGAATATAGAGCGCCGTTGGCATTACGGTGGCGGGAATGGCGAGCGGATCGAGCGTGAGATACGTGATCTGGTCGCCATCGGCCACGGCTACGGTAGTGTTGGTGGTGCCGAAATCGAGTCCGATGCCGATCATGCTGGGTGAAACGAAAGCCAAGTTAATCGGCGCAACACGCTTGGTTCAAGAGTTTTTTTGGTGGACATGGCGAACCGTCTTCAGCACCTCGCCGGCCGGCGCGCAACCGGCTATGCTGAGAAGATGGTTCCCCATAGCAGTGACTGGCAGACGTTGACGGTGGACGGTGCGCCGATGCGCACCTTCGTGGCTCGCCCGACCGAGGCGACGGACGGACCGGGGGTCCTGGTGATCCAGCACGCCGGCGGCGTGGACCAGTTCGTACAGGGGATGGCGCGGCGGCTGGCGGCCGCCGGTTTCGTGGCCGCGGCGCCGGAACTGTACCATCGGCAGGATCCTCCTCTGGAGCAGCCGCTGGAGCGCATGGCGCTGCTGCGCGACCGGCAGATCGTCGCCGACTGCGACGTGACGCTCGACTACCTGTCCGCCGGCGACGGCTCCACGCCGCGGCCACTGGGGATCGTGGGCTTCTGCATGGGCGGACGGGTCGCCTACCTGATGGCGGCGGCCAGCGACCGCCTGCACGCGGCGGTGGCGTTCTACGGCGGCAACACGCGCGTGGCGTGGGGCGAGGACACTGCCCCGTTCGACCGGCTCGGTGAGATTACCTGTCCGGTGCTCGGTTTCTTCGGCGGCCGCGACACCAACCCGTCACCCGAGGACCGCGACGCCATCGACGCCGAGTTGACCCGCCACAACGTGGAGCACCGGTTCGTCAACTTCTCGGGCGCCGGTCACGGGTACATGGACTTCACCAACGCGACCCGCTATCACACCGAGGCCGCCACCGAGTCGTGGCCGCTCACGCTGCAGTTCTTCGGCGAGCACCTCGGCGCCGGAAGCTGACGCGGCGGACGGCATGATGCCTGCTCCGAAAGTCACACCGGCCGGCAACTCCGGGCAACGGAGTAACCGCGCTTACGGGTCCGAAGATGCCAGCCGGCCGCCGATACCGGTGCGTCACGAGTGCCCATGCCGACTCGGGCGGACGTGAATCGATGACGGCGCAGGCGGCGACCGGCGGCGAGCTTGCCGGTCAGGTGGCGATCGTTCCGGGTGGCGCCGGCGGCATCGGCAACGCCGTGTGCCGGGCGCTGGCCGAACGCGGAGCGGCCGTGGTGGTCGCCGACGTGAACCTGGAGCAGGCGCAGCAGGTGGCCGCTTCCCTCCCGGGCGCGTGCGCGCACGACGCCACGGCGGTGAACGTGGCCGACGTCGCCGCGGTGCGCGCCGAGGTCGCGGCGCGCGAGCGGATCGACCTCCTGGTGTACTGCGCCGGCAACAACGTCAAGGCGCCCTCCCTCGAGCTGAGCGCCGCGCAGTGGCGCGAAGCGCTGGACAGCCATCTGACCGGCGCGTTCCTGTTCAGCCAGGCGGTCGGGCGCCACCTGGTCGCGCGTGGCAGCGGTGGGCGCATCGTGTTCATCTCGTCGGTGGGCGCCTGGGCGCCGATCCCCGAGCGCGGCGCGTACAGTCCCTCCAAGGCGGCGCTCAACAGTCTCGCCGGCATGCTGGCCGTGGAGTGGGCGCGCTACGGCATCAACGTAAACACCGTGTGTCCGGGCGTCGCCGCCACGGCGATGACCACCCTCGTATATGCGCGCGATCCTGCGCTGCGCGAGTCGCGCCGCAAGCGCATGCCGATTCCCCGCGAGGTGTATCCGGAGGAAATCGCGGCGCTGGTGGTGTTCCTGTGCGGCCCGGGCGGCAACTACATCAACGGCGCCGCCATCCCGATCGACGGCGGGTTCCTGCAGTCCGGCTTCATGCCGGAGCCGGAACCTGCCGCACCGGATTGACCGTTCAGCGCCACGCTCCGCGAGCGACCGCGTAACGGCGAATCTGTCCGGTCTACGGGAGGACGCCGCGCCAACGCCATGCCGCCACGCTCCGCGAGCGGACCGAAAGCGCGCCGAACGGCGCCTGCGGGCGCTTCGGGCGCGACCGGCCTGCGGTTGAAGCCTGAGCAATCCGACCGGCTCCTGGACGCGAGAGTACGCGCTCAGCCGGAGGCGGACGGACCGCTGGCATCGGGCAGGTGCTCGCGACGCAGTGCGTCGACCTCGCGGCGCAACGCGCCCTCCCGCACGCCGTTGCGGGCACAGGCGTCGTAGACATGGGCGATCAGGTCGTTCACGGCCGGCGGCGCGCTGTGATCGAGTGGCAGCAGGCCGCGTTCCCGCAGCAGGTTGATGGTGGCGTTCACCTCCAGGCGATTCATGTCGCGTCCTCGTCGCTTATGCCCTCATAGCTGAAACGTTGAGTGGCTGAGTGGGGGGTACATTCGCGTTCTGTGTCGGCAGTACGAGCAACGCCACGACGGGGACGGCGTGTGAGCGTTCTACCACCTGTCGGGGATACACTTGGCCGAGTGTAGCAGGTGACCGCCGGTTAGTCTGCGTGGTAGCGTTGCCCATATGGCAGAGCGACAATCACGGCTGCTGGCGATCGCGGTGCGCAACCGCCCGCGGGGCGTGATGCAGGAGTTACCGCAGGCCTCGGTCACCGTTGCCGGCGGCGTTGCCGACGACCTCCGCGGGCGTCCGGGCCGGCGGCAGGTGACGGTGTTGAGCCTGGAGGCGTGGCAGGCGGCGTGCCGCGAGGCCGGTCGGCCCGAGTTGCCGTGGACCGCGCGGCGGGCCAATCTGCTGGTTACCGGGGTCGACCTTGCCGCTGCCGGCGCGCTGCGCATCGGATCGGTGGAACTGGAAGTGACTGGCGAGACCGCGCCGTGCGAGCGGATGGAGGAGACGTGCCCCGGGCTGCGCGCCGCTCTGACCCCCGCGTGGCGTGGCGGCGTAACCTGCCGCGTCCGGCAGCCCGGCACCCTGACTCCAGGGGCGCCGGTGTCCGCGCTCCCGGCCGGCGCGCCGGCCAGCGGCATTCGCGGACGGTAGCCGCAAAAGAGCGGCGACCGAAACGGCAATGCTGCTCGGGGAACTGGTAGCGACCTCGCAGACGGTGGCGGCGACGCGCTCCCGCACCGCGAAGGTGGCGGCGCTGGCCGACTGTCTGCGCCGGCTGGAGGACGCGGAACGCGATGCCGGCATCGCCTGCCTCGCCGGCTCCGTGCCGCAGGGACGCCTCGGAATCGGTTACGCCGCGATCCGGGCGGCCACCGCTACGCCCGCCGCCCAGCCGTCCCTCAGCGTGCAGGAGACCGCCGCCTGCTTCACCGCACTGGCCGCTACCGGTGGACCCGGATCGCGCACCCGCCGCAGCGAGATTCTCGACCGGCTGCTGGCCCGTGCCACCGACAAGGAGCAGCAATTCCTGCGTCGCCTGCTGGTGCAGGAATTGCGTCAGGGCGCTCTGGAAGGAATCATGGTCGATGCACTGGCGGCGGCGGCCGACGTGAAGGCATCCGCCGTGCGGCGCGCGTTCATGATGAGCGGCTCGCTGGTGGACGTGGGCGGCGCTGCGCTACGCGGAGGCGCGGCAGAATTGCGCGAGTTTCGGCTCACCCTGTTCCGTCCGCTACTGCCGATGCTCGCGGGTACGGCGCCCGATGCGGCCGCGGCGCTGCGCCGCACCGGGGTCGCCTCGGTGGAGACCAAGTATGACGGCGCCCGCGTGCAGGTACACCGTTGCGGCAGCGAGGTGCGCGTCTACACCCGCAACCTGCGAGAGGTGTCGGCGAACCTGCCGGAACTGGTCGTTGCGGTCGCCGCCCTGCCGGTGCGCTCGGTGATCCTCGATGGCGAGGTGCTTGCTCTGAGCGCCGACGGGCGGCCGCAGCCGTTCCAGGTCACCATGAGCCGCTTCGGGCGCGACAACTCGCGAACCGGTGCCACGAGCCATCAGTCACGCCAAGGTACCGCCGGCCGGGAGGTTGCGGATGCAGCGAGCGCGGAAAGCGACGCCGAGGTGGAGCAGGTCGGCGGTGCCGATGCTCACGAGGCGTCACCCGACGCAACGAGAGCGGCATCTCACACGGCCGCCGAGCGTGCAGGCGGAGCCGACGCACAGACCGCGACGGCAACCACGACGCTGGAGCAAGCTGGCAGAGCTGCCGCAACGCGCGGTGCGGCAGCCGCCGGGGCGGAGCTGCCGCTGCAGCCGTACTTCTTCGACTGCCTGCACCGGGACGGCGAAGACCTGATCGACCGGCCGCTCGGCGAGCGGTTGGAGGCGCTGGACCGGGCCTGCCCAGCCACCCTGCGCGTGCCGCGGGTGGTCACGGACGACCCGGAACGCGCCTCCCGGTACACCACCGAGGTGCTCGCCACCGGCCACGAAGGAGTGATGGTCAAGGCTCTGGACAGTCCGTACGAAGCAGGCCGGCGCGGCAGCGGCTGGATCAAGGTGAAGCCGGCGCACACCCTGGATCTGGTGGTGATCGCCATCGAGTGGGGATCGGGACGCCGGCGCGGCTGGCTGAGCAACCTGCACCTCGCGGCGCGCGACCCGGAGCACGGCAGCTTCGCCATGGTGGGCAAGACCTTCAAGGGGATGACCGACGACATGCTGCGCTGGCAGACCAACCGCTTCCTGGAACTGGCAACCCACCGCTCGGGCGGGGTGGTGTACGTACGCCCGGAGCAGGTAGTGGAGATTGCCTTCGACGGCATCCAGACCAGCTCGCGCTACGACTCCGGCATGGCGCTGCGCTTCGCCCGGGTGAAGAGCTACCGCGCCGACAAACCGGCCGGCGAAGCGGACACCGTGGCTACCATGCGGGCATTGCACCAGGACGGCGGCCGAGCTGGCGGAACCGGGGTGCATACAAGCAGACGCCGCCACCATGGGGACGAGCCGACCGAGCGTGTGAGCGCACCTGCCACTTGGCGGGAATGCACCCGCGGAACTGCGCCTGGATGACCGGCGGCGGCGATCCGGCTACCATGGTGAGCCGTGACTCCCGCACCATCCACTCGCGCCCCATCCAATTGGGACGAAGACCCACTGATCCGCTGGCTGACGGCGATCGACGGCGTGGTGCCCCCGTTCTGCGTGGAAGTGGTACTCGCCGACGGCAGCCGCTACTCACTGCACTCGATCACCTCCCACGACCAGGAGACCGGCGCAGCGCTGATCCGCATCTGGGATTTTCGCATGCTGTCGGACGACGATCTCGATGCGGTGCGCGACCAGATCCTGGCGCTCGAAGATGGTGCAGCGCTGCTGGTACCGACCAGCCTGCACCCGCGGCTGGCGTGGGCCGCGGTACGTCTGCGTCTGGCCGACGTCGGGCACTGCATCGAGAGCCACGCGCCGCTGTGGCCGGAGCGCCAGGAACGACCGCGTGCCCCGCAACGCGGCATCGGCTTCGGGCGCTGACGCCCGAACTGCCGCCTGCGGAGCCGCCTCCAGCCCCCAAACCCGCCTACGACAGGATCCTGCCGCAACCCGGCAGGGCTCCCCGGGTGCATTCCGCCAAGTGGCAGGTGCGCTCACACGCGGGTCGGCTCGTCCCTGTGGTGGCGTCTGCTCGTACTGCTACCACAGAACGGAAATGTACCCGGGCTCCCATTCCGCCGCGGCGCCCACCATCCACTTGTCGGCGGGGTCGAATGCTGCATCGCGAAGTTCACTCGACCACGCACTCGTCGGCGGGGTCGAATGCCGGCATGACGAAGTTGAGGATGGTCATCGGGGCGGCGCCGGGAATCGCCCGGTGCACGGCGCCGCTCGGGATGAACACCGCATCACCCGATGACAGGGCGCGCAGCTCGCCGTCGATCTCGATCTGCCCGTCACCGGAGAGCACGTAGTAGATCTCGGTCAGACGGCGGTGGTAGTGGCGCTCGCTGTCCTGCTTCACCTCCACCAGATGCAGGCTGGCCCGCCCGCGCGCGGCCTCCGCGAACGCGCGCCGGGCGGTGCCGCACGGACACGGGATGCCAGGCAGATCGGCCAGTCGCACCACTTCTCCCTGGACACGGGCAGCCATCACGCGTCCTCCAGATCGAGCAGGTAACGCTGTGCGGGGCTCAATCTTGCTGCCGTTGCGGGGCGCAGGTGGGCGAGCTGATCGGTCTGTTGCCGCTGGCCGCGGGGATTGAAGTAGCAGTGCAGGGCACGTCGGTGTGCGTGCGGGGTGCTGTTCAGGGTGCCACCGTGCCAGGTATAGGAGTTGAACACCGCGACGCTGCCGGCGGGGGCCGCCAGCAGTTCCTGCTCCGGGTGCGGCGCCTTGGAATCGTCCAGCACATCCGCCGGGTGGCGGTGGCGGAAGGAGCCGGGCACCACGCGCGTGCAGCCGTTCTCTTCGCTGAAGTCGTCGAGCATCCACACCGAGTTGCAGCCGTACGGTGGCCTGACGACGTCGCGCGGCCCGTCCTGATGCAGGGCTTGCAAACCCGCGCCCGGCAGCGCGTCGCGGGCGTTCAGCGAGCCGAGGTGGAAGGGCGCGTCGATCACGTGGTGCACCGCCGCCAGCAACAGCGGGTGCGACCACACCCCGTCGAATATGCTGCCCTTGTTCCCCAGGTCGGCAAGCCGGCGCGTGCCCTGCTCCTGATGCACCTCCAGGCCCGCCTGATCCCCCTCCGTGGCCACCAGCTCCTCGACCCGCTCACGCAGCGCCGCCAGCCACTCGGCGTCGATCACGCCGGGCAGCAGCGTATACCCCTTGCCCCGCAACTCGTCGCGCTGGCGATCGCTGAGCAGCTCGCTCCCGGCACCGAGGTCGGCAAGACATCGTTCCATGGTCATGACGTTCTGCATTCCGTGCTACAGCATGGCGTGAATGCTGGACTCCGGGAAGCCGCCGGTACGCCGGACGGCGCATGGGAGGCAGGTGTGGCTCGACAGGCCGCCCGGCGCCGATCCCGAGCACTCCAACGACGCTATCCGGGAACGTCGATGCGGTACAGCGGCCGATTCTCGAAGGTCGCCGGGCGCAGCGAAAGTTCCCGGTAGCGGTGGCAGGCCACGAAGCGCCGGGCCGTCGCATCCGCGGCCACGAGACGGACGCGCTCGCGGGAACAGCGATCCTCGGCATAGCGGCAGCGCGGGTGGAAGTTGCACCCCGGCGGGGGTCGGGAGGGATCAGCCACCTCGCCCGGCAGCAGGATCCGTTCCTCCTTGAACGCCTTGGGGTCGGCGACCGGAATGGCGGACATCAACGCCTCCGCATACGGATGCAGGGGCCGCTTGTACACGTCCCGTTTGTTCGCCAGCTCCACGATCTTGCCCAGATACATCACTGCGATCCGGTCGCTGATGTGGTAGATCACGCTGAGATTGTGGGCGATGAACAGATAGCTCAGGTGCAGCCGTGACTTCAGCTTCTCGAGCAGGTTGAGTACCTGGGCCTGGATCGAAACATCGAGTGCGGAAACGGCTTCGTCGCAGATGATCAGCGACGGATTCAGGATTATGGCACGCGCTATGCCGATTCGCTGGCGCTGGCCGCCGGAGAACTCGTGCGGATAGCGGGTGATGTGACTGGCCGACAAGCCGGTCAGCTCGAGATGTTCCACGATCCTGTCCCGCCGCTCACGGGGAGTCCCGACGTTGTAGATGCTCAGCGGCTCTTCCAGGATGGTCTGGATGCGCATTCGCGCATTGAGTGACGAGTACGGGTCCTGAAAGATCATCTGGATCTGGCGGCGGATCCTCCTGAGATCCTCCCGTTCCAGGGTCAGCAGGTCTGTCACCGAGCCGTCCTGAGCTCGAAACAGAGCCTGTCCGGCGTTGTGCGGCACCAGCCGGACGACAGCCCTTCCGAGCGTGGTCTTGCCGCTTCCGCTCTCCCCGACCAGCCCCAGGGTCTCCTCTTTCCTGATGTGCAGATCGACCCCGTCGACCGCCTTCACGTGACCGGCGACCTTGCGGAAGATGCCCTTCTTGATGGGGAAGTGGACCTTTACGCCAGCTATCGACAGCAGCAGGTCAGGATCGTCCAGCAACGCCTCCATGGCCACCAGTCAGGCGTACAACCAGCACTTCACCATCTGCGCGTCGTTCGTCGTCACATCAGGAGGCTCTACGGAGCAGTGCGACTCGCGAACATCGCAGCGCGGTGCGAACGCGCATCCCGCGGGCACTTCGTATGGATTAGGCACCGAACCTTCGATCGGGTTGAGATGCCGTGCAGGATCCTCGACGATGCCCGGAATCGAGTTCAGCAGGCCTACGGTATAGGGATGTGAAGGCCGTTCGAAGAGCGTGTTCACGTCGGCTCGTTCCACTACCTTGCCGAGATACATGACGGCCACCTCGTCGGCCATTTCCGCCACTACCGCCATGTCATGGGTAATGAAGATGATCGACATGTCGTACTCTTTCTGCAGCTCGGTGAGCAGGGCGAGTATCTTCGCCTCGATGGTGACGTCGAGCGCCGTGGTGGGCTCGTCCGCGATCAGTACGTCCGGGTTGCAGGACAGCGCCATCGCGATCATGGCGCGCTGGCGCATGCCGCCGGAATACTCGTGCGGATACTGGTTCACGCGCTTGGCGGGAGCCGAGACGCCGACATGCTCCAGCAGCGCGATGGTCTGCTCGATGGCCCGTTTCCTGCTTCCTCCCTGGTGCAGTCGGATCACCTCGCTGATCTGGTTCCCGATCGTATAGACCGGACTGAAGGCCAGCATCGGCTCCTGAAAGATCATGGCGATGTCGTTGCCGCGGATCGACTTGAGCTGCCGGCTGTCATGCGCGAGTGCCGCAAGGTCGACCGGCTCGCCATCCCTGCGACGGTACACGACCTGTCCGCTCACCAGCCGTCCCGGCGGCGAGATCAATTGCAGGATGGAAAAGGCGGTGACGCTCTTGCCGCATCCCGACTCTCCGACGATGGCGAGGACTCTACCCTGCCGGAGGTCGAAGTTGACACCGTCGACGGCTCGTACCACTCCCTCCTCGGTAAAGAAGTGGGTCTTCAGATCGTGTACTTCGATCACTGGCTGCGCCATCGTCAGACTCTCCTGAAGGGATTTGCGGCGTCCCTGAGCCCGTCGCCGATGAAGTTGAACATGAGGATCGAGATCACCAGGTGTACCCCCGGTAACAGCAGCCACGGATGCAGTATCACGTCCTGGAAGTTCTGCGCCTGCTCCAGCAGCACGCCCCAGCTCACGGCCGGTGGTCGCAGTCCTATGCCAAGAAAGCTCAACGCGGTTTCCATCAATATCATGGCCGGAATGCCCAGCGTTATGACCACGATGATGTAGCTCACGAAATTGGGAATCAGGTACTTGAATATGATGCGCCCGTCCTTGGCCCCGTAGCTGATCGCCGCCTTGATGTAATCTTCGTTGCGAATCGAAATGAGCTTGCTCCTGATGCCGCGCGTGGCTGCCGGCCAATTGGTCAGCGAGGCGATCACGACGATCGCCAGGTAGGTCTTGATGATGTCCCAATCACGCGGTACCGCCGCCGCCAGCACCATCCACAGCGGCAGTTTCGGGATGGTGATGAAGAGCTCGCTGATACGCTGCACGATGTGATCGAAGATGCCGCCGAAATAGCCTGAAGTGCCGCCCAGGCCGATGCTGATCACGATGGTGATGAGAACGCCCAGCAGCGCGATGCTGATCGAGATACGGGTGGCGTGAATGGTTCTACTGAAGATGCAGCGTCCCAGGTTGTCGGAACCGTAGAGAAAGAACGGCACTGCATCGTCTTCGATGCCGAACAGATGGAGATTGGAGGGAAACAGTCCGAGGAGCTTGTACCCGTACCCCGGCACGAAGAACCTGATCGGATTGGGCTTGGTGATGTCCTCGGTCCAATCCTTCTTGAAGGTCTGCAGGTCCACCTTCTGTTGGTAGCTGAAGACGGTTGGCTGGCGGCCGTTCTCGCCGGCGAAGCGGATCGGCCGCGGCGGCGCGTAATTGTATCCTATGAATTGGCGGGTGGGCTCGTAGGGGATGATGAACTCCGGAAACACGATGAGAATCAGAAAGACCGCCATGACTACCAGGGCAGCCATGGCGGCTGTGTTCTTGCGGAACCGGAGCAGGAACAACTGCCCCTGGGTGAATGAGCGGCGCGCCTGGCCGGCGGACTCCGCGCCAGCCTGTCGGATTGGTGCGTCGGCGGCCGATCCGGCAGGGCTCCGTACGGCAGATGGGGGTGGGCCCAAAGCGACGCCGTCAGGCGGTGGTTTCGGGGCGCTACGACTCATGGACGCCGGTATAAGAGATGCGTGGATCGGAGATCGCGAGCAGGATGTCCGAAATCAGCGTGCCGACGATGGTGAGGGTGCTGACCATGAGCAGAATGGACCCTGCCAGGTACATGTCCTGCGCCTGCAACGCCTCATGCAGGAGCGGTCCGAGGTCCGGTATGTTCGCTACCAGCGACACCAGCAACGATCCGGAGACGAGCAGGGGGAGGGACCAGCCGAATCCGGCGATGATCGGGTTCATGGCCACCCGCAGCGGGTACTTGAAGATGATGGTGCCTTCGGAAAGCCCCTTGGCCCGCGCCACCCGCATGTAGTCCTTGCCGAACTCGTCGAGCAGCGTCGCCCGCAGCACGCGAATGGTGCCGGCGGTGCTCGACGCCGCCACTACCACCACCGGCACCACCAGGTGCTTGGCCAAGTCGACGAACTTGTCCACTGACCAGGGGGCAGTACGGTACTCGGGCGAGTACAGCCCGCCCACCGGGAAGTTGAACGCATTGAACAGAATGACGATCAACACCAGTGCCAGCAAGAATCCGGGGATCGACATCCCGAGAAACGAGAACAACGTGATGCCGTAATCCGCTACCGAGTTCTGTTTCAGTGCGGTAAACACGCCTACCGGAATTGCCACGACGTATTGAAAGAACAGTGCCAGCAGACCGATCATCAGCGTGATCGGCATCCGTTCCCGGAGCAGTCGCGAGATCGGCTTGTCCCAGGAGAAAGAGAGCCCGAAGTCGCCTTCGGTGATGATTCCCCAGATCCAGTGTACGTACTGCATGTACAGCGGATCGTCGAGATTGTAGCGACGCCGCACCTCTTCGATTCTGATCTGGCGAATCTCCTCGGTCATCGGAGCATTCTGGAACCGCATTATCACGTAGCTGGCGTAATCGCCGGGCGGTGCCTGGATCACCAGGAAGGTGATCATCGACACACTGATGATGAGGATCAGGGAGTGTCCGAGCCGCCGTACGATGTACTCCGCCATCGACCTGCAAAAAGCGCTCCGGGAGAGCCGCTCAGGGCTCTCCCGGAGTCGTGGGATCAGCTATGCAGCGAAACGGGAACGCACTTACATCCAGCCGCGCTCGATCGAATACTTGACCGGATCGGCATTCAGCCGCTCGGGCGAGTAATGCTCGAACAACAGAGACTCGCTGCGGGTAATCTCCGGCCGGTCCGCGAAGTAGAACTGCATCGGATAGTAGGGATGGATCCACCAGAAGTCCCATGCCCAGAACAACGGACCATGTTCCTCGGTGGGTTGATTCATGAGATCGTTCTTGCCGATCACCGGCCGCGGAAACTCCGATAGCGTGTCGAGGGTCCACACGTTCTCGATCACGTTGTCCCATATCTTGCGGCTGATCTCGTTGAACTCCTCTTCCGTCGACACGGACTGCAGATCCTTGTAGTACCAGTCGTACAGTTCGATGATGTCGGGCGGCGGCTCGATGCCGGCACGCCCCCCGGTCTTGTACCAGGTGTCGAACGTTTGCCCGCTCTCGAGGCCGGGCAGGCTGAACATGTTTACGCCGTAGGTCACCGGCACGTTGTACGCGCCATGGTGCGTATACATATCGTAGTTGTTTGCCGTGACGAGCGGCCAGCGAATCGGCCAGTCCATCACCTCGAAGGTAATGTCGAGTCCGATCGCCTGCCAGTCGTTGGTGATGATCTCCATCACCGGAATCTTCGGGGTCTCGTAGTCGCCGACCAGAACCTCCAGCGACAGCGCGCCGCCGTCCGGGCGATCGCGCCAGCCGTCGCCGTCCTTGTCGGTGATGTCGAGCCCGTCGAGCAGCCTGCCGGCACGTTCCGGATCGAAGTCCGTGTGGCGGAT
>CAYFXT010000006.1:0-28102 GCA_964346995.1 uncultured Spirochaetaceae bacterium | reverse complement strand
ACGCGAGCAGTTCGGGAGTCCCGCCGCGGCGGCGTAGACGCCTGCGAAACCGGCGCCCGGTGGACGCGTTTCCGAAGCCCGCCGGCGGGCAGCCCGTCCTGTCCGCGCCTCGGAGTCTGTCGCGATCCGACAGATCCGACAGATCGGAGGCGTCGCGGGACTCCCTGCCGGCTCCTGCCGGCTCCTGCCGGCTACCCGCCGCCCGCGGATTCGGAATCGCGGGCGATGCGGCTCAGGATCCCCTTGATGATGATGTCGAGCTGCCCGTTCTGCGAATAGTCGGCGGGTGCGACGAAGTCGACGCGGCGGTCGGCGATCAGACGGTGGATCTTGTCCAGATGCTCGCGGCTGGTGCGCGGGTCGTACACCGCGATGGCGCAGCCGCCCTTGTAGGTCACCATCTTCATCGCCGGCACGTCGGTGTCGCCGTCACCGATGAAGATGATGCGGCCGAACGGTATGGGCCGCGCCTCCTTGGCCATGTGGCGGTTCATTGCCGCGCTGTCCCAGTGGTTGTCGATGCCGCGGTTGATGCGGAACAGGTACTGCGTCTTGGTGGTGTAGTTGATCGCCACGCCGGGCCAGATCGCCTGGTCCTGCTCGTTGTAGATGAACTTGGAAGCGAACACGTCGTGGAACTGATCGACGATCGCGCAGCCGCGGATCATTTCTTCCACTCCCGATGAGATGATGTAGTGTTCAAGCGCCAAGCCGCAGTCGGCGGCATGCGCGTTCATGCGCCGGAACCACGACTTGTCGCTCAGGCCGGGAAACAGCGCTACGGTGGCGCCGTGCGCGCGCAGCGCACCTCGGGTGATCGGGATTCCTCGTTCGGTCGACTTCTCCAGCATCAGGCGCAGGTAGGTCAGGATCTGGTCCGCGTCTTCGACCCGTGCGCGGGTATTCGCTTCGCGCCAGAACCCCTCGTTGGACATTCCGAGGGCGGAGATGAAGCCATGTTCCTGCAGGTTGCCGGGAGCCAGGGTGCCGTCGAAGTCGTAGATCAGCGCCGTGCGCTGCAGGGCGGCGCGGTTCATGGCGCCTGTCGCAACCGTGCCGTCCCGCGCGACGTGCCCGTGCCCTGGTTCCGTCTGTCGCCGGTCGCACGGCGTGACCCATCTCCCTGTTCGCGGGTGATCACGATCCGGGTACCGGCGGCCGGTGCGGCGAACACCGCCTGCTCGCCGTCGGGCCACAGCACGGTCAGCCGTCCGCCGTCGAGCCGGCCGCGGCCCAGGCCGAAGTGGGCCTCCGGGGCGTCCCCCGACAGGTAGCCGCTGCCGCTGCGCAGCTCGCGCGTCTGTACACCCTGTTCGCTCTCCAGCCGCAGCCGCGCACCGACGGCGAACGGGTTGGCCGATCCTGGCCAATGCAGCGCAACCTGCGCGCTCACCCCGCCGCACAGCCGGTTCTCGTACAGCACGGCCGGGGCGTCGATGTTGTTGATGACGATATCCAGGTCGCCGTCGCGGTCGATGTCCGCCATGCTCATGCCGCGCCCGCCGGCGGTGTCGCCCAACCCCCACTCCGGGGCCGCCGTGAAATGCCCGGAGCCATCGTTGCGGAACGCCAGGTTTTCCTCCACCAGCTCGTTGCCCGGCAGGTGGCCGAACAGGTCGGCGGCGATCATGCCGTTGACCACGTACAGGTCGGCAAACCCGTCGCTGTCCAGGTCGCCGAACTTGGCCGACCAGCTCCAGCCGCTGGCGTCGACGCCCCGCGCCGCGGCCTCGTTCACGAAACGGGGTGACTCAGCGCCCGGTGCGCCTCCCGTGGTGCGACGCAGCAGGACGTTTTCGTTGACCTGCAATGAGCTGCGCGGCGGCTTCTCGTAGAAACGATACACCGGCTCCCAGGCGGCATCGGTGGCCGCGTCGGGATGGAACGGCTTCATGTCGGCGGCGAACAGTTCCTCGCTGCCGTCGTTGTCCAGGTCGGCGATGGCGAAGCTCATGGTGTTGCGCGCCGTGGCCGCGAACGGCTCGGCCAGTTCCCATCGGCTTCCCCGGCGCAGGTAGACGTAGTCCTCGCGGTCGAAGTCGTTGCCGACCAGGATGTCGGCCAGCCCGTCGCCGTCCAGATCGGTGAACAGCAGCGCCAGTGCCTCGGCCGTGTTGACCAGCGAGTGCGGTTCAAGCCGGCCCGCGTCGCGCTCGTAGTAGACCACTCCGCTGCCGAACAGCACGTTTCCCATCTCCTCCACCATCTCCGCGTCGTAGGTCGCCGAGGCGATGTCCAGATCGCCGTCGCGGTCGGCGTCGACCCACGCCATGGTCATGGCAGGGTACCACGCCCCGAAGCGGTCCGCCGGGGCGAAGTCGCCGGCGCCGTCGCCGAGCCACAGTTGCGGCGGCGTGTGCGGACGGGTGAACACCAGATCGAGCGCGCCGTCGGCGTTCTCGTCCACCAGGAACACGCCGCGCGTGCGCGAGTTGGCTATGACGGTGGGGACGAACGCCGGGCCGTCGCCAGATCGCCGGTCGGTGACATTGATCAGCACGGAACCCGGCCCCGCCAAGTTGGCAAATGCAAGGTCCAGGTCGCCGTCGTCGTCTACGTCGCCCACCGCGACCCCGGAACCGATGCCGGCGAACGGACTGTCGGATTCGGCGTCGAACGGCGAGGCGTGCGGCAGCTCGTGGCGGACGAACGGCGCAGCGCGGTCGCAGACCGACTCAGCCAGCGTCGTGACGGCGATGCGGTAACCGGCGGATGGGGGACTCTGCGCTGCGGCGTCGCGGGCGAGCAGTGACGTCGCCAGGACCGCCGCCACAACCAGCGCTGTCGGCGCCACCGCCGCTCGCGTCCCGGCTGCGCGGGTCGCGGTCCCGGACGCACCGGCGGTCGCCGCCGACTCCGCCACCGGGGTGCAACCAGAGCGGCGGTGCCCGACCGCACCGGCGGTGCCCGACCGCACCGGCGGTGCCCAGGCGCGGGCCGGCGCCGCGGACCCCACGCGCCGCGCCCGCGCGGCCGGCGCCCTGCCGACCGACTCGGCCACAGGCGTTGCTACGAGCGCGGCGGTGCCCGGCCGTACCGACGGCGGCCAGGCGCGAGCCATCCCCGCCCCCGGTGCCCTGCCGACCGGCACCGTCGCCACGGCCAACTCGGTCACGTGCGCCGCCGCGCCACACGCCGACCACGCGCGACGTGCCGGCACCACCCGGAACCGAGGCTCCGGCAAGCTACTGCTTGTAGGGGTCGGCCGCGTCGCGCAGGCCGTCGCCCACGAAGTTGAATGCCAGCACGGTCACAATCACCCATAGCCCCGGCACCAGCAGCCACGGGTGCAGCGCCACCGTGCGCACGTTCTGCGCCTCCTTGAGCAGCACGCCCCAGCTCACCACCGGCGGCCGCAGCCCCAACCCGAGGAAGCTCAGCGCCGTTTCGCCCAGGATCATGCCCGGCACCGCCAACGTCAGGCTGACGATCAGGTAGCTCATGAACGAGGGCAGCAGGTGGCGTACGATCGTCGCGCCCGGGCCGGTGCCGGCGATGGCCGCCGCCATCACGAAGTCCTCGGCGCGCAATTGCAACAGCTTGCCGCGCACCACGCGCGCCAAGCCACCCCAGCTCACGATGGAGAGAATGATGGTGATGGCGAAGTAGATCTGCAGCGGGCTCCAGTTGCGCGGCATGGCGGCCGACAGCGCCATCCACAGCGGAATGGTGGGAATCGACTGCATGAACTCGATCAACCGCTGCACGGCCATATCGGAGCGGCCGCCGAAGAACCCGGAGATGCCGCCCAGCGCGCAGCCGATGAAGAATGTCATCGCCACCCCGATCAGGCCGATGGAGAGCGAGGTGCGCGCCGCGTACAGGATGCGCGAATACATGTCGCGGCCGAACTTGTCGGTGCCGAGCAGGTACACCGTGCCCTGGTCCACCCCGAACAGGTGCAGGTCGCTGCGGAACAGGTTCCACAGCCGATACTCGTCACCACGGATGAACAGGCGCAGGTAGTTGGGCTGCGCGGTTTCGAGGTGGTACACCTTGCGGAACTTTTCGCGGTCCATCTCCAGGCGCAGCGGGTAGACGAACGGGCGCAGCGAAAACCCCTGTTCACCGACGAAGCGGATGCGCTGCGGCGGCGCGTAGATGTGGCCGGTATCGCGCTTGGCGATATCCTGCGTGGCAAAGAACTCGGCGAAGATCGACACGAAGTAGAGCACGGCGAGCACCACCAGACCGGCTTGGGCAAGCTTGTGACGCGCGAATTTGCGCCGGATGAGCTGCCACTGCGAGGCGAGGTAGTAGCTCTCGTTGGCGGTCTCGTCACGGGCGACGACGCCCGCCCGCAGCACTTCGCTCACGCGGCCTGCTCCTGCTCGAAGCGGATGCGCGGGTCGATCCACACCAGCAGCATGTCGGAGATGAAGGTGCCGATCACGGTCAGGATCGCCAGCACCATGACGATGCTGGAGGCGAGCTGCATGTCCTCGGCGGTGAGGGCGGTGAACAGCAGCGGCCCTACGGTGGGCAGGTTGAGGACGATGGCGGTGATGATGGTACCGGAAACGATCTCCGGCAGCAGGCCGCCCACGGTGCTCACGATCGGGTTGATGGCGATGCGCACCGGATACTTGAACAGGAGCTGCCCTTCCTCCACGCCCTTGGAACGGGCGGTGATCACGTACTGCTTCTGCAGTTCGTCGAGCAGCGAGCTGCGCATTACCCGGATCAACCCGGCCGTGCCGGCCGTGGCGACCACGAAGATCGCCACCGGCAGGTGCTTCAGCATGTCGATCACCTTGGCGAAGCTCCACGGCGCATCCAGGTACTCGGAGGAGAACAGGCCGGTGATGCTGAAGTCGAGGATGCTGTAGGAAAACCACATCAGAATCAGGGCGAGCAGGAAGTTGGGAGTGGCGAGTCCGATGAAGCCGAACACCGTGGCGGTGTAGTCGCCTACCGAATACTGGTGAGTGGCGGAATAGATGCCGATCGGAATCGCCATCGCGTAGGTGGCGACGAGGGTGATCACCGCCAGCACCACGGTCAGGCCGATCCGTTCGCCGATCAGCTCGGTGACCGGCTTGTTCCATTGGTGGGACAGGCCCAGGTTCCCCTGGATGAAGTTGGTGACCCACTTCACGTACTGGATGTAGTCGGGCTGGTCGAGGCCGTACAGTTTGCGCAGCCCCTGGAGCTGTGCCTCGCTCATCGTCGTACCCGACAACTGAAGCTGCTGCAGGTGGAACGTCAGGTAGTCGCCGGGGGGCAGCTTGATGATCGCGAAGCCGACCACCGAAACGGCCACCATGGTGAACACCATGTAGAGTACTCGCCGGCCGATGTACGAGGTCATTGTGCAACCACCATAGCCGAAAGCCGGCGACCCGCCAAAGGCGGGCCGCCCGGTGAGCGGTGCGGGACGGCGCAGCGCCCCGCACCAGACCGATCAGGGCGGAGAAGTCAGTTGCGGATGAACCACTGGTCGGGCTTGAGGTCGCGCAGGAACTGCGTGTCGTCCCCGAACCAGCGCGCATCACGCGGGAAGTTGCCCACCCTGTTGTGTACGATCACCGGCACCGGAGCGTAGCCCACCGTACCGATGATCAGCACGTTCTCCGAGGCGAAGTCGAAGATCTGCTGCGCGATCCGGTCGCGCTCGGCCAAGTTGGTGGTGGCGTACCACGATTCCGCCAGGGCGTAGTAGTCCTTGAACTCCTGAGGCGGCTCTTCGCCGCCCTCGCCGCCGGTCTGTACCCAGCGCCACCACTCGCGCGCGTAGTCGATCAGGCCGCCGGTGATGAACTTGTTGTTGCGCGAGAATCCCTTGCTGGGATTGGTGCGGCGCAGAAACCATACCGCCACGTCGTGGTCGTTGGTGGAGATGCGGGTCTCCACCAGATCGACATCACCGGTGCGCATGTCGATCTTGACCCCCACGTCTCCCCAGTACTCCTTGACCAGCTCGGTGATGTCGATCAGCGACTGCGACTCGTTGTTGATCCACACCTGCGCCTCCAGCACCTTGCCGTCGGGGCGCAGCCGGAACTGGTTGTTGGCGTCCCACTGCAGGCCCATCTCGTCGAGCAGGGCGTTGGCGCGCTGCGGATCGTACTCGGCCAGGTAGTTGGCCCACTCTTCCTTGTAGAAGCTGTTCTCAGGGTCCATGGCCGCCTGCCGCGGCACTGCCAGACCGAAGAACATCACCTCGTTGATCTCGTCGCGGTCGATGGCCAGCGACATCGCCTGGCGGAAGCGCAGATCGCCGAAGATCTCGCGCAGCACCGGGTCCTTGCTGGTCATGTTGAAACCGTAACCCGCCTCGGCGCCGGCGGGGCGCGGCCACAGCATGGTCATGTAGTCGCCCTTCTCCTCGCCTTCCTTGTAGAGCGGAATGTCCGCCGCGGAGTGGCCGAAACCGGAGACGTCGAGTTCGCCCGCAACTGCCTTGAGCGTCTTGCCCTCGTTGTCGTTGACCACCTCGACGCGCACCACGTCGATGTAGGGGAGCTGATTGCCCGCGGTGTCGATGGCGAAGTGGTAGGGGTTGCGTACGAAGGTGCGGTAGGTCGGGTCGACGTCGCCGAGCAGCCACGGTCGGATGGCGGGTGGCTCATCGTCCTGGCCGAAGGTGCTGATGCCCGACTTGCGGCCGAATGCCTGCACCCACGACTCGAAGCCTTCCTCCTTGGCCAGGGCCTCCGCCTCATCGTTGTAGCGCGGGTGCCACTTCGACAGATAGTGCTTGGGGTAGCGGATCGGATACCAGCCGCCCCAGAACTCCATCCACGCCATGGCGGTGGGATTGGGCTCGCTCCAGTGCAGCTTGACCGTGTAGTCGTCGACCCGCTCCACGGTCGAGATCGGCCCGAAGTTGTTCAGCACCCAGCCGCCGGACGGCGTGTCGGGATGCAGCAGCACCTCTTCTGCCCAGAACACCACGTCATCGGCGGTGTAGGGCTCGCCGTCCGACCACTTCATGCCGCGGCGCAGCTCCATGGTGAAGGTGTAGGCGTCCTCCGAGAGATGGTTCTTCTTGTGCGCGTAGTTGACCCACAGGTGCGGATGACCGGGGCCGTGGTTGGCGATGTGCACGGTGCCGGCCAGGTCGCGGATCGGGGTGAAGTCGTTGTAACCGGCGCCGACGGTGGCCATACGCAGGGTGCCGCCGTATTGGCCAACCTCGTCGAACACGTTGAACACCAGCGGTTCCTCGGGCAACCGCTCGTCGACCGGGGGCAACTGGCCGTTGGCCACCATGGTGGCCAGCACCGGCGCTTCCTGGAAGCTCAGGATGCGGTTGCCGGTATCGCTCTCATACTCGGCAAGGGTGTCCCACGACCAGGCGTCGCCGACACGCTCCCCCGCGGCCGCGCCGCCGGCGGCTGCCGTTCCGCTGCCGGTGCCTCCCTCATCTTCGCCGCCGGCGAACGCCAAGGTCGCGGTCAGCGCGCAGATCAGACCGGCAATCGCCGGTCGAAACAGGTTGTTCACGATAAATCCTCCCGTTACTGCTGTCAGCCAGCGGCCCGAACCGTCGCCTGCGACCCGCTTCCGAGGCCGCGAAGCGGGCGGGCAAGCCCACTTGGCTGCCATTGAGAAAACGTACGCGCTGCGCCGAAACCTGTCAAACCGTCGCGACCCGTCGACCCGTCGACCCGTCGACCCGTCGCGACGTGCCGGACCTGCAGAGCTGCCGCGACCGGCCGCGCGGTGCCGGCGGGCGGGGTCCGAGTGCCCGATGCACCGCGCCGCCGTTGTTCGGACAGGCCGGCTACACCGGGAACTCGAGCTGTTCGGCGCGGAACACTTCGCTCACCGACTGGCGGTTGTGGATGCGGGCGATCGCGTCGGCGAGCAGCGGAGCGATGGTGAGCACGCGCACCTTGCCTCCGAGGCGCTTGTCGTCCGGCACCGGCACCGTATTGGTGGTCACGACCGCCCGCACCGACGGGCGGTCCAGGCGCTCCACCGCCGGCCCCACCAGCACGCCGTGGCTGACGCTGATGATCGCCGGGTCGGCGCCGGCGCCCACCAGCGCGTCGGCCTGCTGGTAGATCGAGCCGCTGGCGATCACGTCGTCGATCAGCACCGGCGTCTTGCCCTGCACGTCGCCGACGATGTCCACCACCTCCACCTCCAGGCCGGCCACCCCGGAGCGGCGCTTGTGCACCACCACGATCGGCAACCCCAGGATCATGGCGTACTTGTCGGCCATCTTGGCGCGTCCCACGTCGGAGGCCACCACCACGCCGTTGCCGAGGTCGAAGCTGTCGCGCAGGTGGCGGCACAGCGTGGTAACCGCGGTGAGATGATCGACCGGGATGTCGAAGAACCCCTGAATCTGGGTGGAGTGCAGGTCGATGGAGACGACGCGGTCGGCCCCCGCGGTGGTGAGCAGGTTGGCTACCAGCTTGGCGGTGATCGGTTCCCTCCCGGTCGACTTGTGATCCTGGCGCGCGTAACCGAAGTAGGGGATCACCGCGGTGATAGTCGCCGCCGATGCCCGGCGCAGCGCGTCGATCAGCACCAGCAGTTCGATCAGGGTGTCGTTGACCGGCTGGCAGGTGGGCTGAATGACGTACGCGTCCACGCCGCGCACGCTCTGCTCGATCTGGATGTGGACCTCGCCCTCGTAAAAGGTCTGGAAGCGTACCTCGCACAGGTCGCGGCCAAGTACGCTGGCTACTTCGAGCGCCAACTCGGGACTGGAACGTCCCGAAAAGAGCCGGAAGCGATCACTGAGGTCGGCACCGACCAGAGCGCGTTCGGGAGCCATGAGAAGGTGACGGTATCACCGGCGGTGGCGGGCCGTAAAGACAGCCGGTCGAACTCGTACGGACCAGTTCTCCCTGGACCAGCTCGTACTTGTAGTCATCATCCGGGCGGTCGAAAAGCTGTTCGGCGGTTATCGGTGAATGCTGCGCTGCGGTCCCCATGTCGGCGCGAAGTATGACCGGCTAGAAACCGGCCTTCATGTCGGTGACGTTGGCCAGCGGCTGACCGGTCAGGTAGCGCTCCAGTTGCTCGGCGGCGAACTGCAGGGTCTCCGCGCGCCGCCGTTGCGAGAAGCCGGCACGGTGCGGGGTAACGATCAGATTGGGCGTGCTCCACAGCGGGCTGTCGTCCGGCACCGGCTCCACCTCCGTCACGTCGAGTCCCGCACCCGCTATCCGGTCGTCGCGTAGCGCCGCCATCAGGGCCGGCTCGTCGATGATGCCGCCGCGGCTGACGTTGACCAGATACGCGGTCGGCTTCATCCGCGCCAGCTCGGCGCTGCCGATCAGGTGGTAGGTCTCCGCAACGAGCGGGCAGGTCACCGCCACCGCATCGGCGCGCCCCAGGAACGCGTGCAGGTTGTCACGGGTAGGCGGCAACAACTCGGCCACGCCGTCAGGAGCCTCCACCCGTACCGGATCGAGGGCGAGCACCGTCATGTCGTACCCGGCGGCGCGCCTCAGCGTCTCCATGCCGAAGCCTCCGAGGCCGATGATCAGCAGGGTGCCGCCGGTCAGCGACACCACCTGCGGACTCTGCCAGCGCTTCACCGCCGCCGCGAAACCGACCCCGCGGCTCAGGGCGAGCAGGAACGCCCAGGCGTGCTCGCCGCCCTGCACGGCGTACTTGCCGGCCATGTTGGTAAGGGTGAGCGACAGCGCCGCCACCTGCTCGTTCAGCAGCTTGTCCAGGCCGGCGCTGAACGAGTGCGCCCACTTCGCCGTGCGCGCGGCCAGCATCAGGCCGGGGGTGAGGTTGCCCATCACCGCCTCGGCATCGCCGGCGATGGCCAGCGCCTCGCCGGGATCATCGACGTACACCACCTCGTGGCCGCCATGCCGCCGGGCGACGGCATCCAGCGTGCCGCGCTCGGCGGCGGAGAAAGGAAAACAGACCAGAATCTTCATGCGGACCTCCGATCACCGACTTGCATGGGGATCTCTTCCGGCTCCGGGAAACCGTGCTGATCGCGGTGCGGAGGACTGTCGAAGACCTGCGTCGACTTGTACCATTCCAGGCGTCCGTCGGCCGCCAGCGGGCGCACGCGCCTCAGCAGCGCTTCCTGCTCCTCCGCGCTCAGCGGCGTGAAATCGCGCGCTACCGTGCTGTTGTGGTCGACGATCCCGGTGGAGGTCATGCCGGACACCAGCGTCGCGACCGGTTGCGACAGGGCAAAGCGCAGACACTCGGCGGCCGACAGCCCCGCCTTGGTCAGAAATTGGGCGCGCCCGCCGAGCGCCTTCATGCCGATCACGCCGATGTTGCGACGCCCGGCCTCCGGCAGCACGCCGCGGATGAAGCTCTTGTAGTGCGGGTCCATCACCGTGACCGGCATCTGCACGGTGGACCAGGGAAATTCGTAGCCGAGCATGGCCAGCAGGTAGGCCGGATCCTTGTGGCCGGTGCAGCCCACGTAGCGCACCTTGCCGTCGGCCAGCGCCTTGCGGGCCGCCTCGGCGGCGCCATCGACGGCGAATACCAGTTCGTCGTCGGTGGCGTAGTTGATCTCGTGAAACTGCCACAGGTCGATCACGTCGGTGCGCAGGCGGCGCAGGCTGTCCTCCAGGTTGGACAGTGCGCCGGCACGGTCGCGGGCGCACACCTTGGTCATCAGGAACACCTCGTCGCGGCGGTGCTCGATCGCCTGGCCCATGAGGGTCTCCGAGCGGCCGTCGTTGTACTCCCAGGCGTTGTCCATGAACGTCACCCCACGGTCGATGGCGTGCTCGATGACGCGCACCACCTCGGCGTCGGAGTTGCCGGCCCCGGCCCCGGCGACGTGGCCGCCGCCCATGCCGAGAATCGATACCTGCTCGCCGGTCGAACCCAGCGGGCGGGTTGGTAGCTGGTCACTCATGGCGTGCACCGTACACCGCCGCACCGCTGCAACGCCAGGGCCGGTGGGCCGAGCGCTGGCCGGGCGCCAGGGGCGCTCACCCGGCACGTACGTCCGGTCGCCGACTGCCGCCTGCAGCTCGTGCAGGAGGTCTGTCGGCTTGCCGGTCGGCGCGGCGTAGGCCGGGTCGTCGTATACCGAATGCATCTCGCAGGGGTCGCGTTGCAGGTCGAACAGCTCCCACTCCGGCGGTTCGGGGCGTCCGGTGTTGCCGGATATGGCGAGCGGATCGGGGTTGTAGTTGCCGCCGCCAGCAGGGCGCGCGGCATCCCGCTACTCCTCGGATGCGCGCGCGGCGCGCGACTTCATCGCGGTCATCTCGGCGTTGAGCGGCACGGCACGGCCCGGATGCCGGCGCGCCGGATCGTGCAGCCAGCCGCCCTGGTTGTCGCGCAGCACCGGCAGCCGGGCAGCCACCGGCGGCGGCTCGGCGGCGGCTGCCGGTTCGGCGGCGTACCAGTACGCCGTGGAGGCCATCTCGTTGGCCAGGTGGTTGCCGTGGCCGTGCTCGATGGTCACCTTGATTTCCTGCCGGAAGCGCACCGGGTTCTCCAGGTGCAGCACGTAGCTGGTCTGGTAGCCACCGGTGTCGTGCTCGTAGATCGACGAGCCGTTGCGCAGGAAGGCGTTGTCCTGCATGCCCCAGGCCTGGTTCAGGTAGTCCTCGCTGCCGGTGCCGTGCAGGTCGGGCGGCCAGCGGTAGCCGTCCACCCAGATCATGTCGTCACCCTCGCCCCACCAGGTGCCCTGGAAGTTGGTCACCGACAGGTTGCAGCCGATGTAGTGGCCGCGCCCGCTGGTCTCCAGGATCACGTAGTTGTTGTCCCATGCCTCCCGCTCGCGGTTGACGACGTCGGCCTCCGGTGCGTTGACCCGGATCTCGTGTCCCCAGCCGCCGTACGGGTTGGCGCGCCGGAACTCGGCGTGCAGGTAGCCGGCCTCGGCGCGTGGTTCGTCGAGCCGTTCGTAGTCGACGGAGAAGTACTGCAGGTGCTCCTCATCGCTCTCGTTGACCAGCTCCACCAGCGCCCGGCGCCGGAACGGCATCGGCAGGTAGCTGTTCAGGGCGCAGCCCTCGTCGAAGCGGTTGTTCGCGTTGGTCGATGCGGTGAACAGCGCCGACTGATAGCTGTTGACGATGCCATGCCCGAGGCCGAAGAAGTCGCCGAGCGGCACCAGCACGCTGGCGGCGGACGCGTCGTCCCAGGTGATGCGCAGCAGGCACTCGCGGTAGTGGTTGCGCTGCGTGAACCACAGATGGGTGATGACGCCGGGACCTTCCAGGTCGGCGAGCACCCGCGTCTCCCCGGGCGCCAGCAGCCAGCGGTCCTGATTGCGACCGCTGGTGTCCCACGAGGAGACCCGCCCGGTGCGGCCGCCGGCGAGGGTAGCAAGATGATCGTACATGTCGCGCTACTGTACGGGAGCGTGGCTCCGCCGCGCAAACAGGACTATCCCACGCTACGCAATCGTGGACTATCGTTCGCCGTTCGGAATGCATCCACTGGCGGCGGCATCAGGGCTCCGGCAGGGGCACACGGTCGACGACGGACCGAACCCGCTCGTCCCGGACGTCGGCAGCTCGGCCACTCCGTGACATGAAGACGCTGACGAGCGATGCTCGGACGTCGTCCGTGGGCCGACCCGCTCGGATCAGTCCATGTGTGCCCCACCGCACACGTTCATCGCGATGCCGGTGAGGTAGGCGGCCTCCCGGGAGGCCAGGAACGCGGTCGTGTTGGCGACGTCGAGGGGATCGGCAATCCGCCCGAGGGGATTCGCCGCTACGTATCGGGCCTCGAACTTGTGTACCCTCGTCTCCGGGTCCAGGTCGGGGAACGCCGCCTCGGCGAGCGGCGCAACGCGCTCCGTTCGTACCAGACCGGGGCACACGACATTCACGGTGATGCCCGCCGGCGCGAGCTCGTGGGCGAGCGCCTGGGTGAAGCCGATCACGGCGAACTTGGAGGCGTTGTATGCGGAATAACGAGCGTTGCCTTTCTTGCCGGCGATCGACGAGATGTTGATGACCCGCCCGCCGCCGCCGCGCTCCAGCATGTGGCGGGCCACCGCGCGCGAGCACAGGAACGTACCGCGTATGTTGACCCGCTGCACCGCGTCCCACAGGTCCACCTCCAGCTCCACCACCCGTACCCGGTCGCGTCCGGCGAGCGCACCGGCATTGTTCACCAGGATGTCGATACGGCCCATCTGCTCGACCGTCTCGGCCACCATGCGGTCTACCTGTTGCGGGTCACCGACGTCCGCCACCACGGCCGCGGCGCGGCGTCCCATCGCTTCGATTTCGGCTACCGCAGCGTCGAGACCGCCCCACTCGGCGTCGGGGTAGGGCCGCGCGGCGACGTCGTTGACCACCACGTCCGCACCCTCCTCGGCGAGCCGCCGGGCGATCGCGTGGCCGATCCCGTGCTCCCCTCCGGCGCCGGTCACCAGCGCCACCTGTCCTTTCAAGTCGTACATCTGCTGTCCTTCATATTCCCGCGCCGTGTGCCGTCGCGCGCCGGGATCGTTGTGGGGTAGGGTTTGCCGCGGGCAGCCCACCGCTACGGCACGCTACCGGCGCCGGTAGCATCGGTCAACTGTCGCCGGCGCCCGGCAGCCCACAGGAGAGTAATCGACATGGAATCGTCAGCCGCGGTGCGGCGACCCAACATCCTCTGGGTGATGTGTGATCAGTTGCGCTGGGATGCGCTCGGTTGCACCGGCAGCGGCTACGTGCACACCCCCCACCTCGACGAGCTGGCGCGCCGCGGGATGGTATTGCGCAACGCCTACTGCGCCTCACCGGTGTGCTCTCCGGCGCGCGCGAGCTGGCTGAGCGGTCTCTACCCGCACGCCACCGGACAGTGGATCAACTACGCGCCCGGCGCCGCCGACCAGCCGGGGCTCCGCATGCGTGCAGAGGTCGTGACCATCGCCGACGTGCTCGCCGCACAGGGCTACCGCTGCGCCAACGTCGGGGTGTGGCACCTCGGCGACGATGAACATCCGCAGCACGGCTTCGATGCCGGCTGGATCACCTACCGCTACCACCGCGACCCCGAAGATCCGCTGGTGCGCTACTTCGCCGACTGTGGCGTATCCAATCCGTACCGAAGCGGCGCCCCCGAAGTGCAGCGCTACGGACCGAACACGCTGCCGTTCGGCACCATCGACGATCCGCGCCAGCAGCGCACCACCTGGACCGTGGACCGCGCCATCGAACTGCTCGACGACTTCGCCGGCGCTCCCTTCTTCCTGCTGTGCGGGGTGAAGGATCCGCATCCGGAGATGATGGTCATGCCGGAGCTGCTTGCGCGCTACCCGGAAGAACAGGTCCCCCTGCCGGCGTCGCGCCACGACCCGCTGGCCGGCAAGCCGCGCTACCAGCATGAGGCCAAGTTTCGCATCCTTCCGGGTACCCTCGACGACCGCGCGTATCGGCGCATGTTCGCGCACTACTACGCGTTGATCACCCACATCGATGTCGAGATGGGGCGGCTGCTCGCCCACCTGCAGCGGCTCGGTTTGGCCGACGATACCGTGGTGGTGTTCAGCAGCGACCACGGCGAGATGCTCGGCGACCACGGCTTCGTGGAGAAGTGCCTGATGTACGAAGAGGCGGTGCGGGTGCCGTGCATCCTGGCGTGGCCGACCGGTCTGCCTGCCGGCGGCGAGGTGCACTGCCCGGTCGGCGGAGTGGATCTGATGCCGACGCTCCTGGAGCTGGCGGGGGCGCCCATTCCCGCGCCGCTGGACGGTCGCTCCATCGCGGGCGCGCTGCGCCGCGGGCAGGAACCGCCGCCGGCCCCGGTGCTCGCGGAGATCGCCAGCCAGGAGGCGATCTACCGCGGCAACCGGGCGCCGGACCAGCTCGCCGCGCACGTGCTGCTGCGCGACGGCGACTGGAAGTACGTGCGCAACCGCCACGACATCGACGAGCTCTACGACCTGGCAACCGACCCTCGCGAGCTGCGCAACCTGGCCACAGTGCCGGCGCATGCCGGCCGGGTGGGCGCGCTGCGCCGCCGGATCGCCGCCCTCCTGCGTACCACCGGTCCCGGCCCTTATGCATGGTGCGCGTGAGCCGGCGCGTGGCGCCGGCCGGCGTCGCCGGAATACGCACACCCGACCGCGACGGGTGTCGGTTCGGGTCGGTCCTGGGTGCGTTGCACTGAACGGTCGTCCGTGGCACCCTTGGGTCCAGGAGGTGGCCCGCAAGTGTCGGTAGAAGCTCATCGCACGGTGTTGATGCGCTTCCATGAAGAGGTATTCAACCAACGCAACCTTGCCGTGATCGACGAGGTGTTGCACCCCCACTACGCGCACTACGACGCCGGCAGCAAGAGCGCCGACGAACACAAGAGGATACTGGCCGACCAGCTTGCCGGGCAGAGTGACTTCCGGGTCGAGGTCGAGCAGATCATCATCGAGGGAGACTGCGCGGCGGTGGAGGTTGCCCACTACGAGGGCAAGCGGAAGTATCGCACGGGGGTGGCATTGTTCACGTTTCGGGACGGGCTGATCATCAGCGACCGGTTCTGGTACCGCCTCGTGCCGCAGAGCGAACCGGCAGAGGACGAGCCCGCAGGATAAGGCCCAATTCCGTCCGGGGCACCCGCGTCAGGTCGGCCGGCAGGAAGAAGCTGCCGGGGCGCTCGCGGTGCGTGGTCAGGACGCAGGCGGGCCGTGGCGGGCCACGAAACCCAGCTCCTCCTCGATGCGGCGCACGTCGTAGACGCTGTCCCACTCGCGGCCCGGTTGTTCCCACCAGCTCAGATCTACGTCGTCGCCCCACCAGCCACGCAGTACTTCGGCCGTAGGCGCCGCCACCCAGGCGCGCGGCCCGGTGGTGTTGAGAATGCGCAGGCCCGGCTTCAGCGGCGCCTCCACGGCCGCGGTGAATGCCGCGACCGCGTCCCGCAGGGTCATCATGGCGATGCTGCCCAAGGCCCACTCGCGCAGCGGCCCCGGCGTTACCAGCGGGCGCGGCGCATCGTCCGGGCACACCGAAGACAGGCGCAGGTTGATGATGTCCAGCTCCGGGTCCTGGCGCTGCACGTAGCGGGTCAGCTCCTCCATCAGATACTTGGAAACCCCGTACCCGTCACGGGCCAGGCAGGGATGCTCGTCCGGGATCGGAAGCTGCAAGGGACGAAACGCCGTGGTCTGGAAGCCTACCGCGGCGATGGAGCTGGCAGTGACGATCTTGCGGCAGCCGCGGTGGCGCAGGTAGTGCAGCAGGGTACGCGTGCCGACGGCATTGACCATGATCGCGATGTGCTCGGGCGCGCCGCCGGTCACCGCGCCCAGGTGAACGGCGCCGTCGAAGCGGTGCTCATCCAGCCGCAACAGGTCCTTGTACTGCTGGAAGTCGCCGCGCACCACCGGCACCGCCAGCTCCGGGCGCCCGCGCGCCAGCGCCACCACGTCGTGCCGCTGTGCCAGCTCGCGCACCAGCGCCCGGCCGATGAACCCGCTTGCTCCGGTCACCAGGATCTTCATGCTCCGCCTCGTCGCGTCCGTTCCGTTCGCTACCGGTAGTCGCGGTCGTAGGTGCTCTGCACCAGTTCCAGGTAGCGGTCGATGCCGATCTTGTCCAGCTCCGCCAGGTAGGCGTCCCAGTCGGTTTCGGGATCCAGCTTGCCGGTTACGAACAGGGCGACGTTCTCGCGCACGAACTCGTTGATCGTGGTGCGCAGCTCGTTGAACTCCTGCTGGTCGGTCAGCGACACGAACAGCGGTGGCAGTACCATATCCGCCGGTGCGCCGTACGGCTCCTGACCGCTCTTGGTGACGTCGTAGAGGCGCTTCTCGATGTACCAGATGTCGTCCGGGTCGGTGGTGCGGCTCTGGATGATCGCCCAGCTCGCGTGGCGTGGCGACATGTGGCTCCACGCCTGGTTCTGGCCCGGCACGCCGCGCACCATGGTCAGCTCCTCGAACAGCGCCGGCAGGCCGTCGACGCCCACCTCGCCCGGTTCCGAATACTTCCAGTCCACCCCCTGCTCGCCGAAGTAGAGGGTCAGCGTAGCCTCCTCGGCATACATGTAGTCCGCCCAGCGGAACGCCACCTCCGGGTGCTCGGCTTCGCGCGTAATGACGAAGCGTCCGTTGCGGAAGCCGTGCTCGGGCGGGAAGAACGGGGTACGGCGCAGGCCGGCCGGCCCGGCCACCGGCGGCAGCAGGGAGAAGTTCCTGGTGGCCTCGCCCTCGTTGAGCGAGAACGCCGCCGGCACTCCGGCCGCGATCGCCCCGTACAGGATCGTCTCACCCTCCACGCCCTGCTTCATCTGGTTCTGATCCTGGGTAAACCCCTCCTGATCGATCAATCCCTCGCCGTACAGTCGGTTCATCCAGCGCAGCCCATCGCGCCAGCCGTCGGTGGTGAACGCGGCCACCACCGAGCCGCCGTCGAGATAGAGGCGGTCGCGGGCGTCGTTGTACTCGAACGGATTCATGAGGTAGCCGTCGAGGGTGGTGTTCCAGCCGGTGGTGGCGCCGGTGAACGGCACCTCGTCGGCCTTGCCGTTGCCGTTGGGGTCCTGCGTCTTGAACGCCGTCAGCACCGCATACAGCTCCTCGGTGGTCTGCGGCACCTGCAGCCCGAGCTGGTCGAGCCACGTCTTGTTGTACCAGACGCGCTGGCTGTAGTAGCAGTGGTAGCACAGGTCGTAGTTGCCCAGACTGTAGATGTTGCCGTCCGGCGAGGTGCCGATCTTCCTGATCAGCGGGTTCTCCTCGAAGAACCGCTTGACCTCGGTGCTGTACTGGTCGATGAAGTCGTTCAGCGGCAGGAACAGCCCCTGACCGCCGTACAGTGCCGCCTGTTCCGGGGTGACGGCGCCGTTGCCCAGGAACACGTCGGGCAGGTCGGTTGCGCTGGTGAGCATCAGATTGATCTTCTGGCGCGCATCCTTGCGCGGCAGCACGTTCCACTCCACGTGTACGCCGGTCTGCTGCTCCAGCCACTCGGTGGCGTAGTTGGTGGTCAGATTCTCCACCGTGGCGTGCGGGATCGCCGCCACCAGCAGGGTTACCGTCTCTTCGACGATCGGCAGCACCCCCGGCGCCGACATCGCCACGCCGGAGGCCCCCGACTCGGTCTCGCCCGCCGCGAACGCGGCCGTGGCCGCCCCCATCGCCAACAAGGCAATCATTGCTCCAATCGCGACGGTCCTCGGTCTGCGCATCATTCGTCCCTCCTGTGGGATTTCGCCTGCCGATCATAGTCGCCGTGCCCGCCGGGCGGCAAGCAAGCTGTCGCGTTGCCCGGACTATCCCACGCTACGCAATCGTGGGCTGTCGTTCGCCGTTCGGGCGCGGACACCCGGGGGTGGTCCGGAGGTGTCGGTCATGGGTCCCGCCGGCTGCGCAGCCGTTTGCTCAACGCTTGATGGCTGACGCCCAGGAGAGCGGCCGCCTGGGACTGGTTACCGCCGGTGCGGCGCAGTGCTTCCGCTACCAGCAGGTCGCCGACCTCCTTGAGCTGCGGGAGCTGGCCCCCGAACGCCACGTCAGGTTCGACCGCCTGC
Organism: uncultured Spirochaetaceae bacterium; assembly: GCA_964346995.1. Lineage (GTDB taxonomy): Bacteria > Spirochaetota > Spirochaetia > SZUA-6 > Bin103 > Bin103. The sequence continues at coordinate 9,718 of CAYFXT010000006.1, read as the reverse complement.
GACTCCGCAACCGGTAGGCCGGTCGCGATCACGTCGCCGCCGAGCGCCTCGATGTCGCCGGCCGCAAGGAGGTTACCTTGCATGCGGTACACGGCGTCGAAGACCATGGACCGCAATTCCCGCACGTTGCCGGGGAACGGGTGGCGGGAGAGCAACGCCACCACGTCGTCCCCTGCCTCCACGCTGCGCCTGCCGCGACTGCGAGCTGCTTCCTCCGCGAAGCAGGCGACGAGGAGCGGCAGATCATCCTGCCGCTCGCGGAGTGGGGGGACGTGGACACCGTGAGTGTTCAACCGGTAGAAGAGGTCCTTGCGAAACGCACCCTCGGCGACCTGACGGCCGAGATCCTGATTCGTCGCGGTCACCACGCGGGCGTCGGAGCGCCGGGGAAGGTCGGAACCGATGGGGTAGTACTCCCGCTCCTGGAGAAGCCGGAGCAGCTTGACCTGAGACGCCATGCTCAGATCCCCGATTTCGTCCAGGAAAATGGTGCCGCCGGCGGCGCGTTCGATCAATCCGCGCCGTTCGCTGGCAGCCCCGGTGAACGCCCCTTTCCGATGCCCGAACAGCGTATCCGTGAACAGCGTGTCGTCCAACCCCGCCAGGTTGACCGCCACGAGTTCCCCGCTGTGGCCGCTGAGCCGGTGCACGGCCTGAGCGAACAGCTCCTTGCCGACGCCGCTCTCCCCGGTGATCAGCACCGGCTCCGGACTTGGCGCGATCGCTTCGATGTAGGAGAACAGCGCGAGCATCGTCCGGTTGTTGGTGGCGATTGGTGCGAACGCCCTCGGATGCTCCAGCGCGCGATGAATCAGGCGGTGCCTGAGACGGGAGATCTGTGCCTTGAGGCTGCGCTGCTCGAGCGCCCGCCGGATCGCCTGCTCGAACGCATCCTTGTCGATCGGCTTCAGCACGAAGTCGTAGGCGCCGAGCTTCATGCACTGCACCGCGACCGCCAGGTCGTTCGTCCCCGTCACGACCACCACCGGAATGTCGGGACGAGTCGACGTGACGTGCTCCAGGAGCTCCTGACCCGAAATGCGCGGCATCGCCAGATCGAGCAGAATCAACAGCGGGTCGTGCTGATCCAGGAGACCCATCACCCGAGTGCTGTCAGAACAGAGCACGACGTTGTGCAAACCGAGGGTGAAGAGCAGCAACTCCGTGCTCTCCAGCACCTCCACTTCGTCGTCCACGACGAGGATCGGCCGCTCGGGAGCCGCGGCGCGCTTGGTGGCCGGTATGGCGTGTTTACGGGGCGTCAGCACGGTCATTCCGCGCCACGGAAGACGACGATAATCGATACTCCGGCATCGCCGGCCGGCCGGCATTTGCGGACCGGGCAGCGGCGTTCCCGGTCGACGCCGACGGCAGTGTGGCGGTAGCTGTCGTGCCGGCGCCACGCTCCGACGCAAAGGAGAGGCTGCCCGAGTGCTCGCCGATGATGTGATTCGAGACGTACAGCCCCAGGCCGGTCCCGCCACGTTCTTCGCGCGTGGAGAAGAACACCTCCCCGATGCGATTCACGGTCCCCGGTTCCATCCCCACACCGTCATCGGCGACCATCAGCTCCACGCCTTGGTCCGACGCGCGCGTAGTGATCGTGATGCCCTCGACGCCGCCCTCGTCACCCACGTGGCGCGCTTCCCGGATCGCCTCGACCGCATTCGACAGCAGGTTCACGACAACCTGTTCGAGCTGTTGCGCGTTGCCCGCCACCGCTGGCAGCGACGGCACGAGCTTCATCCGCAGCGGGATGTTGTGGCGCCGTATCTGGTGACCGAAGACGACCAGAGCGGAATCCACCACCCGGTTCAGGTCCACCATCTCGGTATGCTCTACCCGCGTGCGCCGGTAGAAGCTTCGGAACGCGGAGATGATGCCGGCGATGCGGTCGGCGCTGTGCACGATTCCGGCGATGGCGCGCCGCATCCGATCGCGCACCACGCGATGGGGCAGGTCGCCGATGAATCCATCGCCGTCGCTCTCCCCAGCGGCATCAAGCAGCGCCACGACGTGCTCGTAGTATTGGCGCAGAAACGCGGCATTCGACGCAATGGCGCTGTTCGGGTTGGCGATCTCGTGCCCCAGGCTCGTGGCCATGCTGCCGATCGAAACCAGCTTGTCGGCCTCCATCAGCTTCCGCATCTGCTGCTCCCGGTGCTGGCGCATGCGGTCCAGCCGGAACGAGACGGTCAGCGTGAGACAGGAGATCTGGCCCAGTACTCCCCAGTACATCGCGTAGCGCGTGGCGAGGTTGTCGGCCACGAGCTGATCCTCGCGCAGCATCTGCACCCAACTGCCCCCCGCCATCAGGACCCACCCCAACAAGTACAACCCGGCGAAAGGCGCTTTGCGCACCGTGCAGATCACCCCGACGGCAAGGAGGAGCGCGGTGTGGACAGTCCCGATGGCCGGCACCAGGAACTGGACCGGATACGTCGACCGCACGGCGCCGAAGATGGTGACCCACAGCAGCAGGTTGGCCACGTCGAACACGATCATGCCCACCAGGACGCGATCCACGACCGGAAGTTCCCGCCGGGTATTGAAAATGAGGCGCGAGAACTGGGCCATCCACAGCAGCAGCAGGAGTGTGAAGCCGAGCGACAGGAGGTTGTTGACCAGCGGCCGGCGGCCGCCAAGCACATATCGGTAGACCAGGCCCTCGGCGATCGCGAGCACGCTGATGAACGACACGAGCAGCAGCGCGTAGGCGAGATAGCTCGGATCGCGCAGCGAGAGGGAGAGCAGCAGGTGGTAGATGGCGAGGATCGCCATCACGCCGAAAAAGACGCCGAGGATGAACGGATCCCGGGGCTCCCGCCAGACCTGGACGGTCTCGCCCGGGGCTAGCACCAACAACTGCCAGATTCTTGCCATCAGCGGTGTGCATCCATGGGGCGCAAGTGATCTTAGCACACGCGGCAGGCAACTTCGGTTGCGGCTGTTTGCCGCCGGCGCAACGCCGGTTGCCGGCGGACCGGCACCGTTCAGGCTCCGCGACGATGCTCACAACGCTATTCTCTGAAAGTAATTGAATATCTCTGACGGCGACTGGCACGGTTCTTGATCGAGCGCTCCGTGAGGAGACGCATCATGAAAACTGTTCCAGGCGCCTACGCGCTGATCACCGGTGCCAGCCAGGGGCTGGGCAAGGCATTTACCGAGGAGTGCGCTCGCCGCGGGATGCATCCATTGCTGGTGGCGCTGCCGGGAACCGGCCTGCGTGCGCTCAGCGCCGAAATCGCCGCACGATACGGAGTCGAGTCTCACTATCTCGAACGGGACCTGACCGATCCTTCGGGCCCGGAGCAGGTCGCGCACTGGGTTGCTTCCCACGGCTGGCCCCTGCGGCTGTTGATCAACAATGCCGGCGTCAGCACCCACGGTCTGTTCGCGGACACCTCGCTCGCGCGCAACGAGCGGGTGATGAACCTCAACATGGCTGCGGTCGTCAGGGCCACGCACCTGCTCATCCCGACGCTCCAGCGCAACGGGCCGTCGTATATTCTGAACGTGGCCAGCCTGGCCGCGATGGGTCCCATGCCGTACATGCCGGTCTACGCAGCATCCAAGGCGTTCGTGCTCAGTTTCACGCTCGCGCTGCGCGAAGAGCTGCACCGCTCGCGGGTGGGGGTCAGCGTGCTCTGTCCCGGCGGCATGCCGACCAACGGCGCTGCCGCCACCCGCATCGGCGCCAACGGACTGGGCGGCAGGCTGTCCGCGCTGCGCCCGGAGCGGGTGGCCAGGATCGCGCTCTCGCGTACGCTGCGCGGTCGCGCGTGCATCATACCGGGATGGCTCAACAAGATCGTCGCCGTGGTGAGCAGCGTCACGCCGCGAACCGTCTTCACCCGTTCGGTCAGCAACCAGTTCGAGCGCGCGGAGCTGCGTCTGCAGCAGACGAGTGCTGCGCCGCTGAACCCGGCGGTGGTGAGTTGAAGGTGCAGGCGGAGATGATGGCAATGAACGACGCAACGCAGGCAACGGGAGTCGCGCGCCCTGCCCGCTCGGTGAAGCCTGCATCGACGGCGCGCAAGATCCTGGTTACCGGAGCGAGCAGCGGAATCGGCCGCGCCATTGTCGAGTATCTGGCCGCGCGCGGCGACCGTGTGTTCGCCGGAGCGCGCAAGGATCGCGACCTCGGCGAGCTGGGCCGGATGAAGAACGTCGTCCCCGTGCGGCTGGACGTGACGCGCACCGACAGCGTGGATGCAGCGGTGGCTCACGTGCAGGTGCTGACCGACACCCTGGACGTCCTGGTGAACAACGCCGGCTCCGTGGTCGCGGGGCCGCTCATGGACGTCACCCCCGAGGAGATGAGCGACCAGCTCCAGGTCAACCTGGTTGGCGTCCACCGCGTCACGCGCGCTTTCTTTCCGCTGCTGCTGGCGGCCAGGGGCCACATCGTGAACATCTCGTCGACCGGAGGCCGGGTAGCCATGCCGTTCATGGGACCGTACGTCGCCAGCAAGTTCGGGCTCGAAGCGTTCTCGGATTCGTTGCGGCGTGAGCTGGAGCCGTGCGGGATGAAGGTGAGCGTGATCCAGCCGGGAGCGATCCGGACCCCCATCTGGGACAAGACCGATCCCGACGCCGCACTGATCGACGATTCGATCTTCGCGCACCGGGCGCGTGCCTTCGGCCGCGTCATGCTGGAACGCGCCCGCGCCGGAGGACGTCCGCCGGAGACCATTGCGCGCACCGTGCACCTGGTGCTCGGCCGCCGCAAGCCGAAGCCGCGCCATCTCGTGACGGAAGCCAACTTCATGACCCGCCTTGCCGGCCTGCTGCCGGACCGGTGGCTGGACTTCGCCATCAGCCGTCTCATTCGACGGGGCGTGCGATGAGTGGCGCGGGCCTGGATCTGGCGGCGCTCCTGCAGCGGTGGGCAGCGACGATCTCGGCCAGCCATGGCGTGAACCCGTACCTGTTCATCGCTCTGACGACGCTCTGCGCACCCCTTTTCTACTACTCGATCTTCCGGCTGACGAAGGCGCTGGCGAACAGGCAGCGGCACCAGGTGTCGGTGTGGAGCTCGGTATTCCTCGGCACCACGGCACTCCCCTACGGGTACGTGCTGGCGTTCGGCCGCAACCTGCCCTGGTGGATCTACCTGGTTCTGGGGGCCCTCCTGGCCCAGGGCGTGGTGGCGCTGGTGCGGAAGCTGACCACCGGCGCGGATAGCCCGGTTGCCCGGGCACGACTGCGCTGCGTGGGCGCCTGCGTTCGGACATCCCCGGCGCGTTGCATCTGCGGAGCCGGCGCCGGTGGCGGACGGCGCCGGCCGACGAGCCTTACCCCCCGCCGGCGTACTGCTGCAGCGCCCGTATCAACCAGTAGCCGAGCGTAGCCGGCCAGAACGCTCCGGAGATGAAAGCCATCGGCAGCGACGCCCAACCCCCTGAGGCAATGGCGACGCCGATCCCGACCAGCACGTAGGTGCCGCCACTGACGCTGGCCGTGACGCGCCGATTTCCGTTACTCATGGTTTGTCTCAGGGTACCGGACTGCCGCGCAAACGCCAAATTCGACGGCCGCGACCCGCGCGACCATCGCCGGTGGGAGACCAGCACGAACGCCGTTCAACCGCGGCGCACGACCGCAGGTCGGGATCGGCGCCGAACCTGGTGGACGGGTCCGGCGGCGCATCCACGTTGCTGATAGAATGACGGCATGGCTGACGCCAGGATGGCAGCGGCCCGACCGGTCTCCCGGCGTCGCGGACGGCTCCTGGTGCGGATCCGGGGGAACTGGCAGCTCTACGTGATCCTCGCCGTACCGATCTCCTTCTTCGTCATCTTCCACTACCTGCCGATGTACGGTGCGCAGATCGCATTCCGCGAGTTCGTCGCCATCAAGGGGGTCTGGGGCAGCCCGTGGGTAGGCTTCGACCAGTTCGTCAAGTTTTTCCGCTCCTACCAGTTCGAGCGGGTAGTCGGTAACACGGTCGGCATCGCCGTCTACACCTTGGTGGCCGGGTTTCCGATCCCGATCATCCTGGCGCTGCTGATCAACAATTCGGAAGCGCCGCGCTTCAAGAAGACCGCGCAGATGGTCACCTATGCGCCCCACTTCATCTCCACCGTGGTGATGGTCGGGCTGCTGCTGCAGTTCCTGTCGCCGCGCTACGGGGCGGTGAACGCGCTGATCAAGGCGCTCGGCTTCGAGGCGATCCACTTCATGGGCGAACCCGGGCTGTTCTGGAGCGTCTACGTGTGGTCCGGGATCTGGCAGGAGGCTGGCTGGGGTACGATCATCTTTCTGGCGGCGCTGGCGAGCATCGACCCGACCCTGCACGAGGCGGCCATCGTCGATGGCGCGAGCAAGCTGCAGCGTACCTGGCGCATCGACGTGCCCGGCATTCTGCCTACCGCGGTCGTGTTGCTGATCCTGCGCATGGGCCAGCTCATGAACGTCGGCTTCGAGAAAGTGATCCTGATGCAGAACCCGCTCAACCTGCAGTCGTCGGAGATCATCCAGACGTTCGTGTACAAGATCGGCATCGAGTCGAACCTGCCGGCGTACTCCTATTCGTCGGCGATCGGGCTGTTCAACTCGGTGATCAACTTCGCGCTGATCATCACCGTCAACGAGATCGCGAAGCGGGTGAGCAACACCAGCCTGTGGTGAGACGGCATGGTCACTCCGCGACAGGGAGGACGATCGAAATCGCCGTGCCGGCGGCGCCGGTTGGCCAGCGGTTACGGGTCAAGGGCAGGTAGGCGATGGCCATAACGCGCAGTCGCGGCGACCGCATCTATCAGTGGTGCAACAACGCCCTGCTGGCGCTTGCCATGGCGGTGGTGCTGTATCCGCTGATCTATGTGCTGTCGGCGTCGTTCAGCTCCACGCGCGCGGTGCTCGGTGGACGGGTGTGGCTGTGGCCGGTGGAGCCGACCCTGCTCGGCTACCGGACCATCTTCGACTACGCGCTGATCTGGCGCGGCTACGCCAACACGGTGTTCTACACCTTCTTCGGCACCATCATCAACGTCGTGCTGACCATCATGGCCGCCTACCCGCTGTCGCGGCGCGACCTGGTGGGCCGCAACCTGTTCATGTTCCTGATCACCTTCACCATGATTTTCTCGGGAGGCCTGATCCCCACCTACCTGCTGGTGCGCGAGCTGGGGATGATCAACACGCGCTGGGTGATGATGATTCCCAACGCCATCGCGGCCTGGAACGTGATCATCACCCGCACGTACTACCAGACCACCATCTCCGACGAGCTGCTGGAGGCGGCGCAGCTCGACGGCTGCAGTGATGCCCGCTTCATCTGGCAGATCGTGGTGCCGCTGTCGGGCGCGATCACCGCGGTCAACACCCTGTTCTACGCCGTCGGCCACTGGAACGCGTTCTTCAACGCCTTCATCTACCTCAACGACGACCGCCTGTTCCCGCTGCAGATCGTGCTGCGCGAGATCCTGATCGCCAACGACATCGACCTGGAGCTGACCGGCGACGTGATCGACGACGAGGCGCGCCAGGGGCTGCGCGAGCTGCTCAAGTTCTCGCTGATCGTGGTTGCCAGCGTACCCGTACTGATGATGTACCCCTTCGTACAGAAGTACTTCGTGCGCGGCGTCATGATCGGGTCCATCAAGGGCTGACGCGCCCGGATCAGCCCTGGGCTTCCTGGCTGCGCGCCGGGTCCGCAGTTGTCTGCCAGCGGCCGGCGCGTACGATCACGGCTTCGCGCATTCCCTCCAGCAGCCCCTCCAACCGCGCAATCGCACGCTCCTGGGTCCGCATACAGTCGTCCAACCGCGCAATCGCGTGCTCCTGGGTCTGCATACGGTCGTCCAACCCGCGTATGTCTGCGCGCAACTCGTCGCGCAGCTCGTCTCGCATGGCGCGCATGTCACCGCGCAACTCGTCTCGCAGTGCGTCCCGCGCGGCGTATATGTCGCCACGCAGCTCGTTGCGCACCGTGCCCGTTTCGCGGGCGATTTCGCGCCGCAGGTCGGTGCGGACAGCACGCAGGGCGGTCAGCATGAGCGTTGCCAGCGCTACCCCTACCGCCAGGATGCCGATCAGTTCTGCGCTCACCTCCGCGCCTCGTCTCGATTCATGGCTGCCTCACTTGTTCTAACGCTGCGCGGTGCAGCCGTCAATCCCGCCGGGCCGCTGCCGCTCTACCTTGTTGAAACGCCGAGAGGTCCGTCGCGCTTCAAGATGCGATCCGGCCGCGGGCAACGCGCGCCGTGTTCCTTGCCGGGCGGTGGGGGGTGGGGTAGGATGCGCGGGCGATGAGGCAGGCCGCCGACTCCCTGGCCGCGCGGCAGGTGCGGCGTTCGCTGCTGCGCGACGCGCGCGTCAACTGGCAACTCCACCTGCTGCTGTTGCTGCCGCTCATCTACCTGCTGATCTTCAAGTACGTGCCGATGTGGGGGGCGCAGATCGCGTTCCGCGACTTCTTCGCCGTGCGGGGTATTGTCGGCAGCCCCTGGGTCGGCATGGCCAACTTCGACCGCTTCTTCGAGTCGCCGCAATTCTGGACGGTGGTACGGAACACGTTCGGCCTGTCCGCCTATCAGATCGCCGCCTCATTCCCGATCCCGATCGCCCTCGCCCTGGCGCTCAACAACGTCGAGCACCGCCGCTTCAGGAAGACGGTGCAGTTGACCACCTACGCTCCCCATTTCATCTCCACCGTGGTGATGGCCGGCATGATCATGCGGTTCCTGTCGCTGCACACCGGGGTGGTCAACGGCGCGCTGGAGAGGCTCGGGCTGGAGCGCATCTCGTTCATGAGCAGCCCCGAACTGTTTCAATCGGTGTACGTGATCTCCGGGATCTGGCAGAATGCCGGCTGGGGCACGATCATCTACTTGGCGGCGCTGGCCGGCGTCGATCCGCAGCTCCACGAGGCGGCGATCGTAGACGGTGCCTCCAAGCTGCAGCGCACCCGCCACATCGACGTGCCTGGCATCCTGCCGGTGGCAATCATCCTGTTGATCCTGGAGACCGGGCGCATCATGCAGGTAGGGTTCGAGAAGGTGTTCCTGCTGCAGACCCCGCTCAACCTCACCACTTCCGAGGTGATCCAGACCTACGTCTACAAGATCGGGCTGGCCTCGCCGGTACCCGACTACTCGTTCGCCACCGCCATCGGCCTGTTCAACTCGGTCATCAACCTCGCGCTGATCCTCATTGTCAACTGGATCGCGCGCCGCGTCAGTGACACCAGCCTGTGGTAGCCCGCGAGCCCGCCCTCGACCTGCATCGGGTAGTGCGCCGGCGTATCGGCAAGAGCCACGTCGACGTGACCTTCGACGGTTTCAACTATGCCTTCCTGGCGCTGGTGTTCATCGGCGTCGCCTACCCGCTGATCTATATCGTCAGCGCCTCGCTCAGCGCGCCGGAGGCGACCGTGGGCGGCCAGGTGTGGCTGCTGCCGGTGAACCCGACGCTGCGCGCCTACGAAGCCATCTTCGAGTACCGCAAGGTGTGGATCGGCTACGGCAACAGCCTGTTCTACGCCAGCGTGGGCACCGCCATCAACATCGTGCTCACCGTGATGGCGGCGTACCCGCTGTCGCGCCCCGACTTCAAGGCGCGCCACCTCTACATGGCGTTGCTGGTATTCACCATGCTGTTCAACGGCGGCATCATCCCCAACTACCTGCTGGTGCGCGACCTGGGCATCCTCAAGACGCGCTGGGCGATGCTGCTGCCGCAGGGCCTCCTGGTGTGGAACGTGATCTTC
>CAYFXT010000005.1:0-29222 GCA_964346995.1 uncultured Spirochaetaceae bacterium | reverse complement strand
TTTCCTCTCTACACTCCCGCCTGCAGGCGACCATGATCTACGTGACCCACGATCAGGTGGAGGCGATGACCATGGGCGATCGCATCGTCGTGATGCGTGACGGATTGATTCAGCAGATCGGCACCCCGCTCGGGCTCTACAACCAGCCCGTCAACCGGTTCGTGGCAGGGTTCATCGGCTCGCCTCCCATGAACATCGTCAATGCTCGTGTCGTCACGTCGGGCGGCCAGATGGTGATCGACGAGGGCGACTTTCAGATTCAGATCGATGGCGATATGGCCGATTCGCTGCGTTCGCATGTCGATAAGGACGTGCTGTTCGGCATTCGACCGGAGGATCTGCTGTACGACGAGAGTCCGGCTGCCAGGAACAACATCAAGGCACGGGTAGAGGTAGTGGAGCCCCTGGGCGCAGAGATCCACCTCTACGTGAGCACTGCCAAGAATCAGATCATCGCCCGCGTGCCGCCGCGGCACGACTTTCAGGTGGGCGAAGAGGTCAACCTGCATCCCGACGTGACCAAGCTGCATGTGTTCGACATGGAGAGCGAGGCGGCGGTAGCGCAACCGACCGGAGCGCGTACCTGAACGCGTACCTGAACGCGGAGAAGAACTGAAAAGAGCGACCAGTCTTGGCTATATTGTGACGGTGACGTTGAACAAGCTTGCGATATTCCTCCTGCTGCCCCTCGCCCTGATCCACTGTGCGACCACTCCGCCCGGTAGCGAGAGAGATCCGCAATCGGCCGAGGCGATGCAGGTGGAAGTGGATCTGACGGAGAACCTGCGGCAGGCGCGAATCGCCGTTGCGCGCGCTGCGGAGGCGAACGCTGATACCTACGATCCGGTCACACTGCAGGAGGCGCGCGATGCTTTGCGCGAGGGCGAGCGGCTCCGATCGAGCGATCCGCCGGCTGCCAGAGAAGCACTGATGCTGGCCACGCTCAAGGCCAATACCGCGTACCAGAACGCCCTCGGTCTGGCGCAGCGTGCCCTCGACTTGCAGATGACCGATCTCCTGGAACAGCTCCGCGAGAATCAGGTCGATCGGTTCTCCCCGGAAGAGTATGCCTCGGCAGTCGGCGACGTGACCGACGCCCGCGATCTGTTTGCCGCCGGCAGGCTGTCCGACGGCGCCGATACGGCGAATGCGGCTATCGCACGTATGGAGTTGCTGCGCGACACGGTGGTCGATCAACTGACTCGGGTACTCGAATTGAAGAGTGAGTCCGAGGAATTGATGGATCGCATCGAGCAGGTCGGGGCGAGACTTGGCGCCGATGAGCAGGTCAGGGAGTTGAACGATTCCTATCAGGCGGGCAGGTCCGCTCTGGACGACTACGCACTCGATGACGCGGAGCGCCACTTCGGAGCGGCGCGCAGTGCCGGTCGCGCCGCGTTGCCGGCGAGCGACACCGGGATGGCGGAAGTTACCCGCGAGAAAGCCGATGAACTCATGTTCGTGGTCATGAACGAGCTGGAGAGCGCCTCACTGCTGACGGTCATCACCGACGATGAGATCACGGTGGACCCGGTTCCGTGGGAGGGTTCGCCCTACCTCGAAGGAGGCAGGGGGGCGGCCGACGCCGAGTCCCGGGGAGTGCCGGCGATGGCCGGGATGGCTGCTGGAGACGTGCCGCAACACCAGTTGCTGCAACACGCCAAGGAGTTGTGGGTACGGGGAGTGAATCAGCGCAACGCCGGCGACTACCAACGCGCGGTCGAGTACTTCGAGCAGGCGCAGCGTTACGGCGCCGCCTTTGCGGCGTTTGCCTTCGATCAGATCTATACGGTGCGGCTGATCCCGGAGCGTCGCGATTCGCTGTGGCGGATTGCCGAGTACGACTTCATCTACGGGAATCCGTGGTTGTGGCCGAAGATCTGGCATCGGAACCGCAAGCTCATCCAGAATCCGGACCTGATCTATCCCGGCTGGCAGCTCTACATTCCACCACGCTGAGCGTTCCAGTCGTTCCAGTACCGTCGCCTGCGGCGTCGCTCCGGGCCCAACCCCTCCTGCCCGTACGGAGCCCTGCCGGATCTGCCGCTGACACGCCAATCCGGCAGGCTCGCGGCGTGGTGCCGCCGTAACCCCGCCGCACGCCGTTGTCATCCGTGCACCGGTCCGACGCCTACGCTCGGCCGCGACTCTGTCTCTGCCTTACTGCGTCCACACTGGCGGAGTGCCTTGCTCAGGCGCACAACTATCGCCACTTGGTGGACATGGTGGAGTTGCGTGTAGACCTGCTCCATCACTCGCAGTGGAGTGGTATCGCGCGCTTCGCGCTGGAGTGCCCGCTGCCGGCTCTGTGCACCATTCGCCGGCGCTGCGACGGCGGCGGCTGGGTGGCCTCCGAGTCGAGGCGGCGGGGGCTGCTGGCAGCCGCAGCGCGCGCTTCGTTCCGCTTCCTGGATCTGGAGTCGGATCTCCCCGACAGAGCAGTCGCGCTGCCGCGTCGGGGGCCGCGCATCATTCGCTCATTGCATGACCCGGCAGGTACGCCGCCGCACCTGCCGGCGTTGTTGCGTGGGTTGCCGCGCCGCAGCCGGGAAATCCCGAAGCTCGCCGTAACGCCGCACGGCTGCACCGATCTGGCGCGCATCGTGGCCGCCGCACAAACGGTGCCCGGACCACACATCGTCATCGGCATGGGAGATTACGGCGTGGCAACGCGGCTGCTGGCGGCGAAACTGGGGGCGTGGTCGACCTTCACCTCGATCGGCAAGCGATCGGCGGCGCCCGGCCACCTCGACCCCATCACCATGCAGCGCCGCTATCGTTTCAGCACGCTGCGCGCCGCGACTCCGGTCTACGGTCTGATTGGTAGTCCGGTAGCCCATTCACGCTCACCGGAGTTGCACAATTGCGGGTTGGCGGCTGCCGGCCTGGCCGGAACCTACGTGCCGTTCCTCGTAGATGACGTGGCGGCGTTCCTCGAGCTGGCGCCGTCATTGGGGGTGCGCGGGCTGTCGGTGACCATTCCGCACAAGGAGAGGGTGATGCCCCTGTTGCAGCGCGCGGATCCCTCGGTGAGCGGCGCCGGCGCCTGCAACACGATGGTACGGGAACGGCACAGGTGGGTGGGCTACAACACCGATGCGGGTGGCTTCCTGGCGCCGCTCGAGGGCATGCTGACCGATGGTCGTATCCGCCGTGCTACCGTAGTCGGAGCGGGAGGTGCGGCGCGGGCAATCGTGTGGGCACTGCGCACCGCACAGGTCGAGGTGCTGATCGCGAACAGAAGCCTACCGCGCGCGCAGCAGTTGGCGGCGCGGATGGGAGCGCAGGCGGTGGCACTGTCGGCACCCGATCTCGTGCAGCGCGTGAGAGCCTACAGGGATCTGATCGTGCAGGCGACCAGTGTCGGAATGGATGCCCACGGCGCCGAATCGCGGGCGGAGGCGGCAGATGATCCGATCCCCCGGGTACCGCTCTCCGGCCGCGAGGTGGTGTACGACATTGTCTACACGCCGCCTGACACGCCCCTCCTGCAACGCGCCAAGGCGGCTGGATGCACACTGATCTACGGCCGGGAGATGTTGCTCGGCCAGGCGTTCGAGCAGTTTCTTCTGTTTACCGGCGTGCAGTATCCCGCCCTCGAACGCCGCCGGATGAATGCCAAGCTGGCGGCTCGCTAACGGACCACTGCGGCGGCTGGGCGCCGGCGCCCGGGAGCCGAGAAAGCGGCTGTTCGCAACGGACAGGATAGGCTGATAGTGATGCCGAGGCGGCGGTATCGTGGCGCAACCGAGTACATCGCCCCCGCATCAAGTGGCGCAGATCCGGCGTCGATGATTGAAACAGAAATGAAGTCGGGGGGCATATGGATTCGAGAAATCGACTGTGGTGGGTCATGGGAGGCGTCGCCCTCCTGCTGGTCGTGGTACTGACCGGCGGGTTGTACTGGCTGCGCCCGGTCGACAGCATCGCCCGGGCCGACTTCACCCTGCCGCGGCCCGGGCGGGGCGGCGAACCGTTCGAGTACGTAGCATCAGGATCGGCGAGTACTGCACAGCAGGCCGGAGACGCCAGCGACCCGAAGAGCACCCTTACGGGGCTCGATCCAGCGGTACCGGCTAACGGCGGCCTGGAATCCAGGCCGGAGACGTCGCCGGCGCAACGACAGTCGCCGGTGCAACAACAGCCGAAGCCTCGCGTGACGGTGGATACGCCGGCTCCGGCCAGCACGGCCGCTCCCCCGGAGGTGCGCGCCATCCCGACCAGCGAAGTCCGCGCTGCTCCGGCTGCAACTGCCAGGACTCCCACCTCCGTCAGGATCGGCGCTCCTGCTGCCACCGCCGTGGCGCCGGTTACCAGGCGCACCGTACCCATGGCCAAGCTGGCTCCCTCGTCGCCGCTGCACGAGTTCTGGGTGCAGGTGGGTAGTTTCGCGAGCCGCACGCGCGCCGACGCGCTCGGGCAGCGGCTCAGCGATCAGGGCATCGTGAGCCGCGTCACCACGCGGGCATCCGGAGCGGACCTGTTCTTCCGGGTTCGGGTCGGTCCCTATGCCAGCCGCGAAGAGGCGGAGAAGTTCCTCGCCTGGGTCCAGCAGGTCGACGGACTCGACGGCAGCTACATCTCCGAAGTGCGCAACGCCGGAGGTTGAATCGGTATGCAGGTCGGCCCGGCCGGCGGCACGTGCTGTCCATCGACTCTCATCCACGCCGCGCCCCGAACCGCCTCATGAAGCCGCTTTCGGCCCAGTCGGCCTGTGCTGTGACCTGTCGCAGTCGACAGGCTCACAGCGATAGAGCTACCGCGCTGCCGACCCCAAGCAGCGCTACCAGCATCGCGATCGCCAGACCTGACCACAGTTGCTGCCGATACAGCGGACCGACCCGCCGGTAGCCGGCAAAGCTCACCACGCCCCCGCGTGCGACCAGGAACAGCGGCAGCAGCACGGCGCTCGCGACCAGATCGATCGACAGCGGGGCGAACAGCAACAGCGCCACGACCGGCAGGGGGGCCGGCAGCAGAAACAGGCTGCCGACGATCCGTACGATCCACACCGGGGCGAGGACGATCCAGATCAGCTTGATCCAGCGATTACGTGCGAGATTGGCCAGCAGCACGCACAACAGCGCCCACAGGAACGGGTAGGCCAGCGCGACGTTGACCGCTGCCGCCAAGCCGACGAGGAGCAACAGCAACAGCGCCGCGGCCGCGAGGTAGAAGCCGGCAATCGGCTCGCGACGCGCCGGTCTGGAACGGCTCACCACTACGTACCGCGCCAGCGTGGCTACCAGTGCGGCAATACCAAGTTTGAGCGTCAGGAACAGCAGCGGTGCCTGCTGCCAGAGTGCAGGGCTCTCCCGGGGCCTGGCCAGCACAGCGAGGCCCGCCGAGCCGGCCGCGAGGGCGGTAACGGCGACCGCGGCCATGGGGGGGATGCGCGACACGTTCTGCCACAGCGTCTGCGCCGCGTATCGCAATTGCCTCGCAGCGGCGAAGGCGTAGGCGATCACCAGCGCGATGGCGACCACCACCAGCGCGACGTACTCGAATTCCGGCATGATGTGCAGTGATGCCGGCCCGCCGAGCAGCAGGTAGTTCCGATCCCAGGTATCGGGAATGCCACTCCCGAATTCCGCTACGAGAAGGGTCAGGAACTGCGCCATCCGCGCCAGCCGCAGGTCGGCGGAAGCGGTATGCGGGGCCGCCTCGCCGCGCGTAGTCGTGTGGTTCGTCAGGCGCAGCGCCGGGTGGCCGGCGCGGTGGAATGGAGCGAGGGACGGATCCCGTTGCAGGCCGAGGCGTACCAGGTGGTGGGCGTGTGACGGCGGTACGCGTACCGGTTGACCGGCGGCATGGAAAGCAGCCGTGACACGCCGGATCAACCAGGGGGGAGCGACTACCGCATCCCCACCGGTGCGCAGTTCCACCACGTCCGGAACTCCGGCCAGATCGACGTACAGTACCGCCGTCGGAGCGCTGGCCAGAAAATCCTGCAGGAACCTGCGGCTGCCGAACGGATAACCGAGGTCGGGGTCGCCGCGCTCGGCTCCCAGAAACAGAAACCGCACGGTAACGGGGGGGGGCTGCGGCGCATTCGCCAGCATCTGTGCGAAACCCAGGAGCAGCGCCAGAACGGCGCCATCTGCGTGTTCGTCGGCCGTCATGTCGGAGCGCCGGGCAGTCGGCAGGGCCAGGGGAACCGCGATCAACAGGGAATCAGGCTGGGTGCCCGGCACCGTCGCTTCCACGATGGCCGAGCCGGGTCCGCCGACGTGGCTTTCGGTCATCAGTTGCAGGCGCGGCCGCAATCCCGACGTCGCCAGACGACGGTACGCGTACGTAGCGGCGTCCAGCTCGATGGTCGCTTCGCGATCGGGTGATTGGAGCGCGGTGAAGTACGCGGCGTCTGCCGCGAAGGAAGCGTACCATTTTGCGGAATCGCCGCTCTGCGCTCGCGGCGTCGCAGCCGACGCGAGCAGCATACAAACTGCGCTGAGCGCTGTGATTGCACCGCGCATGGCGATATAGTAATGTTTAACAGCCCCGGTTGGGGCTGGCACCCCACAGATGGATCTACTCCCGGCGATAACGGCGCGACGCAGTGCCAAACGATTCGATGCGCGGCAGGTAAGCATGCTAAGCGTCGAGCGCGTCCTCCAGGCTGCTCGACTGGCTCCTTCGGCGAAGAATCGTCAGGAATGGCGTTTCATCGTCGTCGGCAAGTCAGATGTCCTCGCCAAGCTGGCAGAGGCGTCGTTCGGGGCCGAACAGATCGTCACCGCGCCGATAGTCATCGCGGTGTGCACTACCAACGTCGACTACCGCATGCCCAACGGCCAGCTCTCCTACCCGGTGGATCTGGGCATCGCGTCGGCGTTCATGATGCTGCAGGCTGCCCATGAAGGGCTCGGTTCCTGTGCCATGACGACGTTCGACGAACAAGAGGTACAGGATCTGCTGAGCATTCCCCACGCCATGCGCGTCGTGGTCATGGTGGCGCTCGGATACACCGATCACGAGCCGCCCCGGCAGTCCCGCAAGGCGCTCTCCGACATCGTCGCCTACGACCACTGGTAGATCACCCTTTCGAACCATGGCAGTTGCTCAACTGCGCAGTGCACAGGTAGAACGTCGCACCGAAGAGACGCATATCATCGTACAGGTAGGTCTGGACCGCGGCGATGCGGTACGCATCGATACCCCGGTACCATTCTTCAACCACATGTTGCACGCGATGGCGTTCCACGGCGGCTTTGCCCTCGACCTGCATGCGCGCGGCGACGTAGAGGTCGATGCTCATCACCTGGTCGAGGACGTGGGACTGGTGCTCGGCGACGGTCTGCGGCAAGCGTGCGGGAGCACGCCGGTGGTGCGGTTCGCAAGCGCCCTGGTGCCGATGGACGACGCTCTGGCCGAAGTGGTGATCGACGTCGGTGGCCGACCCTATCTCCATTATCATGCCGACTACCTGCAGCCTGCCGCCGGCAGTTTCGACGTTGCCCTGGTGCGTGAGTTCCTGATCGGATTGGCCACGCGCGCCCGGATCAACATTCACGCCACGCTACGCCACGGCGCCAACGCCCACCACATGGTCGAGGCGTTGTTCAAGGCACTGGGGCGCGCGTTGGCGGCCGCGTACGCGCGGTCCGACCGAGCCATGTCGACCAAGGGGCGAATCGGCTGACCGAAGAACCGCTTCAGCACCCCCGAAACGGCCGTCTGCGGCGCCGCTTTCGGCCCGGCCGGCCTGCGCCATGAGCCTGTCGCGACGCGACAGACCTCCTAAAACGCTTCCAGCCGGTTGCGGGTGGCGTCGGTCAGGAATTCAGGAATCACGTAAACCAGGGGAGGCGTTCCGTTCCGGGTGGCCCGTTGTTCGGCGTGGCCCTTGTTTACCATCTCGTCGAGGTACGCGCGGGTCTCGTCGAGACTCCAGGTGCCGCCGGTCGCTACCTCCGCCGTCGACACCACGCCGCCACCCGCTTTGGCGACCCGCAGAATTACCTGTTCCAGCGACTGCTGCACCGGATCTTCCAGCTCCGGCTGCGCTGCACGGTCGCCGGCTTCCAGCGCCGCGTCCTGCACCATCTGAGGCATGCGAAACAGGTCTACGATTGCACCGATCCAGAACAAGCCGCCGGTGAGTAGCCACAGCAAGCCGGTGCCGTGCTTGCGCAGATAGAAGCGGTGCAGACCCAGAGTTCCGAAACCGCCGATCGCCCACAACAGGTACGCTATTCCAAGGTGGTACACACGGTCGCTCCGTGACACGGAAGACAAGGACATCGATACACAGGCATCTCCTGCTTTGCCGGCGTGATCCGATCAGTACACGCCGTAGCGTCAGTATACCCACTCGTGCGCGAGCGTGCCGGGTTCATGGATAGATGCGGGACAGGGTGCGCGGGAACGGCGCGCTCTCCCGAATGTGGTGGGTGCCCGTGAGCCAGGCGACGGTACGTTCCAGCCCGATCCCGAATCCGGAGTGGACCACACTGCCGAAGCGGCGCAGGTCGAGGTACCAGCGGTACGCTTCGGCAGGCAGCCCGGCCTCGCCGATGCGGGCGCTGAGCAGGTCGTAGTCGTCCTCCCGCTGCGAGCCGCCGATGATCTCACCGTAGCCCTCGGGAGCGAGCAGGTCAGCGCACAACACGGTCCTCGGATCATCGGGGTTGCGTTTCATGTAGAATGGCTTCGCTGCGCGCGGATAGTTGACGATGAACACCGGGCGTTCATGCGCGCGCGCCAGGATCGTCTCGTCTTCGGCCCCGAGGTCCTGCCCCCAGGTGATGCTGCGCCCGCCTGCCTGCAACTGTGCGATCGCCGCGCCGTAGTCCAGGCGTGGGAACGGCGCCTGGACTACGCGCAGCGGGTCGACGTCGCGGCCGAGGGTGTGCAGCTCCGCCGCGCAGTGCGCTGTCACGTCGGCCACCACGGCGCAGATCAGCTCTTCCTGCAGCACGAGGTTACCGGGATTGTCGAGAAACGCGACTTCCGCCTCCAACATCCAGAACTCGGTCAGATGACGCCGCGTCTTCGACTTCTCGGCGCGAAACGTGGGGCCGAAGTTGTACACCCGACCGAGCGCCGCACACGCCGCCTCCAGGTAGAGCTGCCCGGTCTGCGCGAGATACGCTTCGCCGAGGTCGAAGTAGGGCAGGCTGAACAGGGTGCCGGCGCTCTCGCCGATGGAGCCGGTGAGAATCGGTGTGTCGACGTGGACGAATCCACGTTCGTCGAAGAAGCGGCGCATGCTTGCAGCCGTTCGGCTGCGAACACGCAGCATCGCCTCCTGGCGCGTCGAGCGCAGCCACAGGTGGCGGTGCTCCAGCAGGAAGTCGATACCATGCTCCTTCTTTGCGATCGGGTAGTCGTCGGTCGGATTGTGCATCACGGAGATGGCATGCACACCGAGCTCGACTCCGCTTGGCGCGCGGTCGTCGGCGCGCACGGTACCCCGCACGAGCAGACTGGCCTCCATCTTGAGAGACGCCATGACGAGAAAGGAGTCGGTGTCGCACTCGCCCTTCACGGCCACGCCCTGGACGCGTCCGCTGCCGTCGCGGAGCTGCAGGAAGTGGATCCTGCCCTTGGAGCGGATGTTGTACAGCCACCCGGCGATCTCCACCTGACCGCCGAGGTGACGACGCAACGCGCCGATGCGCACCCGCGGCGCTTCGCTCACCGTGTGCATCACCGTCCTCGGCGCCGGCAACGCCGCTCGCTGCAACCGGTATGACCGCCATTCATCATCATCCGCCGCTCCTCCGTTGTCGTTCGTCGGCGGGAGCGGACTGCGTTGCCGTGCCGGTCCCGTCGTGCCGTAGCGCCGTAGCGAGCAGCGCCGCCGCTCGCTGCCTGGTGAAGGCGGTGCTCAGCAGGCGACCAGCCACCGCTATTCCGCCGCGCGTGTCTGCTGCGACGGCTGACCTGCCGTATCCGAACTCCTCCATGATGCGCGCCGCTTCACGCTGCTCGATGCTGCTGGTGCGGACAATCTCGCGGGCGATGCCGATCACCTCGCTCTCGTCCAGGTGCGGGAGCACGCGCGCCGCTTCCGACACGCCGATCTGCAACAGGAACATCGCTACCCGCTCGCAACCGCGGTCGCGCTCCGTGCCGCGCACGAATCCGCGGGTGGCCGCGTCACTCATGCGCGGCACACGCCGCGGCACCCGATTCGCGGTACAACCGCTCGAACAGTTCCGGGAGCGGCAACGGATCGCAATGTATCGGCATGCAACTCTCGCCGTGCAAGGTAGTACTCAGGCTCTGGTCGCCGAACAGCGACGCCAGCTCCGCACACCGATCCACGGCAGCCTGATCCGAAAATCCCGGCTGGCGGACGATCCCTGTGCGTCGACTTTCGTCGTCTTCCGTGTCACGGAATGACCGTACCGGCTCCGGATCGCCGGCATCCGACGGGGCGCAACCGGTGTCGTCAGGGGCGGGCAAGCCGAGCACCGCAAGCAGGTGGCGCAGCCCGGGAACCAGCGTCGCGCGCGCGCCAGCCATCAGGTCGAGGTAGCTTTCGTCACTGACCACCTCCGGGTTGCAGGGATGAGGCCAGGGCCGATGGCTCAGGTTCGCCGGGTCCAGATCGGAACCCAGGTCGGAAAAGTGGAAGACCGCACACCGCCGGTGGCGAAACTCGTCGCGGCGATCCAACTCGACGGCCCGGTTACGCAATCGCAGGTTGCGGTGGTCGGTCAGCCGATAGAACCGCATGGAGTCGGCGTAGGCGTTTTCGATGCGGCGCCGGTTCCGCGACTTGAAGCTGGCCGTCGGGTAGGCGGAGTTGATGCCCTTCACCAGCATCTTCAGGGTGGGGTAGGGTAACTGCTCCCCGCAGGAGACGTAGGGCAGAAAGTCGAATTCCTCCAGTTCCTGCGCGCGCAGGGCACGCAGCGCCGCGACGTCGAGCAGCCGTTCCAGGAGGGTGTGGCAGCGCCGGTAGCGATGCGTAGCATGCTCCTGATGGCGCACCCAGCCGGCACGGCAGATGATGTACGGATGCGCCGCGCGGTCCAGAGCGGCATGGGTGGCGAAGCCGAGCAGATAGGCGGCCTGTTCCATATCGGGAGCGCCGGTACGGTGTGCCGTGGCGACTACGGTAGCCGCCATGTGCGCCACCAGCGTACCGAAGCCGCGACGGTGGATCAGCGATCCGTAGCGCAGCGCCAGAGGCCGCGTACGCTGATTGTGGTAGAAGATATCCGGACCCTGCGCGCCGAGACGAAACAGGTTCCCGGCCCGTTCCAGAAGCACCTCGGCGCAGGGAGTCGCCTCTCGCAAGGCGTCCTCCGCGAACAGCAGGTGGCTGAAATGAGCAGGCATGCAGCATCTGTACGCTATCAACCGAAGCCGCTCCTGACAACCGCGCCGCGATGGAGTGCGCACGCGGTCCGGCAAGTTGGCTGAAGTCCGGCCGTAGTCGGGCCGAGTCGGCCGGTTCTCGCGTTGACCGCGCGGGGAGAACGTCAGTAAACTATGCGGACTTCAGCGCCGCTGTAGCTCAGATGGTAGAGCAGAGGACTGAAAATCCTCGTGTCAGCAGTTCGATTCTGCTCGGCGGCATGGGCCGCGTTCACGGTATCTGAAACCGTTCATTGGGGGTACCAGAAGTAGGGACCGCTCAGCGCCCCCTTGTCGACTGCCGGCTGCTTGCCGAACACGTACACCTCGTAGCGTACTCCTGACCGATACACTTCGTCCTGATTCAGGTCGATTTCCGCATCGATCGGTATCGAGTCGCGCAACACGCCTTCCGCTACTACCCACAGGTGATAGTGTGCCGCTCCGCGCACCGTGAAATTCGCCCCGTCCTGCTCGACTTCAGGCAGCGGCGTCGCACTGCGCTGCCTGGGGATGACGAATCGGGATGTATCCCGCTCACCGCCGGCATCGATCAGCAGCACCCGGTACTCTCCGGCCGGGAATGGTTGCTCGCCGGGCATCGCCAGCGAGGCGGTGCCGATCCAGGTCGCCCGGTCCCGCACGTCGCGCGTCCAGGTGTCGGCGGTAAGGCGCCAGAACAGTTCCCCGGCGTCGAAGATCACGTACAGCTCGTCGAGATCGTCCAGCCCATCGGTGTCGCCGGGGCGCACGAACAGACTCAGACGCTCGTACGTGCGGTCGAGTTCGCGGTCGTCGAAGTCGACGAGTATCCACTCCAGCTCGTACAACTCGGGCGGACTGGTTTCGCAACCGCCGAGCACGATCAGCATGCCGACGACAGCGAGTCCGGCCCGCGCGACGCGCGTCATCCCACCGCGCCGGTGGCGTCTCCCCGGTTGGCGCCCCCCACCGGGTGGGAGCCGAGGTCGGCAAGCGTTCGTTCCAGGGCGCCGACGAAGCGTCGCAGCTCGGCCGGAGTGCCGATACTCACGCGCACGTAGCGGGCGAGCGCGGGGTGACGCGGGGCGCGCACGATGACCCCTTCGGCGAGCAGGCGTTGCGCTACGGCGGCGGCGTGTCCCACGTCTACCAGGATGAAGTTGGCGTGGGACGGTACGGCCGGCAACCCGAGCCGCCGGAATGCGGCGTACAATTGCTCCTTGCCACGCCGGTTGAGGTGCAGCGTACGCTGCAGGAACGCCTCGTCGGCCACCGCTCCCATGGCCGCGGCCTGCGCCAGAGACGAGGTGTCGAACGGTGGCCGGACGCGGTGCAGCAGCGCCGCGGTGTCCGCCGCCATGATACCGTAGCCGAAGCGAACGCCCGCCAGGCCGTACGCCTTGGCCATGCTGCGCACCAGGATCAGATTTCCCGGTGCGCCGGCGGCGCGCGCGTTCAGGTCGGGGAAGGTTTCGGGGGCAGCGAACTCGCGATACACCTCGTCGTGCACCAGCACCACCCGATCGGGGAGCCCCGCCAGCAGGTGATCCATGGCGGGACGCGAGAACAGGGCGCCGGTCGGGTTGTTGGGGTTGCATACGAATACCATGCGCGTGCGCTCGGTGATCCGCTCCAGAATCGCCTCCGCGGTCAGCTCGAGGTGCGGCATCGGCACCTCGAGCACCGCGGCCGCCTTGGTCAGCGCCACGGTGCGATACAGGTCGAAGGTGATCTGCGGCACCAGCACCTCGTCTCCGGGGCGCACGAAGGCGAGCGCCGCCGCGTACAGGATGGAGTCGGCGCCGTTGCCGGTCACCACGCACTCCGGTGGCACACCGTTGGCGTCCGCCAGAGCCTCTTGCAGCCTGGGGTTGATCACTTCCGGATACTGATGGCCCCGGTGCAACACCTCGGTCATGGCGGCTAGCGCTTTGGGACTCACCCCCAGCGGGTTTTCGTTCGAGGCGAGCTTGATGATGTCCGTGATGCCGAGCTCGCGCGCCACTTCATCGATGGTGCGTCCCGGGACGTACGGCGCGATACGGGTGATCCCCGGAGCGGCGCGCTCTTCCACGTCGAATGCCATGCGTCAGGCGATGCGCGACCGGCCTCTTGACCGGATTGCGCGGAGAGTATATATATTCCCCGAAGTGAATGAATACTCGATAAAGGACCATGCCACGGCGACCTCCACCCATGCAACGCGTTCCGGTGCCGCCGAACGCCGCCGCGCCGTCCGCGAGCTGATAGCAGATGGCTCAATCGGCAGTCAGGGGGAACTCCTGCAACGCCTGTCGGCGTGCGGTCATCCTACCACCCAAGCCACCCTGTCGCGCGACCTGAAGATATTGAGGGTAGGGAAGCTGCCCAACGGCGACGGCGGCTACACCTATGTGTTTCGCGACGAGACCGGGTTTGCCGGCTCCGATGCGAGCGTGCAGGCGATGTTTCTGCAAGGCTACAGATCGATTGCCTTCTCCGGCAACCTGGGGGTGATTCACACCCTGCCGGGCCACGCCGCCAGCGTGGCCTTCGCCCTCGACAAGTTGGCGGTCCCCGGCATCCTCGGCACGGTAGCCGGCGACGACACCATTCTCGCGGTGCTGGCGGAGAGCACCAGTGCGGGCGCGGCCCGCCGCGCGCTGCGGCAGCGCATCCCGGGGATCGAGGAGTCCATGACGTGATTGCGACCATCCTCGGTGCCACCGGCTACGCCGGCTCTCTGCTGCTTCGGCTTCTGCTCGGGCATCCGGACGTGAGCGGCATCGTTGCGGTGTCCGGCTCGCGCGCCGGGCAGCCGCTCGCCGCCGCACTCCCGGCGTTCGCCGGGCTGGCTACCGTGGGAGCGGAAAAACTCGGCGACGGCGTTCTGGTCAGCGCCGCCGACGCCGCCGAACGTCCCACCGACGTGGTGTTCTCGGCCCTGCCGCCGCTGGTGTCGGCGGCGGGCGCCGAACCCTACTTCGACTCGGCCGTGGTGATCGACCTGGCGGCGGACTTCCGCATCCGCGATCACGCCCTGTTTGCCGCCGCCTATGGCACGACCCCACCGCGTCCCGATCTGTTGCCCACCGCGGTATACGGCTTGAGCGAGTGGCACCACGGGCCGATTTCCGGTGCGCCGATCATCGCCAACCCGGGATGCTACCCCACCGCGGTACTGCTGCCCCTGCTGCCGCTGGCGGCCGCGGGGCTGCTGTGTGGCCCGGTGGTGGCCACCGCCATGAGCGGCATCACCGGCGCGGGGCGAAAGGTGAGCGAGCAGTACCTGTTTACCGAGTTGAGCGAAAACGTCTCCGCCTACGCACCGGGGCGGAGCCACCGTCACCACGCCGAGATGACCAGCGAGCTGAGCGCCGTGGCGGACGATCTCGACCTGCTGTTCACCCCGCATCTGGTTCCGATGCGTCGCGGCCTGGCCGCCACCACGGTGGTGACGCTGCGCGAACCGGGGCTGGAGGCGCGGGTCGCCGAGGTTCTGGAGCAGGCGTATGCGGCGGCGCGATTCGTGACGCTCACCGGGGAGCGTATTCCGGCCACCGCCGATGTGTGGGGCGCCAACCGCTGCGATGTCGGGTGGCGCGTCAGCGGGAGGCAACTGGTGCTGTTTTCGGTCATCGACAACCTGCTCAAGGGTGCCGCCGGACAGGCAGTTCAGAACATGAATCTGCGCTTCCGGCTGCCGGAGGGCGCCGCTCTGCCGCTCCACGCGGAGGCGTGATGGGAGGCCAGGCCGCATACCGGGACGCTGCCGGCGAATTGCTGGTGATCAAACTGGGCGGCGCCGCCGCCGACCACGCACCCGCGCTGACGGCGTTTGCTCACGAACTGGCCGCGCTGGTGCGGGGCGGGGTGGGGGTGGTACTGGTCCACGGCGGCGGCAACGAGGTGAGCGCCTTGACGCGTCGCCTCGGTCTGACGCCGCGGTTCAGTGGAGGTGTGCGGATCACCTCGCCGGAGGAGATGCCGTACGTGGACATGGTGTTGTGCGGCGCTGTGAACAAGCGGCTGGTGCGCGTATTGAGCGCTGCCGGCATTTCGGCGGTTGGCTTGAGCGGCTCCGATGGGCCAACCTTTACCGGCACACCGCTTGCCGGCGACCGCGCGCAGGGCGGCGGTAACCACACCGCCTCCGTGGCGCAGGTGGACACCCGGCTGCCGAAGCTGCTGTTGCGGCACGGCTACGTGCCGGTGCTCGCCCCCACCAGCGTCGAGCCGCCGGCGCGCGCGGTGAACATCAACGCCGACTCCGTCGCGCTGCGACTGGCGCCGGCGCTGGCCGCCGACCGGTTGCTGTTTCTCTCCGACGTGCCGGGGATTCTCCGGGAGGGAACCGTGCTGAGAGAACTCATCCCGGACGAGGCCGCCGCCGCGATCGCTGCAGGGGCGATCAGCGGCGGCATGATCCCCAAGGTGGAGGCGGCCGTGCACGCCCTCGACGAGGGCGTGCGGCGGGTGGTGATCGGGCAGTTCACGGAGCCCGGAGACTTGGCGGGGCTGTTGACCGGCGCTGCCGGTACCACCATCCTCCCCCAACCAGTCACGCAACGTTAGCTACGCATGCCATGCAGGAGGAACAACGATGCAACGAAATGGCGCACTAGTCACCGATCACCCGATGCCGGGCGTGTTCACGCCGGAGCTGCTGGTGCTCGATCATGGCCACGGCTGCCGCGTACACGATGCGGCCGGCAGATCCTATCTCGATGTTGGCGCTGGCATCGCGGTCAACGCGCTCGGTTATGGACGTGAGGATCTGGCCACCACGGCTGCCGAACAGATGCGCCGGCTGATCCACGTATCGAATCTGTACGCCACCGAGCCGGCGCTGGTGCTGGCGGAGAAGCTGATCGCGTCCGCTCCCGAGCGCGCCAACATCGCCCGGGTGCAGTTCACCAACAGCGGCTCGGAGGCGAACGAGACGGCGCTCAAGTACGCACGCCTGCTGGCGTCGCGCGCCGGCAGAAAGGGCAAACACCGCATCGCCTGCTTCAGCGGCGGCTTTCACGGACGCACCATGGGCGCGCTGAGCTGCACGCCCACGGAGAAATACCAGGAGCCGTTCGCACCGCTGGTGGCCGGCGTTACCGCGTTGCCCTACGACGACGTCGAAGCCGTAACCGCGGCGCTGGACGACTCGTTCTGCGCTGTGATCGTCGAGGTGGTGCAGGGCGAGGGAGGGCTCGACATGATGAGCGAGCGGTTCGCCCACACGCTGAACCGACTCTGTCGCCGGCACGCGATCATGCTGATCGCTGACGAGGTGCAGACCGGCCTGAGCCGCACCGGGGCGCTCTACGCGAGCTCGCTGGTAGGGCTGGAGCCCGATCTGATCACGTTGGCCAAGCCGCTCGGCGGCGGACTGCCGCTCGCCGCGACCCTGATTCCCGCGCCGATCGATGCACAGTTGCACGTCGGCGACCATGGCACCACCTTCGGCGGCGGTCCGGTGACCTGCGCGGTCGGGAACCTGGTGTGGGACGCGGTAGCGGCCCCGGAGTTCGTGGCCGAGGTGCGCAGCCGCGGACGGTACCTGCGCGCCGGCCTGCAGAAGCTGGTCGATGCCAGTCCGCGTCTGGGACAGGTGAAGGGGGCCGGGCTGCTGGCCGGCGTCACCGTGACGGGAGACGTGGAGGGCATGCCGGCGATCGGCAAGATGCTCCCCGCGCTGCGCGAAGCCGGCCTGCTGGCGCTGCGCTCCGGAGACGACGTGCTCCGTCTGGCGCCGCCGCTGATCGTCGGCGAGGCGGAGATCGATGAGGGGCTGGCGATCATCGAGTCTGCGCTCGGCACCCTCCCCGGGGACTGAAGATGACGGCGCTGCGCAAGATCGTACTTGCCTACTCTGGAGGACTGGACACATCGATCATCATTCCGTGGCTCAAGGAGCGTTATCCTAGTGCCGAGGTAGTCACCTACTGCGCCGACGTCGGCCAGGAGGAGGACCTGAGCGGGCTGGAGGAGCGCGCCCGGTCGGCCGGCGCCAGCAAGCTTCACCTGCTGGACCTGCGCCACGAGTTCGCGACCGAGTACCTGTTCCCCCTGCTGCGCTCGGGCGCCGTGTACGAGGGCAAGTATCTGCTCGGAACCTCCATTGCGCGTCCGCTGCAGGCCAAGCACCAGGTTGCGGTGGCGCTGGCCGAGGGTGCCGACGCGGTGGCGCACGGCTGCACCGGCAAGGGCAACGACCAAGTGCGCTTCGAGATGGCCTACCGCGCCCTGGCGCCGCAGCTCGCGGTGATCGCGCCGTGGCGGCTGTGGGAGATCCGCTCGCGCGAGCAGGCGATCGACTATGCCGCCAGCCGCGGCATCGATTTGGCTGGCATCTCGCGGCGCAACATCTACTCGCGCGACGCCAACCTGTGGCACGTCAGCCACGAGGGCGGCGACCTGGAAGACCCGGCGAACCGCCCCTGCGAGACCCTGTTTCAGCGCTCGGTAGCGCCGAGCGAGGCCCCCGACCGCGAGACCGAGGTGACCGTCGCGTTCGAAGCGGGCATTCCCGTCGCGGTGGATGGCGAGCGGCTGGAGCCGGTGGCACTGCTGGCAAGGCTGAACCGGCTCGGCGGCGCCAACGCCATCGGGCGTGCCGATCTGGTGGAGTCGCGTCTGGTGGGAATGAAGAGCCGCGGCGTGTACGAGACGCCCGGCGGCACCATTCTGTGGACCGCCCTGCGCGAGCTGGAGGCGCTGACCCTGGACGCCGACGCCCTGCACGCCAAGCAGGAACTCGCGCTGCGTTACGCCGGCCTGGTATACAACGGCAAGTGGTTCACGCCGCTGCGCACTGCCCTGGAGGCGTTCTGCGAGCGTCTGTGCCGGGCGGTAACCGGATCGGTCAGCCTGGCGCTGTACAAGGGCAGCGTGACCATCGTCGGGCGCGCATCGTCGGGCGGCCTGTATCGACACGACCTCGCTTCGTTTGCGGCCGGCAGCTACGATCACGCCGACGCCACCGGGTTCATCAGCCTGTACGGACTCCCGGAGCAGGTGCGCGCGCTCAGCCAGGGCCGGGGCTGAGGCTTAGCTTCGTCCGGCGCGTGTATTATGCTGTAGCCGTGGACGCGGACGACAGGTCGGCACGGCGCGCCGAGCGGCGCCTGCGCAAGGAGCGCAAGCAGGCCGAAGGCGAGTTGGCAAGCGGCCTCGTCTTCAGCGTCGTGTTCGGCGCCCTGCTGATATTTCACGGCGGCTGGTTCTGGTGGTTTCCTTTCGGATTCGCGGGCGTGCTGCCGGCGGTCAAGGGATTCCTGTCGCTACGCCAACTTTCCGCATCGGCGCGCCTGAACGCGCCAGCGCCGCCGGATCCGCAAACCCAGGTGCTGCGTATCGCACGCCGGCAGAGCGGCAGGGTAACGCCGGCCCTGATCGCGGTGGACACCACTCTGTCCGTCGCGGAGGCGGAACGTACGCTCGACGAGATGGTACGTGCCGGCCATGCGAGCATGACCGTGGCCGACGACGGACGCGTGGAGTACGAGTTCCGCGAGTTTCTGCCACCCGCCGCCGGCGACCCGTAACCGGCTGCATGCCCGCAGGGCGCATTCCCGTTTGTGACGCCAGCCGTCAGCGAGACGTCACGGGCGCGGATTGGAGGGTATATGGGCACGCTATCACAATACGGGAATGCACCCATGCCAGCAGGTGACGTTGACCGGCGCACCTGCGGCTGCTACATTTGCTTCTCAGCAATCGGGCTGTGGCGCAGTTGGTAGCGTACACGTCTGGGGGGCGTGGGGTCGGCGGTTCAAGTCCGCCCAGCCCGACAAATCCGGTTGTCGGCGCCGGTTGTCACCGGCACGCAGGGTGTCGAATTGATGTTCGGTGGAGACATCAGTACCGAAAAGCGTGCACTGCGATCCCGGATGCGCGGCCGGCTGCGTGGCATAACCGACCGCAGGCGGGCGGCGGCCGGGAACGCGCTGGCCGCTGCGCTCACCGGCCACCCGCGCTGGTGCCGGTTGCGCTGCATGCTGGGGTTCGCGGCCACCCGGCGTGAGCCGGACACCGCGCCGGCGTTGCGTGCCGGGCACGTCGCGGGCCAGTTGTTGGGGTTGCCGCGCGTGGCCGGCATACAGCTCCGCTTCCATCAGTCAGCGGGTGATCTGAGTGGTCTGCAGACGGGATACCGGGGGCTGGCCGAACCGGCAGCCGATGCGCCGCCGCTCGATCTCGACAGCCTGCCGGGGGCGACGGTCGTTCTGGTGCCGGGCGCCGCGTTCGATCACAGCGGCGCCCGCCTCGGGTGGGGCGGCGGTTACTATGCCCGCGCGCTGGCTGAGCTCAGGCGCTCCTGCGGCACTGTGCTGCTGGTTGGCGTATGTTTCGCCGAGCAGATCGTCGGTCGGGTGCCGCGTGCGGCCCATGACGAGCAGGTTGATCTGGTGGTGGCGGAGAAACGCGACCCTACAGGTCCCGCGCGCGTGACCGGCAGCCGGCAGGTGACCGGAGTGAGGCAATCGTGGCATGGTTGGTCTGGGCCGTCGCGGCGGGCCTGCAGCCTGAGTGCAGGAGAGCCGCCGGAGCGCAGGAGGGAATCGTCTTGAGCATCAAGTCATCGCTGGAGATCGCACTGGAGCGCACCAGGGACGTGCAGGCCGATCCGGAGAATCTCAAGGCCAGCGGTTTCGCCACCGCTGGCAAGAAGCTGGTGTCGCAGTTCCTCACCGAGCCGGAGTTCTCGCTGGCAAAGAAGGTACGCGAGCATAACGGCAAGGAGCGGCAGTGGGTGAGCAAAGGCGTATTCGACGCGCTGCTCTCCAATCTGGCGCTGCCGAGTGACGAATACGGGTTGAAGCGGAACCGTCGCGCCATGCAGGGGTTATCGGCGATCCTGCGTGACCAGCGGCGGCTGCGCATCATGGGCCAGCAGATCGAGCAGTTCTTCACCGACTACCTCCAGGAGCGACAGCAGCTCAAACAGAACGTCGACCGCCAGTACGCGCCGCGCCTGCAGCAGAAGGAGGAGGAACTCTCGCGCCGAACCGGCAGCCGGGTGCGGCTCGACCCCGCCACCGATCCGGAGTACGTGCAGCTTCTGCGCCAACAGATGGCACTGATCGAGGATCGTTACAGCACGGTACTGCAGCAGGTAAAGCAGGAACTGAGCGCCATGTTCGGGCGCACGTGAGGGTGGTGGGTCGCGGGAGACTCATCGGTTGGTGAGGTGAGCCGAGGCGCCGCCATGCGAGGGTTTGCGGCTGCCTTCGCGTCGCACCGAAGGGCCACGGAGCGGCTGGCCGATCCGAGCAGGCTGACAGCAGCCTGGAACCGCCGCCTACGGCGCCGCTACCGGTCCAGACCGGCCTGCTCCAGGAGCCTGCCGCAATCCGACAGACTCCTGGAGTAGCCCTTGCTGGCGTCGATAGCGCGCAAAGCCGTCGTCGTAGCGAGCCGCGTGTTGTACGCGCGGCTCGACCGTCTCGCTGATCCGTACCAACCGTTGCGCCGCGGCCGCAACGCTGGCGTCGACTCCCAGAGCGTGGGCGGCGATGCATGCACAGCCGATCAGCTCGGCGTCCAGTACCTCGGGCACCAACAGGGGCCGGCCGAGGATGTCGGCCTTGATCTGGTTCAGCCAATGGTTGCCGGCGCGCGCACCGGAGACGCGAATGGCGTCGACCGGACCGGCCAGCTCCTCGATCAGCGCCACGCTGTCGCGCAGCGCGTATCCGATCGCCTCCAGTACCGCGCGTGCCAGTTCGACGCCGCCGTGCTCCAGGCTCAGCCCGCTGAACACGCCGCGCACGTCGCCGCGCCACAGCGGCGTCCGTTCCCCGGCCAGGTAGGGCAGGAACAGTACGCCGCCGGCGCCGGGCTCGCCCGCCGCGGCGCGCTCGAAGATGGTGCCGTCGTCCTGCATGAGGCGGGCGAACCACTCCAGCGCCTTGCCGGTAGTGGAGATCAACCCGGCGACCGTGAACAGACCGTCGATGATGTGCGGCAGACACAAGAGGCGCGCGTCCTCGACCGGCCGCGGGCAGCAGTAGTTCAACCCGTCGGAGCTGCCCGATCGGTTGCTGGTGATGCGTTCGCGTACCGCCGCGGTTCCCAGCATCGCCATGACGTAGTCGGGAGCCCCGGCGTATACGGGCACCCCGGCGGGAATGCCCAATTCCGCTGCCGCCGTTTCCACGGTGCTGCCGAGCGGGGCGCCGGTGGCGACGAACCGCGGCAGCTTGTCGGGGTCCATGCCGAGCTCGTATACCACGTCGCGCTCCCAATAGAAGCGCTGGAAGCCGGGCGCCGGAAGGTTGGTGTGCCAGTCTCCGGTCAGCCGTAACTCCACGTACTCCGGACCCGAGACGAAGCCGTGGGTCTGCCGGTACAGTTCCGGGGCGTGACGAAATACCCAATAGATCTTGGCCAGAAAGAAGCTGGCCTCGCGCGCACGCCCGGTGTGCTCCGCGATCAGGCGCGCTTCGCTACTGCTGCGGCGGTCGAGCCAGGTGATCGCCGGGTGCAGCGGTTGCGTGTCGGCGCCGGCCGGTACGACGGTGGGCCCATTCCCGGTCACCACGACCGCGGTCAGGGCGCGCTGCGCGCCCAGTTCGCGTGCGCAGTCCGCGATCGCGGCCATCCATGCTCCCGCGTCCACCTCATGCACGCCGCCGGGCGCTGCCGTCGTGGCCACCGGACGGACGGCCGCGGCAACGGAGCCGTCGGCGGACACCAGGCCGCACTTCACCGCCGACGTGCCGACGTCGATGGCCAACACCGGCGCCTCCCAGGTTGTCATGGCGGCGTTACCCTGCCGACCGGTATCGCTTGGTCTCCCAGCAGGCTGACGAACGCTTCCTCGGAGACCACCGCCACCCCGAGGCGCTGCGCCTTGGCCAGCTTGCCGCCGGGCGCACGTCCGGCGAGCAGATGGGTGGTGCGCGAGGTCACGCCGCCGGTCACGCGCCCGCCGCCTTCCCTGATTGCCGCCACTGCCAGGTCACGCGGACGATACCGGACGAAGCTGCCGGTGACGCACCAGGTCTGTCCAGCGAACGGGCCGCTGCCCTCGGCCGGCGGCGCGGCGCGCCGCTCGGCGGCGAAATTCAACCCGGCGGTACGCAGCGCGGCGATGCGCTCCCGGTTGGCGCGGTCGGTAAGCTGCGCGACGAGCGCCTTCGCGGTGCGTTCGCCGATGCCCTCGATCGCCGTCAACCGCTCCAGGTCGCCCGCCTTGGCCGCCTCGGCGCCCTCGATCAGTTTGTCGATGTTGTCGTAGCCGGCTTCGATCAGCAGCTCGGTGGCGTTGGGGCCGATCTCCGGCATACCCAGGGCCGGCAGCACGATCTGGAACGGTTGCCGGCGGCTGCGCTCGACGCCGGCCTTGATCAGCGCCACTTTGCGCTCCCCGAACCCTTCCCACTCCAGCAGTTGATCGGCATCGAACCGGTAGATGTCCGGAACGTCCTGCACCACGCCTCGCTCGATCAACTGGTCGAGGGTCTCCGTGCCGAGATTCTCGATGTCCATCTGCCCGCGCGCGGCAAAGAAGTGGATGCGGCCTCGTATCTGATCGCGGCACCGACTGTTGGGGCAGAAGTGATGTGCTCCGGTCAGCTCCAGCGGCGTGCCGCACGTCGGGCAGCCGGTCGGCATGCGCCAGGTGGTGTTGCCGGCATCGTTCTTGTCCAGTACCCGCTCGACCGCGGGAATGACGTCGCCGCGCCTGGACACCGCCACCCGGTCGCCCACCGCAAGTTCGAGCGAATCGACGTAGTGCTGGTTGTGCAGAGTGGCGTTGGCCACCGTGGTCCCGGCGATCGTCACCGGCGCCACCCGCGCCACCGGGGTAACACGTCCGGTGCGACCCACCTGGACGGTGATAACCCGTACCGTCGTCTGTGCCTCGGGGGCTTCGAACTTGAATGCGCGCGCCCAGCGTGGATGGTGCCCGGTGACGCCCAGATGCGCGCGAACGTCGAGCTCGTTCACCTTGATCACCACGCCGTCGATTTCGTAGCCGAGCGCGCTGCGCCGCTCCGTCGCCTGTTGCAGCAGCGCCGGCAGATCGGACAGCCGCGCCACCTGCCAGCACGGATGCCGAACGGTGGCCTGCGCTACCTGTTCATCCGGCACCAGCAGACAGTTGGTGTCATTGACCGGGAATCCGAGCTCCCTGAGCCGGTCGAGAGCGGTCGCGTGATCGGCCGGCTGGTCGTCGGAGAACGCAGCCTCGTAGGCGACCAGCCGCAACGGGATCTTCGCAACGGCGCGACTCTTGACCCGCCGTATGGCGCCGGCGGCGAAGTTGCGCGGGTTGGCGTAGCTCACCTCCACGCGGGCATTGAGCCGGGCGAACGCTTCCGGCGATAGAAAAATCTCGCCGCGGACCGCGACCTGCAGGGACTTCGGCAGGCGCAGCGGCACCGAGCGGATGGTGCTTACGTTGGCGGTCACCTCATTGCCGACCGCTCCGTTGCCGCGCGTCACCGCGCGCGACAGCGCCCCCTCCCGGTAGTAGAGGACGATCGCCGAACCGTCGATCTTTTCCTCCACGGTAAAGCTCAAGGGCGAGCCTGCGGCAACCGCACACTTGTCCATCCAGGAGCTCACCTCCGCGGCGGTGTAAGCCTTGTCCAGGCTCAGTACCGGCACCGTGTGCGCCACCTCCGGCAGCTCCTGACGCAGATCGGAGCCGACCCGCTGACTCGGCGAGTCGGCGCTGCGCAGCCGTGGGTCCTCGCGCTCCAGCCTCCGCAGTTCGTCGAACAGCCGGTCGTAGGTCGCGTCGTCCACCGATGGCCGAGCCAGGACGTGGTACTCGTAGTCGTAGCGGTGCAGCAGGGACGCCAGTTCCGCGTGCCGCGCACCGTGAGCGCTGCTCATGTTGCCGGTGGCAGTGTAACGGCAAACCGCGCCCGGGTGGTGCACAGCCGGTGCATTTCCGTTCTGCGGTAGCAGTACCGGCAGACGCCGCCCGGGACAGCCGACCCGCGTTCGAACGCTCTCAGGCCACTTGGCGGAACCCCGCAGCTCAGTTGCCGGCCACCGGCCATGAGTGATAGCGTCCGCAGCGTGTCGCAGGGACGGCCAGAGTCGGCACGGTCACTCGGTGACTCGCTCCGTGACCCGCACGACGATGAGAATCGAGCCCCAGGCAGCGTCCACGCGCTGGCATCTTCGGGTCAGGCGGCGGACCGTGACGATGCGTTCTCGGTGCTGGATCTCGTCGGCCTGCTGGTCAGGAGGCGTTGGCTGATCGCAGGCTTCAGCTTGGCCGGGACGGTGCTGGTCTTCGCCTACGCGCTGGTTTCGCTGCAGCTACCCGCAGCCAGCGCCTGGAATCTCTTGCCCGACATCTATCGCCCCGACGCCAAGGTGTTGCTCTCCGAGGACGCCTCCTCATCCTCAGGACTGGCCTCCCTCGGACTGAGCAGCGACCAATCGGGCGCCTTAGGTCAACTGCTCGGCGTTTCCACCGGCTCCGCCAGCGCCGCGCTGGCGCAGGAGTTGCTCGCCGGACGCACGATTCACGACCAGATCATCGACGAGTTCGGGTTCATCGAGCGCTACGGTTTTTTCGAGCATCCGCGTACCGAGGCGCGCGCTCTGGTGGTGAGTTCGCTGTACTACGAATTCGACCTCGAATCCACAATTCTCACCATCGCCTATGAAGATACCGATCCGGAGTTCGGTGCGGCGGTGCTGGCGCGCATCCTGGAGTTGCTGGAACAGCGCTTCCGCGCATTGACCATGGAGACGGTGCTGCTGAAGAAGCAGCATGTCGAAGAACGTCTGGCCGCCGTGGGCGTCGATCGTCAGGCGGCGCAGGACCGGCTGGTGGCGTTCCGCCGCGCCACGGGCATCGTCGACCTGGAGGAGCAGTCGTCGCAGTCTGCGCGCCTGCTGGCCGAGTACAAACGGGAACTGCTCACCAAGGAGGTGGAACTGCAGTCGCTGCGCGAGTTCCTGCCCGCCGACGACGCCTCGGTAGTGCAGTTGCAGGGCCAGATCGACGTCGTGCGTCAGGTTCTCGACGAGCTGCAGAGCGGGTTCAGCTCGTTTTCACCGCAGACCATACCGCGCGACGAACTACCGGCGGTGGCGGCGGAATACCTCAATCTGAGCCGCGATCTGGAATTGCAGGAACAGCTCTACTCGGTGCTGCGGCAACAGTACGAGTTGACCCGCATCGACGAGACCGATCCGTCGCGCACCTTTCAGGTGATCGAGGCGGTCGAGGTTCCGGAGGTCAGGTACCGGCCGAACCGTATGCTGTTGTGCGTCTTGGGCGCCCTGTCCGCGTTCCTGCTGTCGATGCTGCTGGCATTCGTCCTGGAGTACTTCGTCCGAGTGCAGGGCGATCCGGTCGAGGCGGCCAAGTTGGCGGCCATTCGCGAACAGTTCGGCAGCCGCCGGCGGCGTGGCTCCGGCGGCTGACGCCGTACCGGCGGGCGCATTCCGGTAGTGTGGTTGCAGCACGAGCAGACGCGCCACGGGGACGAGCCGACCCGCGTGTGAGCGCACCTGCCACTTGGCGGGAATGCAGCCGGGCGCGCCGGCTGCTGGACGCGGGGGGCTCGGCAGACTAAGGTGCGGCCCATACGCATGTCCGGCTTCGTCCATCTGCACGTCCACTCCGACTACTCCCTGCTCGACGGCGCGGCATCGATCGATGCGCTGGTCGACAAGGCGGTGGCATGCGGCATGGGCCACCTGGCGCTCACCGACCACGGCGCGATGTTCGGTGCGGTCTCCTTCCACGATGCCTGCCGCGCGCGCGGGGTGAACCCGCTGATCGGCTCGGAGTGTTACCTGAGTCCCGGTTCACGCCACGACCGTGGGTCGGGCCCCGGTGCCGGCGGCGGCGAACGGGCGCAGCGCGCCTACCACATGGGCCTGTTGGCGCGTAACGAGACCGGCTACCGCAACCTGATGCAGCTCTCGACCATCGGTTATACCGAGGGGTTCTACTACCGCCCGCGCATCGACGAGGAGGTGCTGGCGAGCCACGCCGAAGGCCTGATCGGCTTCTCCGGCTGCCTGGCGGCCAAGATCCCCGCGCTGATCAGGGAGGAGCGGGTTGCGGAGGCCACCGATCTCGCCGTCCGCTACCGCGATCTGTTCGGCGCCGGGCACTTCTACCTGGAACTGCAGGACCACGGCATCAAGGAGCAGACCACCCTCAACCGCACACTGATCGAGATGGCCCGTCGTACCGGCATTCCACTGGTAGCCACCAACGACGTGCACTACGTCGACCGTGACGACGCCCACGCCCAGGACGTGCTGATCTGCATCGGTACCGGCAAGCGGCTCTCCGACTCCGACCGCCTGCGGTTCGACACCCAGGAGTTCTACTTCAAGAACGAGGCGGAGATGCTGCGCCTGTTCGACGGCGTGCCGGAGGCGGTTCGCAACACGCGCGAGGTGGCGGAACGCTGCCAGCTCCGGATCCCGCAGCCGGGGCCGCTGCTGCCCGAGTACGAGGTGCCGGAGGGACATACCCAGGAGTCGTATCTGCGCCACATCGCCGCGCTGGGGTTGGCCGAACGTTACGCCACCGTAACGCCCGAGTTGCGCGCCCGCCTCGACTACGAACTCGGCGTGATCGAGACGATGGGCTATGCTGGCTACTTCCTGATCGTCTGGGACTTCATCGCGTTCGCGAAGCGCCGCAAGCTGCCGGTCGGTCCCGGGCGCGGCTCGGGCGCGGGTTCACTGGTGGCGTACGCGCTGCGCATAACCGACATCGAGCCATTCGCCTACGGCCTGGTGTTCGAGCGCTTCCTCAACCCGGAGCGCGTGTCGATGCCCGACTTCGACATCGACTTCTGCTACGAGCGGCGCGGCGAGGTGATCGCCTACGTGGCACGGAAGTACGGTGCCGACCGGGTGGCGCAGATCATCACCTTCGGAACGCTCAAGGCGCGTGCGGTCATCCGCGACGTGGCGCGCGTGCTCGACATCCCCTACAACGAGGCGGACGCGGTGGCCAAGCTGGTCCCGGGCGGTCCGAAGAGCAAGCTGAAGAACGCGCTCCAGCAGGAAGCGGGGTTGCGTGCGGTGCGCGAACGCGGCGGCAACTACGCCGAGCTGCTCGACATCGGTCTCAAGTTGGAAGGGTTGTCGCGGCATGCGTCCACCCACGCCGCAGGCATCGTGATCGGCCGCGAGGCGCTGACCAACTACGTGCCGCTGTACCGCGATACGCGCAGCGGCGCCATCTCCACGCAGTACACCGGCGAGGACGTGCTGCAGGGCTGCGGCCTGGTGAAGATGGACTTCCTCGGTCTCAAGACCCTCACGGTGATCGAGAACAGCGTGCGCCTGATTCGCGGGCAGCAGGCGGCGGACGGCGGCGAACCGTTCGATCTGGCGACCGTGGCGGAAGACGACCCCGATACCTACCGAATGCTCGGCGCCGGCAAGGCCACGTGCGTGTTCCAGTTCGAAAGTCCCGGGATGCGCAGCCTGCTGACCCGGGCACGTCCGCAGCGGATCCAGGATCTGATGGCCCTTACGTCGTTGTACCGTCCCGGCCCGATGCAGTTCATCGACCAGTTCATCGAGGCGAAGGCGGGCCGCAGGCCGGTGCAGTACCCGCTGCCGGAGCTCAAGCCGGTGCTCGAGGAAACCTATGGCGTGATCGTCTACCAGGAACAGGTGATGAACATCGCCCAGATCGTGGCCGGCTACTCGCTCGGCCAAGCCGACATTCTGCGCCGCGCCATGGGCAAGAAGAAGCCGGCCGAGATGGCGCAGCAGCGCGAGCGGTTCATCAGTGGCGCCCGCGACAAGGGGTACGCAACGAAGGTGGCCGCGGACCTGTTCGACATGCTCGCCCCGTTCGCCGAGTATGGCTTTCCGAAGTCGCACGCTGCCGCCTATTCGGTGCTGTCGTTCCAGACCGCCTATCTCAAGGAGCACTATCCGGCGCAATTCATGGCCGCCAACCTGACCAACGAGATGGCGAACACCGACAAGCTCGCGGAGTACATCGGCGAGGCGCGCGACATGGGCCTGCAGGTGCGCCCACCCGCCATCAACCTGTCGATGCGCGACTTCTCGGTCGTCAAAGGACACATCGTGTACGGTTTGCAGGGGATCAAGAACATCGGCTCGGCGGCGGTGGCGGAGATCGTCGGACAGCGCGACAAGGCGGGGCCGTACGCGAACTTCACGGAGTTCCTGGAGCGGGTCGATTTCGGACACGTCAACCGCAAGGTGGTGGAGGCGCTGATTCAGGTGGGTGCGTTCGATGGCCTGACTGCGGATGAGAATCGAGCCACCCTGATGGCCAATCTCGACCGGCTGCTGGACCAGGTGGCGGCCGACAAGGAGAGCCGCCGCTACGGTCAGCAGTCGTTGTTCGGCGGCGAGGCGGATCAGCTCCCCAACTATGCGATGGAGGCGCATGAACCGTGGCCGCAGCGTGAAGTGCTGCGGCTGGAGAAGGAAGCGCTCGGCATGTTCTTCTCCGGACACCCGCTGGACGAGTACCGTGAGCTGGCGGCGCGCAAGGTGGCGGTGCCGCTCGCCGATCTGGGTGCCTACGCACGTGATGGGAGCAAGGGTGAGCACACCGTGAGCGTGATCGGGGTGATCGGGGAGATACGGGAGATCCAGACCCGCGGCGGGAGGCAGATGGCGTTCGCGGGCCTGGAGGACATGGGCGGCTCCGTGGAGATGGTGATCTTCGCTGATCCGTTCAGCGCCAGCCGGCCGCTGCTGGAGAGCGGCGCGGTGGTAGCCGCCACCGGCACCGTGGACCGCAGCCGCGGCGATGCCAAGCTGCTGGTCGATTCGCTGGTCCCACCGGCGCAGCTCCCCGACCGCGTTGCCCGCGCCCTGCATCTGCGTCTCAACGGCGCCACCTCCGACGCTCAGCTTCTCGACGTGCGGGAGCGCTGCATCGCCGCCCGTGGCGAGCTGGAGGTGTATATTCACTGCATGCAGGCCGATCGGGAGTGGGTGCTCAAGGCGCA
>CAYFXT010000004.1:0-33059 GCA_964346995.1 uncultured Spirochaetaceae bacterium | reverse complement strand
CGAATCCGCCGTGCGCCCCACCGCGTCGCGCAGGATCAGCCGCGCCTCCTCCTCCGGGAACGGTGGTGTTCGGCGGCGCGCACGCGCAGGCGCGTCTTCACGTCGTCGAGGTTGCGGATCGTGATGCTCGCCATGGCCAAGCCCTCCGTTCTTCGAGAGCCCAATCTACGGCCCGATTGCGTTGCAATCAAGACGGCGAGACGACCCGGGTGTGAGCGCTCTACCACTTGGCGGGATGCACCCTCCTGGGTGCCAGTTACTCTTCCGTGGCTCGCGCGTATACCAGCGCTCACTACGTCGTGATCGTCGCTGGCGGTGAAGGTCTGCGAGCGGTCGCCGCCGGCAGTGGGCCTGAGGCTACCAGCCTCTTCCGCGAAGGATCCACCGACAGGTTCATTCCTTCGAGGGTCCGCGCACCAAGCAAGCTGAGATCTCCGGGTTCTGCGAACACGACTTCGTCGATGGTAAAGCCCTCGGCGACTCGCAGGATCGCGAATCCGACACTCCGAGTGATCCGATCTCCATTTGCCATGACGAACCGGAGATCGGTCTTCTCCCGTACTACGCCGATGCGCTCCAGATCGCTTCTCGGTATCCAGGAATACTCACTGCCGGTATCGACCAGCAATCTGGCAATTCGAACGAATCTCGAGCGGTCGGTGTGGTTCACCACGGTACAGTCGGTCCGAAAGGCGCCCATCGCGTCACCGTAGCCCTGCTTTCGCGGTCGGTCAACGGAGACTCCGGCCGGGTTCCCGCCAAGTGGTCGAGCGCTCACACGCGGGTCGGTTCGTCCCCGTCGTGGCGTCGGAGTTCGGTAACGGGGTGGCCGGTCGTAGTAGAGTGGGGCCATGCGGAGCAACCGGCTGCAGTGCAGCGAGCTGCGGGTCTCCGAGGTGAGTCCGGGCTGCCGGTCCCTGTCCAGGGCGGGGTCGGACTTGGACCGCGTCGTGCGCCGTCACACCGCTACGCGGTCCATCGCAGACGTGAGGCCTGTTCCGCAACCGCCGTGAGCGCCTCCCCCACCATCGTCCTGGCCTCCGCCTCGCCGCAACGGCGTCGGCTGCTGGAGTCGGTTTCCCTGCCGGTGCAGGTGGTGCCGTCGGGGGTGGACGAGACGCTCGCGGCGGACCTTGGCACGTTGCCGCCCGCCGCCGTGGTGGCGGCCCTGGCCCGTCGCAAGGCGCGCGCTGTGGCCGGCCGGTTGTGCGCTACGCACTGGATCGTGGCGGCTGATACCGCGATACTGAGCGACGGCGAGTTGCTGGGCAAGCCGGCCGACCGGCGTGCCGCCGGGGCGCTGCTGAGCCGGCTCGCCGGACGCACGCACCGGGTACTGACCGGGGTGGCTCTGGTCACCCCCGGCGGCACGCTGGCCACCGAGGTGGCGACTAGCGAGGTAACCTTCGCCGCCCTCACCGGCGACGAGCTGGAGTGGTACCTGGACACCGGCGAGTGGCGCGGGGCAGCCGGCGGGTACCGCATCCAGGGCCGCGCCGCATTCCTGGTAGAGCACCTCTGCGGCTCCTGCAGCAATGTCGTAGGGTTGCCGCTGGCAACGATATATCGTATGTTGGCACGGACTGGTTATCCGTTCGCTGCCCCGTTCGTTGCCCATAGTGATGGAAGGGTGGATTGATGGAAGGAGGGATTTAGTTGGCCGTCGTAACCATGAAGAACCTGCTGGAGTCCGGGGTGCACTTCGGGCACCAGACCAAGCGTTGGGATCCGCGCATGGCGCGGTACATCTTTGCCGAGCGCAATGGCATCCACATCATCGATCTGCAGAAGACCATCGTCGCGATAAAGGATGCGTACGAAAAGGTCCGCCAGAGTGTTCTGGCCGGCAAGCACGTGCTGTTCGTCGGCACCAAGAAGCAGGCGCAGCAGTCGATCGAGCGCGAAGCGCGGCGCTGCAACATGTTCTACGTCAACAACCGCTGGCTTGGCGGCATGCTGACCAACTTCTCGACCATGAAGCGTTCGCTGCTCAAATTGAAGAAGATCGAGAAGATGGAAGTGGACGGGACCTTCGCCAACATGACCAAGAAAGAGATTTCGCGCATGCAGAAGGAGCAGGCGAGGCTGGAGCGCAACCTGGGCGGGATCAAGGAAATGAAGGACCTGCCGGGGGTCATGTTCGTGGTCGATACGCGCAAGGAAGCGATCGCGATCGCCGAAGCCAACAAGATGAAGATTCCGGTAGTGGCGATCGTCGACACCAACTGCAACCCGGACCTGATCGATCTGCCGATTCCGGGCAACGACGACGCTATTCGAGCGATCACTCTGTTTACCCAGATCGTCGCCAACGCGGTGGTCGAGGCGGAGAACGAGGTCGGGCTCGAAGTGATCGAGACGCTGCAGGACGAGGGCACCGACGAGTACGACTACGATCAGATCATCGACAAGGACGAGTACGGAGAAGATTACGATGTCCCCCCGAGCCCGGAATTGGAAACGATTTCGCTGGGCGAAATGGCTGGCGCCGCAGTGACCGACGACGACGCGCCGCAAGGGTTCACGGATCAGGATTATTCCAACTATACGCCCGAAGAGGAGCCCGAGCGGCCGCAGCCGGAACAGGAAACCGTTACCGACAAAGCCGGGATCGACGAAGATACCCTTTACGACCGCCGTTAGCCGCACAGCCGCCGCTGGCCGCGGGGGCGCGGTGAGCGCACGGGGTGGTACGACTTCAAGTCGCTGGTGATCGTCGACGAACTCGGCTGCTCGCGCGGTGAGCGAGTGGGTCGTACGACCATGTCGTACAGAACAGAGTCAGGAGTTACCTTTGGCAATTTCCGCGAAAGACGTGAAGCGACTCCGGGAGCAGACCGGAGCTGGAATGATGGACTGCAAACGTGCCCTGGTGAACAGCAATGGCGATCTGGCCGGTGCGGAGCGCCGGCTCAAGGAGATGGGCCTGTCCGCCGCCGCCAAGCGCAGCGGCCGCGCGGCCAACGAAGGGCGCATCTTCGCGACCGTAAACGGCACGGCGGCGATTCTGGAGCTGTCGAGCGAGACCGATTTCGTCGCTCGCAACGCGCAGTTCGTGGATCTCGGCGACAAGCTGGTAGCCGAGATAGCCGCTTCGCGCCCGCAGGCGCCCACCGAGAAGATGCAGCAACTGATCACTGACGCGATCGGCAGGATCAAGGAAAACATAGCCCTGCGTCGCTTCCACAGCGTGTCGGTGGGCGACGGCGAAACCGTGGCGCACTACCTGCACGGGGAAGGGAACATCGGCGTGCTGGTCAAGCTGCACACCGCCGACTCCAGGATGGCCGGGGATGCTCGCGTCAGTCAGACGGCCTTCGATCTGGCGCTCCACGTCGCCGCCTTCGCGCCGCCGTTCCTCGATTCCGACGATGTAAGCAGCGAGTATCTGGCGGAGCAGGAGGCGATCTTTCGCACCCAGGCCGAGGCGCTCGACAAGCCGCCCCGGGTGGTGGACGGGATCATCAAGGGCAAGCTGCGCAAGCATCTGCAGGAGGTATGTCTCCTGGAACAGGCGTTCGTGAAGGATCAGAAACTGAGCGTAAAGCAGATCGTCTCGTCGCTCGGCAAGGAGCTCGGGACCGAGGTGTCGATAGCTGACTACGTATACTACAAGGTAGGTGAGGACGCCCCGGCGTGAGGGCATTCACCTGAGGGAGGAGACCGTGGCCGAGCTTGCCGGTGAGGCAAAGCAGCGCATGCAGAAGACGCTCGATGCGCTGATGAGCGAGTTCAAGACGATTCGTACCGGGCGTGCCAGTGCCGCCATGTTCGACAAGGTTCGCGTCGAGGCGTACGGGCAGCAGATGCCGCTGGGCCAGACGGCGACCATTTCCATCCCGGAGGCGCGTCTGGTGATCATCCAGCCCTGGGATCGATCCACCTTGAGCGCGACCGAGCGTGCCATTCAGAAGTCGGACCTGTCCTTGAACCCGAGCAACGATGGCAAGGTAATCCGCATCAGCATCCCGCCCCTTACCGAAGAGCGGCGCAAGGAAATCGTCAAACAGGCGCGCAACGCTGCCGAACAGGCGCGCGTGGCGGTACGCAACATCCGCCGCGACCTCAACGAGGGGATCAGGCAGCAGAAGAAAGAGGGGCTGAGCGAGGACGAGGCGAAACGCGCGTCGGATCGGGTGCAGACCGCAACCGACGAACGCATCGCCGAGATCAATGCGCTGCTTGCTGCCAAGGAAAAGGAGATCATGGAGATCTGACGACACAGCCCGGCATCGATACCGGCGCGCCAAGCACCGATTGTGAGCCCGCATAAGATACTGTCGGCTGATCGTTTCTGGGCGCGCGTGCTGCTGCTCGTAGCGTCGATACCCGCCTTCTACCTGCTGATCTTCGCTCTACCCGCCTTCCACCATCTCCTGTTCAGCCTGTGCGCGACGGCCGCGGCCGTGCTCGGATCGCGCGAGGTTGCCACGCTGTTCGTGCGCCGCGGCCTGCCGGGAGACTGGCGGATGGCATCCGTGTGTTCGGCCCTGTTTCCGGCCGCCGCCTACCTGGAAAACCGGTCTCTGGTGTCGCCACACGCCTTTGGCGGCGTGGCGGTGGCGGTAGTCGCGGCGGTGATAGCGGCAACCATGTTGCGCTCTTCACACCGGTCCGACGCGCCGACGAACCCGGTCGCCAAGGCGAACCCGGTCGCAGAAGCGAATCCGCTCGCGCAGGCCGGCACGACCCTGATCGCCAGTCTGTATCCGGGCCTGTTCATCGGCTACATCGTGCGCCTGGCCGGGATCGGCGATCCGCAGTGGATGCTGCTCACCTTCTTCGTTGCCGTGTTCGGCAACGACACGGCCGCCTACGTGGCCGGCAGGCTGGCCGGCGGACGTACCGCCCTGGGGTTGCCGGCCAGCCCAACGAAGACCGCGGTCGGCTACGTGACCGGCATCGCCGCTTCGATCGCCGCGCTGATCGTCGCGCAACACTTGTTCCCCGGCGCGCCGCAGTTCGGTACCTTGGAGGCAGCACTGGGAGGTGGAGCATTGGGCGTATCCGTTGCAGTCGGTGATCTTGTCGAGTCCGCCCTCAAACGCGCGGCGCAGGTCAAGGACTCCGGCGGACTCATTCCGGGCCGCGGGGGGCTGCTGGACTCCATCGACTCCATGCTGCTGTGCGCGCCGTTGTTCTTCTTCTGGATGCAGCGCGTAACCTGGGCTCCCCCGGTCTGATTGGCGATGACCACCCTACTGTTCGGCATTCTCGGCCTCGGCATCATGGTGTTCGTCCATGAGCTCGGTCACTTCCTCGCCGCCAAGGCGAACGGAGTCGCGGTGGAGGTGTTTTCGCTCGGCTGGGGCCGGCGCATGGTCGGCTTCCACCATCGCGGCACCACCTACCAGATATCCTGGTTTCCGCTCGGTGGCTACTGCAAGATGAAGGGCGACGACGGCCTGCGCGAGGCATCGCGCACCGGCGCAGCGGAGTATCCGGTGCAGCAGGGCTCGTTCTTCGCCGCCTCGCCGTGGCGGCGCATCGCCATCATCATTGCCGGACCATTGGCCAACCTCACGTTCGCGGTACTGGTATTGAGCCTGATCTGGTGGCTGGGATTTCGTATCGACAGTCCCGGAACCCGCATCGTGCTGGCCTCCGACTACACCCTCGACGCGATCGCATCGCAAACTCCGGCGCAGGCAGCGGGATTGCGCAGCGGCGACCGCATTACGCACATCGACGGGCGGGAGATCGCCAACTTCCAGCAGATTCGTATGCAGATTGCTGCCGCCCCGGAACGTTCCCTGCAGTTGACGGTGGAGCGCGACGGGACCCTGCTGGCCACTTCCATCACCCCCGAGCTCGATCCGGAGACGCTTGCCGGCCGCATCTGGGTGTATCCATGGGTAGAGCCGATCCTCGACGTACGGATCGGTGGGGCGGCCTCCGTTGCCGGGTTGCGCAGCGGCGAC
The DNA here is from genome assembly GCA_964346995.1 of uncultured Spirochaetaceae bacterium. GTDB lineage: Bacteria > Spirochaetota > Spirochaetia > SZUA-6 > Bin103 > Bin103. The sequence continues at coordinate 27,138 of CAYFXT010000004.1, read as the reverse complement.
CGGATCGTCACCGTGAATGGAACGGCGGTGCGCCACTCGATCGATGTGGTGCAACTCCTGCAGGAGGCCGGGTCGCGCGCCGACATCGTGGTCGAGCGTCAGGGCGAGATGGTTCATGCCGCGCTGGACCTGCGTGAACCGGCGAACGACCCCGGTTTCGGTTTCCAGGTACCGCAGTCGCGTTCGCCGCGGCTGTCGCCTCCGGCGGCGCTCGGACGCGGCGTCGACGAGACCTGGCGCACGATCCAGCTCACCGTGGGCGGCTTCGGGCACCTGTTTCGCGGCAATACCCGGAACGCCGTCGCGGGGCCGTTGCGCATTACCTACTACGTCGGGCGCGCCGCGACCGACGGCTTCGAGCGCAGCGTGGGCGTGGGGCTGGTACGGTTCTTCCGGCTGCTGTGTCTGATCAGCATCGTGCTGTTCATGATGAACCTGCTGCCCCTGCCGGCCCTCGACGGTGGACACGTCGCCCTCTACGTCACGGAGCTGGTTCGCGGCAGGCCACTGCGGCCGGCGGTGGTGTACCGGATTCAGACGCTCGGCATGTCGCTGCTGCTCGTACTGGCGCTCACGGTCACCTTCAGCGACATCCTGTTCTTCGTCGGCAGATAGGATGCGCGGCGCGAGCACCGGACCGCGGTCGTGGCTGGTGCGTTCCGTCGTGGTCCTGCTGCTGCTCGCCGGCGCCGTCGGCGCGGTCGCGGCGCCCCGATTCCTGATCAACAGCAGCCACCACGGTGCGATCAACGATCTCGCCTACGACGCGCCGCGGCGGCTTCTGTTCTCGGCTGGGGATGATGGCACCGTGCGCGTGTGGAGTCACGACCGGCGCACGATAGTCCGCAATCTGCGCCTCGGCGCGGCGCGCGTGCAAAGGATCGCTGTGCATCCGGAGGACACTCTGGTAGCCGTGGTGTTGCGCTTCTCGGGCCGTGGCGACCTGCTGGAGGTGTGGGACTGGAGTACCGGCCGACGTCGCTACCGCCACGAGCTGGAGGAGGCGCCGCTGCACGTAGGGTTCACCAGCCGCGGTTCGTCACTGGTCTACACCAGGGCCCGGTTCGACAGCGTGGTATTTCTCGACCCTCGTACCGGGCGTCGGCAGCGGCGCCTGCCGTCGGCGTTCGGCATCGTCTCGTACGTGACCACCTCGACCAACGAACGCACCATCATGACCTATCAGCCTACCGGCGAGGTGCGCTTCTGGGATGCGGATACGGCGAAGCTGAAGGCAGCGATGCCGACTCCGGCCAACCTGGAGGAAATCGCGGTCAGCGCCGACCGATCGCTCCTGGTAGCACGCTCCGGTGACGAGGTGGTAACGATCGACGTGGTTACCGGCGCCGTCCGGAACCGGTTCCCGGTGCCGCGGCGCTCCCTGTTCACCGTCGCCGACCAGATCCTGCAGATCGGCGTACTGCAACCGGTCGGACAGGAGCCGGGCTATACGCTGCACCGGTTCACGCTCGGCCGCGCGGCGACGGCGCGCGGCGAGTCCTCGCTGGAGCTGGACGGGCCGGCGACCGCAGTGGTCTACGCCGGGCGTGACCTGTTCGTTGCAGACCGGAGCGCCATCTGGAAGGCGGAGCCATCCGGTGCGCAACCATTCGTCCGCAACGAGCTGCTGGATCCGGTAGCGTTCGCTGCCGGCGGCGATACCCTGCTGGTAGCGAACGCGCGCCGCATCGGGGTAGCGCGGCTGCTAGGTCCCGGAGCCGTTCCCATTCCCGAACCCGGTCTGCCCGCCAACCTTTCCGGTGAGCTGTCGCAGCTTGCTTCCGCCAGGGTGCTGCGCAATCCCTTCGGGGCTGCCGTGGGGCTGACGGCGGTTGCTCCGGCTGTGCTGCCCGCCGCTCCGGGCCCCGGCAGCGCGCCGCAGCAGGGGACGCACGGATTGGTGTTCGTGTGGAACCGGGATGGAGAGCGCGGCCGCCTCGGTACCCTGGACCCGCAGACCGGGCGCTACCGGCTGCGCATGTCCGGCCTGCCGGCACCGCTGACCCAGGTCGATATGGTCGACGAGCATCTGCTGCTGGTGGACGGCGCCGGGAACATCACCCTCTACCCGGTCGAACGGATACTTACCGGGTCGCCTTTTTCCATACCGGATCCGGTGCAGCGGTTCTGGGCGCCGGGCGCCAGCAAGGTGGTGCGGGTAGGGCAACATCTCGTCGCCGGACGGCGCAGCGCCGACACGGTGACCACGCCGCTGTTGCAGATCGACACCGGCAATGCCGAGACCCTGCCGGTGCCCGACGATGCACTGCTGATCTACGATCTCGCGCAATCCGGCGACCGGCAGCTACTGACTCTCGGCGTGGAGACATTCGAGGACGCCGCTGCGGGTCACCGCGTTCGCACCGTGCTGCGGCTGCGCGACGGTAACGACCTGACCCGGCAACGAGTGCTGCACAGCTTCTCCGGCGAGGACGTGTCTGCCGATCTGGCCGGTGCGGCTGATGGCCGATACGTATACTCCACGCTCGGCGGCGACCGGGTGCGGATATGGGATGGCCACCGGCTGCAGGCGCTGCAATCCACCGATCGCGTCCCGCGTCAGCTCGCCGTGGTCCGCGACCTGCTGGTGGCGCGCAACGCGGACGCGACCTTTTCCGTATGGAACCGGCACACCCGAGCACTGTTGTTCGATCTCTACCTGTTCCGCGACTTCGACTGGCTGGTGGTACAGCCGTCCGGGAGATACGCCCACTCTCCCGGCGCCGGTCGGTTTCTCGTTGATCTGCGCGCCCCCTGACGGCAACCCGTCATACGTTCTGCCGCGACAACGACTCGAACCTGGTGTACTCCGGAATGAATGCCAGGTTGATCTTGCCGACCGGACCGTTGCGCTGTTTGGCAACGATCAGGTCGGTCTCCGCGTCGTTGAGGTTCTCGTCGGTGCCCCGCTCACGGTGCAGAAACATCACCACGTCCGCGTCCTGCTCGATCGAACCCGACTCCCGCAGATCGGCAAGGTTGGGCAGCTTGCCCTCGGTCTCGCGGCGCACCTGCGACAGGGTGACGACCGGCAGATCCAGCTCGCGTGCCAGCGCCTTCAGCGAACGGCTGATCTCGGCGATCTGCTCGTGTCGGGGCAGCTCGTGGTTCTCCGACGTAATCAGGGTGAGGTAGTCGATGAAGATTATTTCGACGGCGTGGTTACTCTTCATGCGCCGCGCCTGGGCGCGCAGGTCGAGCAGCTTGAGGTTGGGGGAGTCTTCGATGAACAGCGGCGCGTCGTAGATGCGGCCCGCCGCATCGGTGATCTTGTGGAAGTCGGAGCTGCGCAGGAGCCCCGACCTGATGCGGTTGGAGTCGAGCCGCGCCTCGGCGGACAGCAGCCGCTGCATCAGTGCCACCGCCGACATCTCCAGGGTGAAGAATCCCACCGGCCGTCGCTGCTGGACGGCGATGTTGGCCGCCATGGTAAGCGCCAACGCGGTCTTGCCCACCGACGGCCGCGCCCCGACCACCACGAACTCGGAGTTCTGAAACCCGCTGGTCAGGTTGTCGAGATCGGGGAAACCGCTCGGTATGCCGGTGTAGCTGCCGCTGGAGTGGTACAGCCGCTCGATGGCGTCCACGGTCTGGTTGATGATCTCGCGCGCAAGGCGAAACGATCCGGTCTGCTGGCGATCGGTGATCTCGAAGATGCGTCGCTCCGCTTCCTCGATGATGTAGCGCACTTCCCGGGTGTCATCGAACGAATCGGCGATGATCCCCGACGCGATGCGCTGCAACTCGCGGCGCATGCTGAGCGCCTGCACGATCCGCGCGTAATACTCGACGTTCGCACTGGTGGGCACCGCCGAGGTAAGCTGCGAGATCCGCGTCGTGCCGCCGCACGCCTCCAGCTCGCCGACGCGCCCGAGCTCGTCGCACAGCGTGATCAGGTCTATTGCCTCGCTGCGGTCGAACAGCGTCAGGATCGCCTGGTAGACCTTGCGGTGCGCCGCACGATAGAAGTCGTCGGCGCGCAGGTAGCGCAGCACCGTCGACAGCGCCTCCGGATCGAGCAGCAGGGCCCCGAGCGTCGCCACCTCGGCGTCGATGTTGTGCGGTGGGACCGAATCCCGCAACGGTGCGCCGACCGGTGCGGCAGCGATGTCGGCCACGTCGGCTAGCTCCCGAGATTCGGCCACCGGCCGGCATGGCTGTTCGCTACCGGGAGCCGGTCGGATTGCGACTGGCTCCTGGTGCGGGCCGGTGGGGTCGGGGCCGGAAGCGGCGCTACCGGCGGCAGTTTCGGGGCGTCAATCGTTGTCGGCCTCGATAGTCACCTTGACGTTGGCGGACTGGTTTTCGTAAAGGCGGACCCGCACGGTGTGCTCGCCGATCATCTTCAGCGAGTGATCGGGGACCTCGATCCGCCGCCGATCGATCTGGTAGCCGCGCCGCTCCAATTCGCCGGCGATCGCCACGCTGGTGATCGATCCGAACAGCTTGCCGCTCACGCCTGCGGTCATGCGGAAGGAGAGCTCCTCGTTTTCGAGCCGTTCGCGCAAGCCGGCGGCACCAACGCGCTTCTCCTCCTTGCGCCGTTCGATCCCTTCACGACGATGCTCCAGCAGAGTCATTGCGTGCCTGGTGAAGGGCAGGGCCACCTGCCGCCGAAACAGAAAGTTGCGCGCGTACCCGGTCGCCACCTCGCACACGTCGCCCTCTTCGCCGAGACCTGCCACGTCCTGCTGTAGAATTACCTTCATCTCGCTCTCCTGTTCGAAGTCATCGGTTCTCAGGCTGCGCCGCTGGGCCGGTCTCCGGGCATGGGACGCTTGAAGTCGACCCAGATTTCGGACAAACCGAGCAACGGCAGTCCGAACACCGGCACGAACGTAAGCACCGACCGGAACAGCATGAACACCATCGCGATGCCGATCATCACCCGCATCGGGCCGGGAACGTTATACCGCCTGAACAGCCACTGCAATACGCCGATGCCCTGCAACGCGAACAACAGCAGGAACACCGAGAACACGTTCCAGCCGGCATAGCCGAGCACCCCGAAGTCGCCGAGGGAGTCGCCGAGCACCATGGCGCCGCTCAGCAGCAGCGCCCAGACGCACCACGGCTCCAGACGAAAGGTGAGCAGCCGGCCGATCGGAGAGCGCATGCCGATGGTGCGCGCGCCCCACAACGAGCCCAGCCACCATGCCGCCATGAGGTACACCAGATAGAGAAACAGAATGCCGCGCAGCAGCATCCTGCCGACGGTGTCGATGAGGTGATCGACCGCCTCCAGGTTCGCGGCCTGCCCCGCGACCATTCCGGGAGCGTCCGCCGGGGCGATGCCCATGCGAATAATCGGCTGCCCGGCGATGTAGTCGCGCATGGTGGGAACGAACTCGGCATCGCTCATCAGGCCGCCGATGAACGGCATGGCGATCAGACCGGCGGCACCGGTAGCGACCAGGATGCGCAGCAGATGGCGATACGGCAGCACGCGTGGCTGGTTCACCAGCCACAGGCCGCCGAGCAGCAGCGTGGCCAGGAACAGACCGATATCGCGCAGATAATCTTCGCCCTTCGGCAGCGTGCCGCGCCAGCCGCTCATCGCCAGCTCCACGACGGCGCCCGACAGCACCAGCAGCAGCACGGCGTAGCCGAAGGCGCTGCGCCCGCGCCGAATGGCCAGCATTTGCAGCGGAACCAGAAAGAGGAAGACTCCGGGAGCCAGCAGATGCAGCCCCAGCGCTACCGCCGTGAATACCGCTATCTCGATCCATATGCGGTTGGAAAGGCTCGGGCTGTTCATGTGGCGCAGGCCGCCATGCCCGTTCGATTCCCGGCGATCGCGTTACTGTGCCGTGAACGGGAGCAACGCCAGCGCACGGGCCCGCTTTACCGCGGCCGACAGTTTGCGCTGGCATTTGGCACAGTTGCCGGTCACTCGGCGCGGCAGGATCTTGCCCCGATCGGTGATGTAGCGGCGCAGGGTATCGACCTCCTTGTAGTCGATGATCACGCTTCCCGTTTTCGTGCGCGCACAGAACTTGCAGAACTTCTTGCGGTAGAAGGGACGCCCCTGACGGGAGCGACCCCGGCCGTCGCGCCGGTCGCGGCCGCCGACGGCGTATGCAGGTCCCGCGGCTGGGGGCGCTGCCGGCGAGGATGGAGTGGTATCAGACATCGGTTGAATCCTTGGATAACGTCAGAACGGAATATCGTCGTCGAAATCGTCCGCCGACGGTAACGATCCGCCCCGCGGTGGCGCACCTTCCCGCGGTGAAGCACCTTCCCGCGGTGAAGTACTGCGCGGAGCAGATCCCTCGTCCCGCAGAGGTGCGTCGTTGCGCCCGCCGAGCAGTTGAATGTTGTTGACGAAGATTTCTACGCGGCTGCGCGTGCGGCCATCCTGTTCCCAACGATTCTGCCGGAGCTGACCTTCGACGCCGATCTGCTTGCCCTTGACCAGATAGGGATTGAGCGCCTCGGCGGTCTTTCCCCATACGACGCAGTCGAAGAAGTGAGCCTCGTCGACCCACTGATCATCGCGCCGCCGGCGCTGATTGATGGCCAGGCCGATATTGGAAACCGCCTGCCCGGAGTTGGTGTACTTGAGCTCGGCGTCCCGGGTGAGACGTCCTACCAAGGTGACGTGGTTGATGTCAGCCATACGACAATCCTCACGCCCCGGACTGCGACGCCGCCGGGGCCGTGGCCGGAACGCGATGCACGATGAAGCACTTCAGGATGTCCGGCACCAATCCCGCCGCTTGATAGAGTCCCTGCACGTTCTGAGGGTCGGATTCGATTTCGTAGAGAATGTAGTAGCCCCGTTCCTGCTTGGCGATGGGGTAGGCGAGCGCTCGCTCGCCGATGTCTTCTTCACCGGTAATGTGCACGCCGGCCTTGGAGAAAATCTCCCCGACAGCCGCTTTCCCTCGCTCCACCGACTCCGAGCCGGGGAGGAACACAAACGTAGCCTCGTATGCCGTCAAACGCTACTCCGAAATAAGTACGTAATGGACCACATATAATTACCTCCGAGGGAGCGTGATGTCAACCAGCCGTATTGCCTCAATTGCCTCATCGAACATTCACTCGAACAACAGTACCGGGTCGGGCAGTACCGGGTCAGCCTCGCGAAGTCGGCGACCAGGTCACGAGTCGAGCAGCAACCACTGATCGGCGCGCGGTTCAAACTCCGCTCTTGCGGTATACGGCCGTGCCAACTGCCGCAGGTCGAGCTGCAGGTCGACGATCCGCCAGCCGGCAGCCGTGGCCTGCAGGTACGCCTCTCCCGCGGTCCGTCCCGGATCGCCGAACAGACGGAGGGCGACCCGAACCTGATCGTCGCTGATCGTCACGGAGCCGATCCGCACCGCGCGCGGCAGCCGCCCGTCGCGCACGTGGAATTGCAGCGAGCGAGACAGCGACTGCCGGCGGTCCGATGCGATCGCTTCGGTGGCAATCGATCCCGCCGCCAGGGTTTCGAAGAAGGCAATCAGGATGCTGGTCACCTCCCGCTCCGTCTGCCCGGTCGCCAACAGATCCTGCAGCGGTCCGATTGCGTAGTCATGGGGAAGTACGCGCGGACCGCGCCGATGGAGGAACTCGTGGGTCACGGCGATCGGCCTGGAGCCCGATGACGCGGACTCGTCCGTCGCTACGGGACGGACCGCTCGCTGGTCACCGCTCGCAGCATCGGTCGCCGGCGCCAGCGCGGTCCGGTCGCCGTTTGCCTGGGGTTCATCACCGGCGCAGCCGACAAGCAGTGCCGTGGTGAGGACCGCCGCCAGCCGCACCACCCTGGTCAGCAGCACACCAGGATAGATACCGGATGGCAGGGCGCCGATCAACCGGCCACTACCGGGGCCGGGTACACGGACCGCTCAGCCGGTTGGTCGAGTCTTCCGGTCCGCCTACAATAGGCGCGCGAAACTCATGGCCATCCGCGCCGCGCTTCAGCATCTGCTCACCTCCTACGACCACCCGATCCGTGACCCGCTGTGGCATCACGTCCGACTCTCCGATCCGCTGCTGCGGGTGATTCAGCTCCCCGCATTCCAGCAACTGCGCGGTATCAAGCAGCTCGGCCCCGCCTACCTGGTGTTTCCCGGCGCCACCCACACCCGCTTCGGCCACAGCCTCGGCGTGTTCCACGTCGCGCACCAGATGCTGATCCGTCTGCTCGAGGTCAGTCCCGATTGGCGGCCCACGGTGGAGGAGGTGGACGCCTTCCTGTGTGCGGCGCTGGTGCACGACGTCGGGCATTACCCGTTCGCCCACTCGTTGAAGGATCTCGCCGTGACGCCGCATGAGAGCCTCACTGCCGAGTGGGCGCTCACTTCCAAGGTGGCTCAGACGATCCGCGAGCGGGTCGGCACCGATCCGGAGCTGGTGGCGGCGATCGTCGACGAGCAACGGCCGGCGCCCGCGGGCAGCGACGCAGCTCTGTTCCGTGCCATGCTCTCCGGCGTGGTCGACCCCGACAAGCTCGACTACCTGAACCGTGACGCGTACTTCTGCGGGGTGCCGTATGGGGTCCAGGACACCGACTACCTGCTCGGCGAGCTGCGTCTCCATGCCGGAGGAGTCGCCGTTTCTGCCGCGGGCCTGCCCGCGGTGGAGAGCATTCTGTTCGCTCGCTACCTGATGTATCGCACGGTGTACTGGCACAAGACGATGCGCGTGGCGACGGCGATGATCAAGAAGGCCGTGCTCACCGGGTTGGCCCAGGGCCATCTGCAGTGCGCGGAGCTCTACGGTCTCGACGATGAAGGATTCCGCCGGCTGCTCGAAGGACGCCGGTCGGCGTTCTCGCTGGCGAGGCGGACGTTCCGCGGCGAACTGTTGCGCGTTGCCTGTCAGGTACCCTTCGATCCAGCGCTGCCGGCCCACCGTGCGCTGCAACCGCCCGCGGCCCGCGCGCCGGTGGAGGCACGTCTGGCGGCCGATCTGTCGCGCGCGTGCGGCCTGGCTGTTGCCGCCGACGACGTGATCCTCGACCTTCCGGAGCCGATTTCGTTCGACGTCGATCTGGAGGTGGTGGATAGCGTCGACACGCGCCGCGCGGCGCCCCCGGAAGCACGTGGTGCTCGTGCGCGGATGGAATCGGCGACGGTGTTCAACAGTTCGGTGGTCGGGGTGTTCCGCCATCGTCTGCGCGCGATCTCGCTGATTACGCCGCACCACCCGGCGCTGCTACACGCCGCTGCCGGGCTCGGCAGCGAACTGCTCGGAGGTGCGCGTGACCGCCGTCACGGCAGCGCGGGTCGTGATGAGGTCGTGGATCAGTAGTGTTCGGAGAACACCTGCGCGGTGCGGATGGGAAACGCCAGATTGTCCTCCGCAAAGAGGATCACTTTGTGCAAGACTGCCTCACCGTGGGTGTGCGAATTGGAGACTACGGCGCAACCGATCTCGGCCACGTTCCAGCGGTCGTTGGCCCCGACTTCGGCGACCGACACCTGATATTTGTGGCGGACTCGCTCCTTCAGCGACCCGACCACGCGGCGCTTCTCCTTCAGCGACCCGACGCCAGGAAGATCAATGACCAGATGTAACATCGAGACGACCATCGCGTGGGCCGGCGCCAGTATAACAGGCTCGCCCGGTGCGGTTGCAGGACCGGGTTGATGGCGCCCGACCGGCATTTGCCACTTCCCGACGCGGAAGTCGACCACGCGCTGGCGACAACGGAGCGCGCGGCGATCAGAATACTCGACGATCAGGTAGCGGACCGGATCGCGGCTGGCGAGGTGATCGAGCGGCCCTTTTCGATCGTGCGCGAGCTGATCGACAACGCGCTCGACGCCGGCGCCGACGAGGTTGCGGTCGAACTGCACTCCGGCGGCCTCGGCCAGATCGCGGTCCGTGATAATGGCCACGGCATCGCCCGCGCCGATCTGGACTTCGTGGCGCTGCGGCACGCCACCTCCAAGATCAGTGACGAGCAGGATCTGCAACGGGTCACCACGCTCGGTTTCCGCGGCGAGGCGCTGGCCAGTATTGCGGCGTGCGCCCGCCTGGAAGTCGTGAGCCGGCCGCGCACCGCGGCGGGTGCGGCGCGCCTGTTCGCCGACAGTCGCGGGCGGCGCATCACCGGCACGGCGGCAGCTCCCGGCACCCGGATCGAGGTGACGCGGCTGTTCGCCGATCTGCCGGCGCGCCGCCGTTTCCTGCGTCGCCCGGGAACCGAAACGACGCTGTGCCGGCGCGTTCTGATGGAGAAGGCGCTCGCCCATCCGCAGGTCACGTTCCGGCTGTCGGTGGATGGCTCCTCGGATACGGTCCTGGCCGCTACCGATCTGCGCCAGCGCGTGGCGGAAGTGCTCGGCAGCCGGGTCGCCCCCGGAGACCTGCTGCATGCCCGCCGCCGCTTCGCCGATTTCCAGGTCACGTTGGTCGGCGCGCGCCCCGAGCTTGCCCGGCGCGACCGCTCGCGCCTCATGGTGTTCGTCAATCGCCGGCGCATTCAGGAGTACGGCCTCGCGCAAGCGGTGGAGTATGGCTACGGCGCGGTGCTGCCGGGCGCCCGCCATCCCGTGGCCTGTCTGTTCGTGGAAATTGCCGCCCATCTGGTCGACTTCAACGTGCATCCCGCCAAACGGGAAGCACGCTTTCGCAACTTGGCGCCGCTCCATCAGGCGGTGGTGCGCGTCGTGCAGGAAGCGGCTTCCCGGTCCGGCCTGCGCTCACCGATGGCGGCGCCCCCACCAGTGCCTCCGCCTACGCTGCCGTTCGTGGGCCGAAACCAACATGCGGCCCCCGGCGCCGCCGACGCGCAACCGCCGGCGGCGGTAGCTGAACCGGCGACCCCCTATTCGAGCGCTGCCGGAGCGCTCCGTGCCGACCGCACGCTACCGGTTGCAGCTCACGATCCGGGCCCGTACCCCGCCGACGCGCCGGCGCCACCCGCACCTGCGCAGCCACTCACGTCTCCCGGCGGCGCGTTCACTCCCGGACCGTCCGCACCGGGAGCCACCGCGGTCCCCGACCTGCGCGGAGGGTTCCGCTACATCGGTCAGTCTCTGGGCATGTTCCTGCTGGTGGAGATCGACCGGACCCTCTACTTCGTCGATCAGCACGCCGCCCACGAGCGGGTGCTGTACGAGCAACTGCGCCGCCGCGCCTTTCCCGTGCAGCAGCTCCTCATCCCCATCGAACTGGAGCCGGACCCTGCGGCTGCCGCCGCGCTGCTCGCGGCGCACGGTGTGCTCGGCCGCATGGGCATCGTGGTCGAACGGGAGGCGGGACATCCACTGCGCATCACCGCTTTGGCCGAGCCGCTGCACCGGCTCCCGGCGGCCTGGCTGGCCGCTTACCTGGCCGGCATGCGCGGCAGCGAACAGGATCTGGAACGTGCCGTGCTCGCCGACGTGGCCTGCAAGCTGGCGGTCAAGGATGGCGAGGTGCTTGACCACGACGCGGCCGTCAGCGTCGTGCGCGACTCGTTTGCCATCGACCTGCAACACTGCCCGCACGGGCGGCCGTTGTGGTATTCGGTCACCCGGCAGCAGATCACCGCCGCGGTAGGGCGCTGAGGGGAGATACCGGAGGCCGGCAGGCGGACGGTCAATGGCCGCGGCGCAACATCCAGCCGGCGACTCGGCGCCAGCGCCGCGCAAGCCAACTCAGCAGGCGCAGCAGCCACCAGGGATGGCGCAACCGCTCCAGGCGCGCCACGGCAGCCGCCAGCTCGTCGTTGCTGAGCTGCTTGCGCTGCACGTTCTCTTCGATCTCCAGTTGCAGCCGCACCTCTTCGCTGCACTGATCCACCACCACCGCTTCGATACTGGTCCAACCGAGCCGCCGTGCCGACTCCAGCCGACGATGGCCGGCAATCAGCTCCGATTCACCGGTGATCAGGATCGGGCTGAATTGCCCGTGGCGACGCAGGCTCGCCATCATCGGCTCCAACTCGCCCAGGTCGGAGCGGATTCGCTCGCGCACCACTACCGAGTCGATAGGGACCTCCATGACTTTGTTTATCGGCTTCAGAGGTCGTCCGCCGTACGGCGCGCGTATTCGCGTGCCGTAAGGAGCGCTTCGTACTCGCTCGGATCGTCCATCTCCATGGCGAAGATCCACCCCGCGCCCATCGGATCGCTGTTGATCAGCCGCACCCCACCGGAGCGGGTCAACCGCTCGTTGCATGCCACGATGGTCCCGGCGACAGGAGCGTACAGTTCGCCGGCGGACTTCAACGATTCGATCGCGCATATCGCCACCCCGGCGGAGACCTTCACGCCTACCTCGGGCAATTCCAGATAGGCGATCTCGCCCATTTCCCGCTGCGCGAAGTCAGTCAGGCCGACGGTGATCCGCTGCGCCGATTCGCGCCGCGCCCAGTGATGATCGAGTGAGTAGCGTACTTCCATATCCGTCATCCCGGTTCAGTCGAGCAGCGGATTCCCTCGCCGTGTCGGTCCGCTGCGCGTGGCGGTCGCCCCGCGCCCCGGCACCAGCGGCGGGGTGGCACTATCGAGCGGCGCCAGCGCGAGGGGCGGACCGGTGTCCACGAATCGTATTGCGCGACGCAGGTTGCCGACGATGTCGGCACGGCGACCGGATTCGTACGCCAGCAGCGTGTCGCGCTCCTTGGGATCGGTCCCGGCAAGGAAGATCTCCTGGATGATCTGTTCGCCGGCTGCGCCGGATGGCAGCAGCCCCGAGCGGGCGTTCACGGTAACTTCGATCAGCCCGGTCTGCGGCCGGATGAAATGCAGCGGTTGCCGCGGCTCGACTGCCTTCATGTACGCGGCCCATGCCGGCCCGGCGGCGGTAGCGCCGGTCAGGTTCAACCCCAGGGTCTCACCGCGTTCATCGAAACCCATCCACAGCGCGGTCACCTGCCGCGGCGTGAATCCGACCGTCCAGGCATCCGACCAGTTCTGCGTGGTGCCGGTCTTGCCGGCGGTTTCGGTCGCGAAGCCGCCGGCCAATCCGGACGCCCACCGCAGCGTGCCCCACTGTACGGTGCTCTGCAGCAGGTGGGTCATGATGTATGCCGTCTGCGGGGTCATGATCTGGCGTTCCTGCCGGGCCGCTTTCTGCCGGGCACGCAGCTCCTTCTCCACCTCCAGCACCATCCGCCCGTTGCGGTCCATGACGTATTGAATCGCCAGCGGAGTGACCGCCTGCCCTGCATTGGCAAAAGTCGCGTAGGCGCGCGCCATCTGCAGCGGCGAGACCGCTATGATGCCCAGACCGAGCGGATACTTGCGCGGAAACGTGGCCTCGATCTCGTCGGGAGCCTCGATGCCGAGCATGCGGCTGGCGCGTTCGATCGCGGCATCGAAGCCGATGGCGTCCAGCACCTTCAGCGAGGGAACGTTCATGGAGCGGGCGAGGGCGGTGCGCAGCAGCACGCGCCCCGTCCACTCACCCTTGTAGTTGAGGGGAATGTAGGGGCTGCCGTCGTCGTTCTCGAACACTACCGGTGCGTCCGCGATCATGGTGGCTGGCGTAAAGCGTCCCGAACTGATCGCGGCCGAATAGTACAGCGGTTTGAACGCCGAGCCGGGCTGCAGCTTGGCCTGAGTGGCTCGGTTGAACTGATTGCCGGTGTTGAATCCGCTGCCGCCGACCATGGCCAGGATGTGGCCGCTGCGAGCGTCGAGGGTGATCAACGCGCCCTCGATCTGGGTACGCCGGGCCGCCCGCTCGCCGCGCCCGTAGGCGGCTGCCGATATTGCGTGCAGGTCGCGGACGTCGAGCATCATACCCAACAGATCGAGGGTCGGGGCCAGCTCGTTGACGAAGCGCTCGGTGCCCTGCTTGCGCTCACGAATCCCCGCGACCCGGATGTCGTTCACGTTGAAGGTGAGCGAGAGCAGATCGACCATCGGCAGAAAGGTGGTATCCGCCACCGTCCGGCGCTCGTTGGCGCTGTTGGCGCGGGTGTCGTTGACCCGTTCCAGGTGGCTGGCGAGCGTCGCCTGCGCTGCGCGCTGATAGTCCAGATCGAGGGTGGTGCGGACGATCAGTCCATCCTGGTAGACGTCCATCGATCCCAGCATCAATTCGTCAAGCTGGCCGCGTACGAATTCGCTGAAGTAGGGAGCGGCGTCCGCCCGCTCCAGGAACGCCGTGGAGCGGTTGGAGCGGGTAAAGTCGTAGTTTTCCCAGTACTGCTCGAAGGAGAAATCGGCTTCCTCCGCGGTCGCCGACCCGCGCTCCACCATCTGGTTGAGAATTTCGCGTTGCAGGACGCGCGCCCGGTTGGGATGGTTGATCGGGGAGTTACCGCCGGGCCGGTTGAGCTGGATCACCAGCATCGCGGCCTCGGCCAGCGATACGTCGCGGGCCGAGCGCTTGAAGTAGAACTGCGCAGCCGCCTCGACGCCGTAGGTTCCCTCGCCGAAGTACACCAGGTTGAGATAGCGTTCCAGGATTTCATTCTTGGTGAGCCACCGCTCAAGCTGGATCGCCCACCACAGCTCGACGAGCTTGCGCCGGATCGTTATCTCGGTGCGGTCCGCGTAGATGGAGCCGGCAAGCTGCTGGGTAATCGTGGAGCCGCCCGACCAGAAGCGGCCGGTTACCATGTTCCACGCGGCGCGGATCGTGTCGGGGATGCGAAACCCGCGATGCTCGAAGAAGTGGCGGTCCTCGCGCGTGAGAAGGGCTTGAATCAGATGCGGGGGCAGTTCCTCGAAGCGGATGATTTCCCGCTTCTGGTCGCGAAAAAACTGGGTGATCAGGCGCCCGTGGCGGTCGAGGATCTGCGTCGGCAACGCCGGCTTGTCGCGCTCGTATACGTCCAGGCTGCGGATGTTGCGGGTGCCGGCCATCGACAGACCGACCGCGGTGCCCACCGCGGTCGCCACGAGCAGACAAACGACAACGCCTATTCGGGTCATGAAGGACCCCTGAAAACAAAACGGTCGGCCCCCTCGAGAGGGGACCGACCTACCCTTTCGGGTGCCGGCGCAAAACGAAGTAAACTGGGAGGGGAACTCAATTTTGCAACCGACACTCCAATTATCGACAGAGAATGGCGAAACCTGAGAGGAATGAATCGCCGACGTTTGGCCATGCACGGCGGCAACGCAAATCCACCACAGGAACCTTCTGGAAGAGTATACGCTACCTCTGTCAGGTAGTTCAATACCGCTCGTTCAATAGAGTAGGGTGCATTCCCGCCAACTGGTAGGAGCGCTCGACATGCGGGTCGACTCGTCCCGTGGCGGCGTCTGCTCGTACTTGCTACCACAGAACGGGAATGCACCCCGTTTCGATACGGTTCGCTAAAGCCGCCGTCGATCGCTCGCACGCCCGCGCCGGGGCACGAACAGTGCCACCCCGGCCAATGCCGCGACCACCGGCAGGACGATCACTCCGGGCAGCATGCCCCAGCGGGCGAACACCGTTAGCCCGCAGAGCACCAGGACAACCACGGCCAGCGCACGCGCCGCGACCAGGATTGCGGTGGCCGCCAACCGGCGCAGGTAGCGGCCGGTGTCAGGCGCCCGGCGCACTACGCGACTCGCCACCACACCCAGCACGGTGCCGGCGAATGCCGCCACGACGAACCAGTTGTATGCCAGCGTGGCATGGGTGGCGAACAACCACAGCGGGATGGCGATGGCGGCTCCGGCGGCCGCGGCGCCGAGCACCACCACCGCAAAGAATCCCACGACCCGCGCTACGGCCAGGTATCCGCGCAGGATATGCGCCGTGATACCGGTTCCCACCGATAGCGCTGCCCCGTAGCGGTTCACCGGGCCTAATGCACCGAAACGGTCGCCTGTCGGCGGCGCCCCGAAGGGCCGCGAAGCGGCACGGAAGTGGCGGCGGTGGGCGGCATCATCTACGCGGCGATCGCCGTGGCAGGAGGGTGGCCCAATCCCGTCCTTTCGCTCAGGTGTCGTCGATGGGACGTGTGACCCGGGCGGTGACGGCGCCGGTGCGCAGTTCCGCAATCCGGGGCCCGTACTGTTTCATGTGCGGCGCCTGCAGGTGGGCGGCGAGCGCCGCGGTTGATTCCCACTGCTCGATCAGCGTGATCCGGTGATCTTCCACCGGTTCCTGAATCGGGAGCGGCGATGCGGTATCGACCGTGTATTCGTAGCGCAGGCAGCCCCGTTCGGCCTGCACCATGGGCGCCAGTTGACGCGCCACGGCGAGGAACTCGTCAAGCCGACCCGGCTCGACCGTCATGGAAACAATCACGTGCAGCATGGTCACCGATCAGGATACCTGACTCGAAAGTGCGGGCCAACCGCGCGGACTCACGTCGAGCCGTACACGAAGCGGGCGGCCAGCGTGGTGGCGACGCTTCCGGGCCGGCCCCAGGCGAACGTATCGTGCTCCTCGCCCAGCATGACCGACGTGTGGAGGCTGAACGTGAGCCCCTGCAGAATGTTCCATGAGGCGCCGGCCGCCGCCACCGCGGAGCCATCGACGGGCGAAACCAACCCGCTCAGGCTGAGATGCCAGTTGTCGACCGGGCTGTAACCGACCTCCGGAAACAGGTACAAGCCGTACCGGTCCAGGGTGAAGACGCTGGTGTCGGTATCGGGACCCGCCTGCCACTCTCGCCACGGGCGTAGCGCGGCTTCCAGACGCAGGTTGAGCGTACCCGCTTCCAGGCCGAGATCGACCAGGCCGAACATGCCTCCGGTGAGGTAAAGACGATCGCCCGCCGCCGCACGCAGGTCGGCGTCGGCCTGGTCCGGCAGCGCAGTGCCCGCGCTCAGGTGCCAGTCGACGCCGGGCAGGGCCCCCTTCAGGCTCAGGTAGCCGCGATGCTCGCGATCCGCAGCATCGCCGGCGAGCGCGTACAGGTAGCCGCCTTCGGCCGTCAGCTCGCCGACGCGCACCACCGCCCGGGCGCCCGCATCGGTGTCGGCGATCCGTTCCGGTACCGGAGGGGGCAGGGCCACCAGCTCCAGAAAGGACAATCGGTCGAGCGGCACGTAAGCGGCAACCAGCCAGTCGGTGGCGGTGAGGTACTCGCTGGCGCCGGCGACGAACCCGGGCTGCTGTCCGAACAGGATGTCGCCGGCGTTGAAGAACCGCCCCCGGCCCCAGGCGAGCCGCGTCTTGCCGGCGGTGAGCCGGAAGTCGGGTAGCCGCGCCCGAATGAACGCCCGCTTTACCGCCAGACTGGTGGTCAGGTGGTCCGACGCGGCGCCGGTGGTTGCCAGCGCCCCGGTCGGCCGGTGCAGGTCGGCGATGATGCTCAGTTGGCCGCGCACGTTGCGATTGCCGATGGCAGCAAGATCGAATTGCGCCGTGCCGCCGCTGCTCACCAGCAGCGTCTCCTGCGGATCGGAGGCGGCGAGCACCTGCGCGTCCAAGGTCACCGTGGTGCGGAGATCGGCGACCACGTCACCGGCCGCGGCGGTCAGCAGCACCGCCGTCGCAACCACGCTCACCGGCAACCGCAGCCGCCGCCAGCGTCGACCGGCCGCCACGGCGCAGCCGGTCCGATGGCCGGTCAAAAGGTGAGCTCTTCCAGTGAGAATTGCGCCTCGTCGAGCGGCTCGTCGATGGCAATGCTGTCGAGCGTGAATACGGTGCGCGAATCCTTCTTCATGAAATCGGACATCTCCAGGCGCACTGCGATCACCTTGTCGGCCACTGCGCGGAACTCGGAGACACGCAGCCGCTTCAGCGGCCGGCCGCGCCGCGAGAACAGCTCCACCTGGCGGGTGACGAACAGCTCCGCATCGATCCACACTACCTGAATCGGGTACACCACATCGCGGCGCTTGGCGGTAAGGCGCAGCCGGTAGCTCTCGTGGCCGTCGATCGTCTCGCTGCCCTCCAGTGCCACCTCGTAGTCGTCGAGCCGGCTGCTCGACCCGGTCATGTCCTCGTAGGAGAAGTCGGACCCGACGACGCTTTCACGCAGCGCCGCACCTTGCAGATGAATCACTTCCTCGGACTCGGGAAAGTAGAGATAGATCTCATCGTCGAGGCGCAGCACCTTCTGGCCCGCTTCCTCCGGGTTGGTGAACTCCATTAGTGATCGATCCTCGCCGGATGCGGTGGAGACGAAAGTCTTCGTCCGGGTACCGAAACGGTCGCTGATCTCCATCGATCCGGTGGAGACCACCGAGGAGTGGCGTTCGTTGACCTCCATCCGACGCACGATCTCCTCGCCGGTAAGGGCGGCGAGCGGCGCGGCCGCGGTGAGCGCGGCCAGGACGCTGCCGACGACCACCGGCAGCCGAAGCGGGCGCCGGACGCGGCGCCAGAGGGCGGGATCAGACATCGTGGGAATCCTCACTTTGCACGCAGTGCGGGCGCCGTCTCCGGGAAGAGGCGCCGAGTTCGCCGAACGCCACCTCGCCATCAGGTAGCCCGGAGCGCAGTCACCGGATGCAGCCGCGCCGCCTTGCGGGTCGGCCAGTAGGAGGCGACCGCGGTGATCACGATGGAGTAGAAAAACACCACCACCGTCGAGCGCAGGCTGAGCTGCGGGTAGATCACGTTGGACATGTTGAGTTCCACCCCCTCCATCGCTTCGCTGTAGTCGATCCCTACCTGCGACAACGGCAACACCAGCGCACTGCCCAACAGCACGCCCGCCAGGGCGGCGGCCACGCCGATGAACAGGGCCTCCAGGAAGAACAGGCGCAGGATCTGCGCACCGGTCATTCCCAACGCCGCAATGGTACCGATCTCGCGCATCCGCTCATACACCACCATCATCGTGGTGTTGACGATCACCGTCGTGGCGAGCAGAAAGAACACCAGCGCGATCACGTCGTAGATCCGCCCCGCAGCCTGCATCAGCGTATACATCACGTTCTCCTCGGTCCACGGCTGTACCGCCAGCTCCTGGTCGGGCGCGACCTGCAGCGCGGCCCGCACCGCGGCGGTCAGAGCCTCCACCTGATCATCCCGGTGGGTGTAGAGCAGGAATTCGGTAACCGCGTCAGCCGTGTCGAGTTGCAGGAAGCGCTGCGCCACCTCGACAGGCAACAGAATCACCCGACTCAATCCGCCGACCGGAAACCCCACCAATCCACTGACGGTGAAGGTCCACGCCTGAGTACTCATGACCGCAGTGCGCGTCAGAATGGTCAGCTTGTCGCCCACGGTAACGCCCAGATCGTCGGCCAGCGTCTTCGCCATGACCAGCTCGCGCCGCGACCGATCGGGCAGGGTACCGCCGAACAGCTCGAGCCGCCAGGCGCGGGCAAATTCATCCAGCGTCGCGGGGGCGCCGGGAACCGGCTCGAAGCGCGGCAAACGCCGGCCGGCCACGGATACCTCCCGGGCAAAATCCAGGCCGATGCCGAACACACCGTGGTTCTGCTCTTCGCGGTAGATGGCGCCGCCGAAACGCACACGCGGCAGTATGGCGGCCACTTCCGGCAATCCTTCCAGTTGCGCCTGGGTGGCGGCGGCGCCGGTAACTGCCAGATGCACCGGGTTCAAGCTCTCGTAGCGGCCATACTCCGCATGGCGTACGCGCACATGGCCGCTGTCGTAGGTCAACGCAATCGATACCGTGTCGCCGAGCATGCCGGCGATGAGCGAAAACATCAGCACCACCGCCAGCGTGGCCACGGCGATGGCGGTCCCGGACAGGAGCGAACGACGCTTGTTGCGCGCCACGTTGCGCAGGGCGATTCGCCACAGCTTCATCGCTACGCCCGCCTGCCCGGAGCGCATCCGTCACTCATGACGCAGGCACTGCACCACGTCGAGGCGCAACGCCCGGCGTGCCGGCAGCAACGCTATCGCCATGCTCGCAAGCACTCCGAACACCACCGCGACCATCATCGTGTCCGGATTCCAGGCACCGCGGAACAGACCGGTAACCCGATAGCCGACACTGATGTTGCCGTAGAGACCGCTCAGGTCGAACCCCCAATTGACCAGCCAGAACGTGGCGGCTGCGCCCAGGAGCAACCCGGACAGCGATCCAAGCAACCCGATGATGCCCGCCTCGAACACCATCGTGGTCCGGATGGATCCGTCGTCCATGCCCAGGGCGCGCATCATGCCGAACTCGCGAATGCGCTCGTACACGGCGATCAACATCGTGTTGGAGATACCGACCGCCGCGATCAGGAAAATGAGAAACATCAGCAACCCATTGCTGGAGCTCTCGGTCTCCATCAGCACCACGAAGTCGCGCGCCAAGCGTGGCCAGCCCACGGCCACTACGCCGGGAAATCGTGCCCCGAGTTCCTCGTTCAAACGCTCCATCTCCCGGGCGAGGAAGGCGCCGGACGGGACCGCAACCGGGCGGCCGAGCCGCGACGGAAGCGCGCCGATGACGATCTCGGTGACGCCCTCCATCTCCAGGTCGTACTGCGCCACATCGAGCGGCAGGAAACCGATGCCTCGGTTGACGGTCGGGTTGGGGCTGAGCAGGATGCCGACCAGCTCCAGCTCCAATACCTGCACGGCGCCGTGGCGGGTGCGCGTACGTACCTCGATGACATCACCCACGGCGATCCCCAGGTCTTCGGTCATCCAGGCGCCGAGCATCAGCCCGGGCCGTCCCGACTCCAGGTACTCGCCGCCCGCAAGCAGGCTCTCCCGCAACCGGAACACCGTCTCGTCGGTTGCCGGATCGATGCCGACCAACCGAATCGGCAGCGAGCCCTCCCCGAAGAACAGCTCGCCGATGAAGGTGAGGCGCGGCGTATTGGCTATCCCGCGTGCGGTGAGCTCGGCCGCCAGCGGGCGATAGTCGACCAGCTCATGCTTCAGCGCCACCTGCTCCAGGTCCGCAGCCTGCGCATGCGTGACAACGCGCCCCGATCCGGTTTCGTACCAAACCAGATTGCGCTGCGACTCCTGGTCGATGCCCGCCAACATCGAGTCCATGAAGATGAGCACGGTGACGCTGAACGCCAGGGCGAGCATGGTGATCACGGTACGGCGCCGGTGCCGGCTCAGATTACGCCATGCCAACATGAGCAGGAACGCGGGATCGCCGCTGCCGCTCCCGGCCGCCTCGGCAGACATGGTCAGCCCACCGTGGGGAGCAGCGCAGCAGCCGCCGGGCGATTCGGGCGGCGCCTCTCGTCGTGCGTAATGCGGCCGTCCTGCAGCCGCACGAGCCGGTCGGCATAGTCCATCACCATGGCATCGTGCGTGGAAAAAAGAAACGTGGTGGAGCGCTGCCGGTTGAGTGTTCGCATCAGTTCCAGCAGCCCCTCGCCGATCTCCGAGTCGACGTTGGCGGTCGGCTCGTCGGCAAGCACAATGTCCGGCTCCTTCACCAATGCGCGGGCGATTGCCACCCGCTGCTGCTGCCCTCCCGAGAGCTGCCCCGGACGCCGGTCGGCCATTGCACCCAATCCTACTTCGTCGAGCATCGCCTTGGTGCGGGCGCGAACCTGTTTCGCATCGCGGGTGATCAGGGAGAGTGCGAACGATACGTTCTCGTAGGCGGTCAGCACCGGTATCAGATTGAACGATTGAAAGATGAAACCGAGATAGTTGCGTCGGAACAGCGCAAGCTGCTTGCGGTCGAGACTCGATACGCGCTCGCCACTTACGACCACTTCGCCGCTGGAAGCCACGTCGAGGCAGCCAATCAGATTGAGCAGGGTAGTCTTTCCCGAGCCGGAGGGGCCGGCAATGGCAAGGAATTCACCCCGCTGCACCTGCAGGCTGACGCCGCGCAGCGCAGCCACCTCGGTGGAGCCGCTGTGATATGTCTTGCTGACCTGATCGACAGAAATAATGGGGTCCGCCGAATTCACGAGCTCACCTCCAAACAAGGCTGGCGGAGCGTTCCCGGCGGCACGCGCGCCTTGCGACGAACACCGACAACGTATGCCCCGGACAGTGCCCGGTCAACCAGTGCCCGGTCGACCAGGAGCCAGACGCCCGCACACCATTTGTCGTTAGTCGCACCGGCGGCAGTGCGCCATTGCGGCGTCGCTCATTCATGACGCAGCCGTCATTCATGACGAAGGCACTGCACGACGTCGAGGCGCAGCGCCCGGCGCGCCGGCAGCAACGCAATCGCCATACTTGCGAGTACGCCAAATACCACCGCGGTCACCATCGTTCCTGGATTCCAGGCGCCGCGGAACACCCCCGTTACGCGATAGCCGATGGTGGTAGCGCCATGGATTCCGCTCAGATCCAGGCCCCAATTGACCAGCCAGAACGTGGCGATGGCGCCCACCAGAAGTCCGGCCAGCGATCCCGACAACCCGATGATGCCCGCCTCGAACACCATCGTGACTCTGATGGACGCATCGTCCATGCCGAGGGCGCGCATCATGCCGAACTCGCGGATGCGCTCGTACACCGCGATCAACATCGTATTGGAGATGCCCACCGCCGCAATCAGAAACACGAGAAACAGCAGCACCGCATTGCTGGAGTTCTTGGACTCCACGAGGGCCAAGTAATCGCGCGCCAGCAGCGGCCACCCCAGCACTACCACTCCGGGAAACCGCGATGCGAGTTCCTCGTTCAAGCGCCCGATCTCACGAGCGAGGAAGGTGCCGGCAGGAACCGCAACCGGCCGTCCCAGCCGCGACGGCAGTGCTCCCATGACGATCTCGGTGACGCCCTCCATCTCCAGGTCGTACTGTGCCACGTCGAGCGGCAGGAAGCCCACGCCCCGGTTGACGGTCGGATTGGGGCTGAGCAGAATGCCGACCACTTCCAGTTCCAGTACCTGCATCGCACCGTGGCGGGTGCGGGTGCGCACCTCCACGATGTCGCCGACCGAGATTCCCAGGTCGGCGGTCATCCAGGCGCCCAGGATCAGGCCGGGCTGGCCCGCCTCCAGGTACCCGCTGCCGGCAGTCAGACTGGCACGCAACCGGAATACGTTTTCGTCCGTGGTAGGATCGATGCCGACCAGCCGAACGGGTAGTGAGCCCTCACCGAAAAACAGCTCACCGACGAAGCTGATACGCGGCGTATTGGCCACCCTCATTTCGTTCAGAGCGACGGTAAGCGGACGGTAGTCGACCAGTTCATGGCGCAGCGCGACCTGATCGAGATCCTCCGCCTGGGCACGCGTGACGACCCTGCCGGAACCGGTCTCATACCACATCAGGTTGCGCTGAGACTCCTGGTCGACGCCCCCGAGCATGGAGTCCATGAAGATCAGAACGGCGACGCTGAATGCCAGGGCAAGCATCGTGATCACGGTGCGACGCCGGTGCCGGCTCAAATTTCGCCATGCCAGCATGAGCAGGAACGCGAGGTCGCGACGGCGCGCCATGCCGTCGAACCGAAACGATGCTGCCGCCGGTAGTTGCGATGAAATTGAAGACATGACGGCAGTTACGCGGTATGAGGAGTGTATCGCGTCGGAGATGGAATTGCGACCGCGGCAGGCGCCTGGCGTGCACCGAAGCACCTGATCCGCGCCACGAACTTGACGTGCCGCAGTCGCTCACCCACCACGGCGGCGGTCCGAATCGCCGTGTTACGTGTTCTTCAAGCGGAACTCCAGGACGTTCTCTACTCCACGCGGACGGCGGATGATCAGGTCTGTTCCCCGCTTTTCCGCGACAGCGCGCAGAGCTTCGCGGGCATGATTGATGTCTTCGGTCTCGCGAAACCGCAGAACACCCACCGAGCTTGCGTCGATGCGCTCAACGTACTCCTCGTACTTCTCGACGTCGGCTTTGGTGACGCCTTTCTCCTTGGCTTCCTTGACGGGACGAGTTGAGAATCTTGGCATGGTAGCCTCCTGTCGGATATTTGGTTGCATGTTGCGGACCCTCTCGCCGAACCGTACCGGAGCGGCCTGAACGAATGCCAAGTGGCGCGTTCCGCTGCGCCAAGTCGGGCAGCGGACAACGCCGCTCACGGCAAGCCGCGAGTGGTCGTGCAGATCATGCATACCATTATCGTCACCACCGGCGCAAGTCAAGCAGTTTTCCGAATGGAAACGATACCGAACATGGTCCGGGCATGCTAAGCTTGGCGGCGGAATCATGATCATTACCACGGTGAAGACGGTCTCGGTCCAGGGTGCCAAGGTCTGGAACTACGTACGGATCGAGACCGACGGTGGCCTCGCAGGAACCGGAGAAGCGCATCCGGGAACCGGAATCTGCGAATTGGTGGAGCGCCGCCTGGCCCCCTTGTTGATCGGCCAAAGCGCCGACAATGTGGAACCGCTGTACCACCAACTGTTGGCACGTACGACTGGTGATTCCGCTGGCGGAATGCTGGTCGGCGCGATCGGCGGAGTCGAGACGGCGTTGTGGGATCTCGCCGGCAAGGCGCTCGGCGTACCGGCGTATCGACTCCTGGGCGGCGCGTACCGCGATCGGATACGCCTCTACGCCGACGTCGGACGCGGCATCGACATGGAGAATACGCCGGCGAGTTGGGCGGCGCGGGCGCGCGAGGCGGCCGCCGCGGGCTTCGACGCCATCAAGTTCGACATCGATCACGCCGCCGACGAGGTGAGCCACGACCTCGTGGCACGCGGCCTGAGTCTGCCGGAGTTGGAACGCATGGTGGCGCTGGTGGGGGCGGCGCGCGAAGCACTGGGAAACGGTGTGGATCTGGCGATCGATTGCCACGGGATATATCAGGTGCGTGACGTGCTGTTGCTTGCCGAACGCCTGCAGCCGTTTCGGCTCATGTTTCTCGAAGACCCGGTGCCGCCCGAGAACAGCGCCGCCATCGCCAAGGTGACACGCAGCACGCCGATCCCGATCTGCACCGGGGAGTGGCGTTATCGGCGCGACGGGTTTCGGGAGCTGATCGAACAGCAGGCGTGCGACCTGCTACACGTCGACGTGGCCGCTACCGGAGGCATGGGGGAGGCGAAGAAGATCGCCGATCTGGCAGACCTGCACTACCTGCCGTTCGCCGCCCACAACATCACCTCACCGCTGGGACTCGTGGCCAGCGCACACGTGTGCGCCGCGGTGCGCAACCTGCACACCATGGAGCTGCCGTACCATGCCGACCAGGTGGCGTGGCGCTGGGATCTGGTACGCAGCCCACAGCCGCTGGTCGAACGCGGACGCTTCGTCGTGCCGCAGGGCCCCGGCCTGGGCGTGGAACTGGATGCGGCGGTGGTCAACGACCACCTTGCCGCCGGCTCCGCGCCGCTGTAGGCCAGCGGCAGGCGGAACGTCAGGTCTGGTCGGCACGATGAAGCGCGTACCCTCGGGCTCGCCCCGCGCGCCTGCGCCGCGGCGCCGGCCGCGCGCGCCGGTGGGAATGCCAGCCCATCTCGAAGCGAGATCAGCGCCGCGAGCGACTCGTCGGACACGAACGTTCCCGCCGACAGCGGCGCGGCGGTTCGAGTCGTTGCCCATCCCCGCCGCGGCGCGAGCGGCGCTTTCAGGTCAGCTCGACGGTGCCGCGCGGCGTAACGAGGGTGGCGTGCAGCGCAGGCCGCGCGCCGTTGCGCACACACACGGCAACGCCGAGCGCACGCAGCGCCGTGCCAACCGCTGCCGCGTCCGGAGTCGATACCTCCAGCGCCAACAAGCGGCAGCCAATCGGCGCCGTGGCGGCGGGCGACTCGGCGTTGCCCCAGTCGATCAGAAACGGCACCACGCCGCCGAACGGCGGCACGGGATGCTGGCACAGACACCAGCTCAACAGTGTGCCGTCGGGCCGGCGGCGGCTCATCGCAGCGACCGGACCCGGTTCGTAACCGCGCGCCGCGGCCCGCTCACGCCACTGGTGGAGACGCTGACCGGCAGCCGCCGGCGGGGGTGGGGCAGATCGCCCGGAGACGGGCAGTAGCGCGGAAGGCCGCACCTCGTGCACGGCGAAGGTGACCAGGCGCGGCTCGGAGAGAGCGTCGAGCCCGAACGGGCGCGGCCGCGGTGGCGGTGGCTGGTCCGGGTCGGGAGCGATGATCTCCAGGTAGGTGCCCGCACCGAGGGAGAACAGAGCGTTGTGGCTGCCGCGCCCCTCATGGCTGCCGCCGGCGGCGGCGGTAACGCCGAGCCGCTCGGCCAACTGCCGTACCCCGGCCACCAGCTCGGGAACCGCATACACCAGATGGTCGATCGCCGCGGTCACCACGGAGTACACCTTCCGACTGGGGGCGGCATTGCCTCCGCACAGCCAGCTCCAGGCCGTTTCGTGCCCGCTGCCGACACGGAATGCACGCTCAACCGATTCCCATTGCTTGCAGAAAGCGCAGGCTCGTTGCCAGCTCCGCGAACGAATCTGCCCCGTAGGTCTGGTCCTGTTCGACCAGCGCCCACTGCACGCCGGCGCCTCGGCACGCTGCCACGATGCGCGGCCAGTTGAGGTTGCCGGAGCCGACCGGGGCGAAGCGCTGCGTGCGGTCGGGCAACACCGCCATGTCCTTGAAGTGGATGATCGGCTGGCGCGCGCCCAGGTCGCTGATCCACTGCGCCGGATCGGCGCCGCCGGCGGTCAGCCAGTATACGTCCAACTCCGCCTTGAGCTGCTCCGCCGGCGCCGCCTCGTACACCTGCTGCAACCAGGTGGTTGCGCCGTAGCGGACCAGCTCGTGGCTGTGATTGTGGTAGGAGAAGTCGATGCCGGCGGCGGCAAGCTGCTCGGCGATCGGCGCCAGCTCGCCGGCGAAGCGGACGGCGCCGCCGGGGACATAGTACTCCTTCGGCAGACTGCCAATGGCCGCATGCGGGCAGCCCCACATCTGGTGCACTTCGATGAGATGCCCGAGATTGTTGCGGAACTCGTCCCAGCCGAAGTGGGTAGCGACGATCGCGAGGCCGTGGTCCTGCGCCATCCGAGCCACCGCGCGCGGATCGATGGCACCGAAGGCGGACACCTGCACCGCCCGGTAGCCGATCTCGGCGACCTTGCGCAGCGATTCCGCCACATCCTTCGGCGTGCGGGTGTAGTCGCGCACCGTGTAGAGCTGCGCTCCCGCCTTCAGTTCCTGCATTACGTCCTCAAGTTACTTGATACGGTACCACGGTACGCTGCGATCTCCTCGGCGCTCAGCGGATCGGTCCGGTGCGTGCTGGCAATGGTCATGGCAGCGCATGGTAGCACGAGTCGGTCGCGGCCACGGTGAAGCGATGCACGCCGGCTCATAGCAGTGCGCGGCGCAACAGGCTGAGCGCCGCGACCGCGGCACGGCGGCGGTCCACTTGGCCGCGCACGCCGATGCCCAGGTGATGGCGGTGCTCGCCGGCGGCCCCGACCACCGCCAGCCAGGTGTCGCCGGGACCGAGGTTCTGTGGCACGGCAGAGCCCGCCATCGTCGCGGCGTCTGCCATCTGCCCGGCGGTGCCGTTCACGGCGGCGTCGCTG
>CAYFXT010000003.1:0-33876 GCA_964346995.1 uncultured Spirochaetaceae bacterium | reverse complement strand
AGCGGGGCACCTCCGGATTGAGGGCGTACTCTTCATACACGGCCCGGAAGCGCGCGGTGTCGCCGAGCGCTCGGTTGATGCGTTCCTCGCGGTAGCCCTCCGCCTCCTGAATGATCTGTGACGCTTGGCCGCGGGCACGCGGAATCGCCTGGTTGTATGCTTCCTTGCCCTCCTCGATGAAGCGGCTGCGATCCTGAATCGCCTTGTTCACGTCCTCGAATGCGTTCTGCACGGCGCCTTTCGGCGGCACGATGTTCTGCAGCTTGAGGGCGGTCACCCGAATGCCGAGCTCGTAGGATGCGAAAATTTCGTTCATCCGTTCCTGGCCGATGAACTCGATGTTCTCACGCTCGGCGCCGATCACGTCCAGGATGGCGCGGTCGCCCACCAACTGGTTGATCACCGACTGCGAGATGTCGCGCAGCGTCTTTTCCTGATCGAGCACGTTGAACAGGTACGCTCTCGGATCGACGATGCGATACTGAATCGACCATTCGACGTCGACGATGTTGAGGTCGCCGGTCAGCATGACCGACTCCTCCGGGAAGTCCTGCGCCGAGAACACCGTCTGCACGCCGGCGCGTTCGGTACGGTAGCCGAATTCCAGCTTCTTGACCTGCTGGGTCTCGACGTTGATGTTGCGATCGATACCGAACGGCAGCTTGAAGTGCAGGCCTTCGTCCGCGGTACGCTGAAATCTCCCGAAGCGCAACACTACCGCGGTCTCGCGCTGATCCACCACGAATACGCTCGACACCACGATCGCAAATAAAACGACTACGCCGATTACGACTCCGACGGCACGCGGGCTGAAGTTGCCCGCCATGCGCGCCTGAGAGACATCACGTTCTGCCATGAATCCCCCTGCGATTGCACGTCCATCCGAGCATCGATTCGCACCGCGACGGCCGGCTGTGCAGTCTGCAAGAACGTAGCGCGCCGAGATTCCCGAGTCAAGAATCAGGACCGCTCCTCGGGATTGGCGCGGATCGCCGGGAGGCGGTCGCCGCCATACCCCCGAACGGCCATACCCCTTTAAGAACTCAAGTTCGATATTGACTTATCAGAGGGTATATGGGCACCTTCTTCGTATGACCAGCGAGCAGGATCTACGCGAGGGTCTGGCTGCGTGTCCGGTATGCGCCGACGAGTTGCTGGTGCAGGAGTATCGCTGCCGCGGTTGCGGCATCGTTCTGCGCGGTGCGTTCCGGCGCTGCGAAGTGTGTGCCCTGCCGGAGGAGTTGCTGCACTTCGTGGGGGTGTTCCTCGAGGCGGAGGGTAACTTCCGCAGCGTGGAGCGGCGCCTGGGGATCTCCTACCCGACCGTGAAGGCGCGCCTGGCGAGCGTCAACGCCCGGCTGGCGGAGGCGCGCCTGCGGGCGGACGCCGACGGCGCGCCTCCGGAACGGGAGGAAATCGCCGGACGCGGCGAGCGGTTGTCCTTGTTGCGCGAGGTGCGCGCCGGACGTCTCAGCGTCGATGACGCACTCCGTGCCCTGCATTGAATTTTTGCATCGGGAGGATGCCATGACTATTGCACTTCCACTGGCGGCCGAGTCGCCGCATCTGGAAATCGCGCTGCGCAGTACCAACCTGGAGGTGGAGCCGAGCGGCGACGCCGGCGGCGACGCGCGTTTCATCCTCGCCGGCGAGGATCGCCCGCACGACACCGGGGAACGATTCACCGTATGCACCCGTGCAGCCGAGGATGGCGGGTCGCCGATCGTGAGCGTGGAGGAACAGCGTGTCGAGGGCGCGCGCAAGGGCCGGCTGGTGGTGCGGGTTCCCGAAGTGACCCGCCTGCACCTGCGCAGCCGCAACGGTGCGGTCAATGTGCTCGGCCACGCCGGGGAACTGCGCGTGCGGACGCGCAACGGAGCGATCGACCTCCGCAATTGCCGCGGTCCGGTGGCTGCGGCGGCCGCCAACGGAGCGATTCACCTGTCCGCGATCGCCTCCCCGAGCGTGGAGGTGTCCGCCGCCAACGGCTCGGTCGACCTGAACGACGTCGAAACACCGCGGTTGCGAGTGTCCACTTCCAACGGGCGGATACGTCTGGCTGACGGTCGTATCGCCGGCGGCACCGTGCGCAGCGCCAACGGCCGTATCGCGTTGCAGATCGCGCCGCTCGCCGGTACGGCGGCCGATCAGGCCGACGCGGCCGCAGAGACGGAGAGCGGGGAGCGGAACGGGCGGCTCGCGGTCTCCTCGGCGAACGGGCCGGTCACGGTGGCGCTCCCGGAGCAGATCGACGCCACCGTCAAGGCGCGTACCGGTGGGGTGTTGCGCAATCATCTCGGCAGCGCACGCAGCCGGACCGATGGCTCCGTGACGACACTGCAGTTCGGCTCCGGGACGCCGAAATATCTGATTCTGATCAACAACCTGAGAGGAGGCATCAAGGTGACCAGGCATGCCGATTTCGAATCCGGCAGTCGTGCCGCAAAGGAAGAGTTCTTCGACGACGACGGCCGCCACGAGAGCATCGACATCGACATCGACTTCGGCGAGGAGTTCCCCCGCTTCATGCGCGACATGAAGGAGTTCGGCATGAAGTTCGGGCGTCTCGGCGAAGAGGTATCGCGCGAGATGCGGCGTGCGTTCCGCTTCGGCGGCCGCGATGCCGACCGCGGGCGGCACCGTCGGTGGCAGGATGAACGCTCCGAGCAGGCGTCCGATACGGGGGCCGAGACACGCCGCGACGCCACCGGCGAGGAGGTGCAGACGGTGCTCGATCTCCTCAAGGAGGGCAGGATTTCGGTGGAGGAGGCGGAGCGCCTGATCGCCGCGTTGCGCCGCTGACCATCGTCGTCTGTCATGAGTGACCGCCGCCGCGCGTAGCGGCGGCCCGTACAGGCGGGTAGGATGCGGCATGGCGGACGCCCGACCGATCGGCCTCGACGAACTGCAGCCGGGCGACGAGCTGCTGCAGAGCTCGCTGTGGGGTCGTTTCAAGGCCAGCTTCGGCTGGCGGGCAGAGGCGCTGTACTGGAAGGCGGCCGGGCTTGGTGGCACGCTGCTTACATTGACCCGCTCCACGCCTTGCGGTCCGCTGGTATACGTTCCCGGCGGTCCGGTGGCTGCCCCCGCGACCGCTTGCGCCAGGTCCCGGATGCTGTCGGATCTGGCCCTCGGCGTCACCTTCCAGGGCCGGGTGGCCGTGGATCGTCCACCGCTTCCCCGGCCTACGGTAGTGCGCTACGACCTGCCGTGGCCCGTGCCCGAGGGGGCACCGGCGCCGCTCACGGCAACCGGCCGGCTCCATCGGGCGCCCGTCGACGTGCAACCGGCCAACACGGTGCTGGTACCGTTGCTCGGTGACGAGCAACGGCTGTTGGCGCGGATGAAGTCCAAGACCCGCTACAATATTCGTTTGGCGCAGCGACGCGGCGTGCAGGTAGCCGTGACCAGCGCGGTGGCGGCGCTCGGCTCGTCGCTGGCCGACTGGTACCGCCTCTACCGCGCCACCGCCGACCGGCATCGGATAACGGCCCACAGCCCGCGCTACTTCGACACGCTGTTCGAACTGGCGGCCGCCGCGACGGCGCCCGAGCTGTTGCTGCTGTCCGCCCGCTACCGCGGCGAGCTGGTCGGCGGCATCATCGTCAGCGTGTGCGGGAGAATGGCGCGCTACCTGTACGGCGCCTCCGCGCTCCGCCACCGCGCGGCAATGGCCAACTACGCCCTGCAGTGGGCGGCGTTGCAGGCGGCACGCGAGCGCGGCTGCCGTAGCTACGACCTGTACGGTATCCCTCCCACGGCAGACCCCCAACACCCGTGGGCCGGACTGTACCGGTTCAAGACCGGATTTGGCGGCTCCATCGTCCACCGTTGCGGGTGCTGGGACTATGCCATGCGCCCGTTTCGCTACCGGTTGCTGCGTCGCGCCGAGGGGTGGCGCAGCAACTACTACGCACGCATCCGTCCGCGGCTGGCGCGGATGCGCCCCCACCGACGCGGTGCGTGATGCGAACTCAGGGCCGGCAAGCGTGCTTCCCGTCGGAGGTGAGTTCCCGCACCACTTGCTTGAACGCTTGGCCGCGCTCGAATTCGTGCGCGAACATCCCGAACGACGTTGCGGCCGGCGAGAACAGAAGCGTGCCGCCGCGGGGAGTTGCCGCCAGCGCCGCCCGCACCGCCGTCGGCAGGCGATCGTACGGGCCGTGGATGGCGACGCCGCTGCCGGACAGCGCCGCCCGGAGCTTGGCGGTGGCGGTACCGGCGAGCAGCACGACCGCCTGCACCGGTTGCAACGCCGCGCGCAGCGCGGCGAAGTCGAGCCCCTTGTCGTTGCCGCCGGCGATCAGGGTGACCGGCGGCGGCAGCACGGCCAGGGCCGCGGCCGTGGCGTGTGGCATGGTGGCCGCCGAGTCGTTGACCACGTGGACGCCGCGCCAGCGGGTAACGCTTTCCTGGCGGTGCTCGAGCCCGCCGAAGTCGCACAGCTCCGCTACGATGGCGGGCAGTTCACGCGTATCTGTCAGGGCGGCGACGCCGAGCGCCGCCGCCGCCAGGTTGAGCACGTCGTGTTCGCCGCGCAACCGAGCCGCAGCCAAGGTCAGCGAGCCCACGTCGGTCCGTGGCGGGTCGTGCAGTCGCAGCCGGCTCCCGTCGACGATCATCCCGGCCCCGCCGCCCGGCAGTGCGCCGCGCGTTACGTGCCATACGCGCGCCGCCGGCCGGCGCTCGAGCCACCGGTGGGTGCCGGTGCCGAGAACGGCGCGGTCGTCGCGGCCTTGACCGGCGAAGATGCGCAGCTTGTCGCGCACGTAGGCAAGCATCGACGGATAGCGATCCTGATGATCGGGCAGAATGTTGGTCAACACCGCGACCCGCGCGCGCAGCAGCGCCGGATCGGGCAGGTCGGCCAACTGCCAGGAGGAGAGTTCCAGCACCACCGGCGTGTGCGGCGCAAGATCATCGGACCAGGCCAGCGGCGAGACGGTGATGTTGCCGCCGAGGCGGGCATCGGGATGCCAGCGGCGCAGGCCATGGTGCAGCGCGGCCGCGGTGGTCGACTTGCCCTTGCTGCCGGTAACCGCTGCCAGCGGGTTGCCGGGGTGCAGGCGGCGAAACAGGGAGATGTCGCTCTCCACCGGCGTGCCGGCCCGCCGCGCGGCCAGCAGAAACGGCGAGTCGGCCGGTACGCCGGGGTTCTTGATTACCAGATCGACGTCGCCGAAGTCGCGCTCCTCGTGCCGGCCGAGAACGAGACGCACCGGACCGGCAAGCTGCTCCAGCGCGGCCCCGAGGACGGTTTCGGTGCGCAGATCGGTAACGGTGACCCGCGCGCCGTGGCGGATCAGAAACTGTGCTGTCGCCAAGCCGCCGCCGTGCAGCCCCAGTCCCATCACCGTGGCGTGCATGCCGCACAGATCCGCCGCCGCGGCAATCATTCGCCAGGCAACGGTTGCACCGGCTCGAACTGGAAGATCACCCAGTCGCCCTTGTCCTGGCGCAGGAACACCCGCTCGCTCATCGGGATGCCCTGCTGTGGGGTTCCCGGAGGATCCTCGCCGTCGGCGCCGCCGGGGCGCCACATCAGGTAGGAGACGCGGAACACCGGTTGCGGTAGTCCCCGCTCGGCGCTGATCGTCAGCTTCGTGGGACCGTACAGCGAGCGGCCGGGAGGCAACTGCGGCTCGCCTTCCGCAACCCACTCGGCGGCGTTCACGATGTGGCTGCGCCCCTCGTAACCCTGCGCCACCCGGCTGACGACGAACAGGTTGACCACCTCGTTGATCACTCCCTTGCCGGCGTCGCCTACTACCGTATCCTCCATGGTGGTGTGGTCCAGCTCGCCCATGCTGGCGTAGAATGTCTCCACCACCTGACGCGGGGAGTAGCCCCTGGTCGAGCGCGGCTTGAACTGGTTGGCAATGATCGACCCGAGCATACCGCCGAGCGCCACGACGATCACCCCCGCCACCACCATGGTGCGCAGGTTGCGCTGCAGGAAGACGTGCCGACGGAACGCCTGCTCATTCCGGTGACGCAGCGCCGCTGCCTCCGCCTGCAGGCGCTGCACCTCGCCCGCCGCCACCGGCGCCACGGTCGCTTCGGCAATCGCCCGCGTCAACGTAGCCGGCCATTCGCGTAGCGGCGGGCGCTGCTCGTTGCGTTGCGGGCGCAAGGTGCGGGTAATGAGACTCGAGAGCTCCTGGTTGCTGCCGGGAGCCAGCAGATGCGCCGGCACCACGTCGAGCCGGCGCATCTGGTCGCGCAGCTCATCCTCACGCGGCGCCGGAAACGGATACTCCCGGGTGACCGCGCGATAACTCAGAATCGCCAGCATGACGCACAGGCGCTGTTCACCGGTCAGGTCGGGGTGGTTGATGCGTGCCGCCGCTGCCAGTGACGCAGCCGGCGAGATGGTCTCGGTAAGCTGGCGGACCACCGCCGGCGGCAGTACGAGCACGCCGCCGTCGGCGAGCAGGTAGATGCCGTTGAGTTGCAGGGGCGCGAGGGAACGGTTCTGCGCCAGGCGGGTCACCGCGGCCGCGACCCGCGCCACCGCGGCCAGCGCTTCACCGGGGCGCTGCAGCGCGGCGCTGAGCAATTCACCCCTCAGGTACGGACCGGTAACCAGCAACTGGTCGCCGCGACGTACGTAGCCGCTGAATCGCCAGGGCAGCACCTCGTCGCCGCGCACGATCCATCCGGCGTCCTGTTGCAGTGCGCTGCGCTTGGCCAGCGCGCTGAGCTTCTCCGAGGCGATGAAGGCGAGCAGCGATTCGCCGCGCTCGCTGATCTGCTGGGGGACGAGCTGGTTGAGAGAGGTATCCTCCATGGAATGCCGCCTGCTCCTGCAATTATCGCAGCCGGCCGCTGCGATGACAATGAATTATTGTCGCCGCAGGAGGCGTTCGATACGCGCCGGGTCGAGCTTGATGAACAGATTGCGTTCGCGGGTGGGGAGCACACGTCCGGGGGCGGCGCGTGCCGTGCCGCGTCCGCGTGTCTGCGGGCGGCGCAGGTACTTGATCTGCGTGTAGTACACATCGGCCTGCCCGGCGGAGCGCGCCTTGCTGAAGAACACGGCCAGGTTGCCGGCGTCGAGCAGGGTCTCGAGCGGCATCGTCTGCACGCCGCGGTGGCGCACGAACACGTGCGCCCCGGGAAAGTCGCGACAATGGAACCACCAGTCGTTGCCACGCGCGGCGCGCAGCGCCGCATCGTTCTGCCGTGCGGTACGTCCCACCAGCACGGTGAAGCCACCGCTGACGAGCTGCCGCAAACCGCCCGTAGCCGACGCCACGGCGCCGCGGGATGCGGCGGTGGACGCCGGCCCCTCGTCCGGCACCGGCTCGGAGCCGGCCTGCAGCGCTGCCAGTTCGTGTTCCGCTTCGGTCAGCCGCTGCCGGGCGGAGACCAGGCGGCCGCGGGCACGTCTGGCGCGGTCGAAGTAGGCTTGCGCGTTCTCGGCCGGCGACTTCCCGGGCGCCAGCTCGATCGCAACCGCATCACCCGAGTGATAGTCGTCGACCACCACCGAGCGCGCTCCCGGCTCGATGCGCGCCAGATTGGCCAGGAGCAGCCCTCCCAACTGCTGCAGCCGCCTGTGTCCGCCGGCGGCCGCGCACTCGCGTCGCAACCGCTCCACCAGACGGCGCGTGCGCTGCTCGGCGGCGGTACGGGCGGCGGCCCGGGCACGCGCCGCACGCGCCGCCTCCGCGGCCGCCTCGAGGGTGGCGAAGTGGCGCTCCACGCGCGCATTGTAGGGCTCCCCGGGATCGCCGAACGCGCGCATCTGCGGATCGTCACCGCCTGCCCCGCGGCGCTCCTGCAGCTTCGCCAGGTCGCGTTCGGGATGAAAGTCGCCGCCGGTTACCTCGCGTCGTCCCGGCCGGCGGAACAGGGCGTCGAGCACGTCCCCGCCGGGATCGGTCGCGATGCAGTTGGCCGCGTTCGCCCACAGCCGGATCCACAGCAACACCTCCTCGGCGCCGCGCGCTACGTGCAGCTTGATGATCCGTTCCCGCGCGACCTGACCGGCGGCGGTGATGCGCCCACCGCGCACGTGCGCGCGCAGGAAAGCCACGAATCGCTGCGCGTCGCCGAGCTGGTCGGGGCGCCGCGTCAGTCGATGCAGGCGGGTGTACCGCGGGCCCAGCGACGCCAGCATCCAGAAGCGTTCGCGGCGCGGCGCGTACAGCTCGAACACCAATTGGTGGTGCGCCGGTTGCCGCACGTCGCGCACGAAATTTCCTGCGAGATCCAGCTCCGCCAGCACGGCGTCGATCTCGCGCCAGCCCAAGCCTGCGGTTGCCGTTCGCCTGCCGCCCGCCCCGGTCACGACGCCGTGGCCAGCGCCCCGCAACCGTCGCCAGCGGCGACGCGTCCGTTCCAACACCTGCCGCCGGTGCCCCTGCTGTACGCCAGCCTCGACGTCGCCTTCCGCACCTGGCTTGCCCCGGGGAACTTCACGGCCGACGGACGCCAGCGCCGGAACCGGCCTGCTCAGGAACCGGCCGCACGCTGGCAGGCTCCCAGGAACGTCTGTTCGGCTTCCTCGCTGTAGAACAGCAGGTGCACTGTTTGCGGCAGTTGCCGCTCGCGCCCCGCCGGTGGGGAGAGGAACTGCTCCACGACACCGAACACCTCGCGCGCCGCCTGCTCGGGCGGGTAGCCGAAGACGCCGGTGGAAATGGCCGGAAACGCTATCTCCCGGATGCGCTGTTCGGCCGCCAGCAGCAGGCTGTTGCGATATGCGGCGCGCAGCAGCGCCGGCTCCCCGCGGTTGCCGCCGCACCACACCGGTCCGACGGTGTGGATCACGTAGTCGGCACCGAGCTGACCCCCGCCGGTGAGCACCGCTTCGCCGGTCGGCAGCCCATCGGGCAAGCGGGAACGGCGGATTTCCCGGCACTGGCGAAGAATCTCCTCCCCACCACGGCGATGGATTGCGCCGTCCACGCCGCCGCCGCCGAGCAGAGAGCTGTCGGCGGCGTTGACGATGGCGCTCGGGGTGGCGCCGCGAAACAGGGTGATGTCACCGTGAGAGACCACGAGGCGTCCGTCGAAGAACCTGACCATGCCGTCAGTGTGCCACATGCGAGGCCGAGCGCCACCAATCGGTAAACGAAGGTAAAACCGGCCTGCGCACGGGGCACTGGCCACCGGCTGCGGAGCCGGAGCTGGCACCGAAATTGCATTCCTCGGCCGATATGCACACTACCATCGCACCGAGTCGGCAAGGTCACGCTGCGACATCGAGGACGGCTATCGACGTACCGGTATCGCCGGTTGGCCACCATCTTCGGGTCGGGCACGCTCGCTCCGTGCCGCCGCCGACCACGAAGACCGAGCCCCCTGCATCGCCTGCTCCACGATGTCTTCGCATCAGGCAGCGCAGCATCCTGGTCACCGGCGCACTGCTCGCACTGGTGAGCTCCGCCCGCGTCGCTGCCGAAGCCGAGAGCGTCACCGGCGACTCCGTAACCACCCGCGGCGAGGTGCGCAGCGGCGAGTTCACCCTGCGCACACGCCTGTTGCGCAGCGGCGATTGGGGGCGGGCTACCGCGGTCACTGCGGTACGCCCCGCCGCAGACGATCAATTCGCGTTTGCGGCGGGACTGGAGATGGCGGACGCCCTGCTCGGGCCGGTGCGCCTCGCGGGAGCGTGGCGCGAACTGTTCAGCCCGTTCGACCAAGGGGCGGGAGCGAGCGCCTTTTCCGAGGCGACCCGGCTGCATCTGGACACCAGCATCAACCCCGGCGCACGCCGCGGCGCACAGCTCGATCCGGTACCCGGGCTGGCGCTCGCCGGGTTCGCGAAGCTGGGGACGGAGGAATCCGAGGACGAGGACTCGCCGGTCGTGATCGGGCTGGTTGGCGCACTGGATCCGCTGCCGGCGCTCGAGGGAGAGGCGTATACCGCAGTGCGCAGCGCGGTGCCGGAGGAGGCCCCGCAGCCGTGGGTACTGCCGGCCGCGCCGTTCCCCGGTGGCGAACTGGCGCTGGTCGGCACGCGCATCGGCGTCGCGGCCGGGATGGCCGCGATCTGGGGCAGTGTCAATCTGTCACTCGGACCCCGGCTGCCGGCCGCGGCCCACGCCCGCCTCGCCGCTCGTGGTGAGTTCGCGCTTGGCGAGCTGTCCGCCATGGTAGCGGTAGCGGGCCGCGAGTTCCGCAGCCTCGATGGCGCCGCGCCGGATGCCCCGCTCGCCTGGGGTGTGCGGTTGCGCGGCGCGGTGGGTCCGCCTCGCGTTCAGGTGGGGTACCGCCTCGCGGCACGCGGAGAGGCGCCCCCGGCGGTACTGCACCGGACGGCCGCTGCAGCCGTGGGAGCAACACACACCATGGAACTGGCGGTACGGCCGGTAATCACGCTTGGCGACGTGACGCTCAGCGGCCAAGGATCGGTGCAAGCCACCGCGGCCGGCGCCGAACCTGCCCTCGGACTTGGCGTAGCGGCTGGCCCGGGCTCGTTCAAGATCGGCTGGCGCGACGAGCAGGGCGAACACGAAGTGCACGTGCTCGGGGCAGTGACGGCGCGCCCGGTAGCGGTCGAGGCGGGCCTGCGCGTCGTGGGCGAGGAGGTGACATCGGAGTTGGCGGCCGAATTGCGGCTGCCGCGGGTCCGCCTGCGAGCCAAGGCGGTCCTCGGCGAACCGTTTCCGACCGGCCCGCAGCTCACCGTCACCCTGTCTATCGACTCGTAAGGCGCGCGGCGGAGAGACGGCGCTCCGGCGAGGGGGCATTCCCGCCACGGGGACCAGGTGGCGATGCTGCTGCTCGCTCGGCTGCGCGCGCCGCCGGAGCCGCCGCGCCTCTCCCCGGCGATCGCCAAGTCGGTCGAGCAGGGCACCACCGGCGACGTGATGCCGACCCGCGCGTGAGTGCTCCACCACTTGGCGGGAATACACCCGCGGCGAGGTCCGATTTGAATCGGCGCGGCAGGTCGTTGTACGCTGAACGACAGCAAGCCACGATGTCCGAGTCGAAGCTACCGGGACAACTGCACATCTTCAATACGTTGGGACGTACCGTTCAGGAGTTCGTGCCGCGCACCGAGGGCCTCGTCCAGCTCTACGCCTGCGGCCCGACCGTGTACGACTACGCTACGATCGGCAACTTCCGCACCTTCATTTTCGTCGACGTGCTGCGCCGCACGCTCGCCGCGCTCGGCTACGAGGTGCGTCACGTGATGAACGTCACCGACGTCGGGCACCTGGCCAGCGACGCGGACGAAGGCGAAGACAAGATGATCGCCGGAGCGCGCCGGGAAGGGCGGACGGTGTGGGACATCGCCGAGTCGTACACCGAGCGTTTCTTCGCCGACGCGCGCGCGTTGAACATCCTCCGTCCGCACGTCGTGGCCAAGGCCACCGACCATATCGACGACATGATCGCGCTGATTCGCCGGCTCGAAGCGCGCGGCTTCACCTACGTTGCGGGTGGCAACGTGTTCTTCGATGTTGCCCGTTTCGCCCGCTACGGGGAGCTGGCGCTGCTCGACCGCCAGCAATTGCAGGCCGGCGCG
This sequence comes from uncultured Spirochaetaceae bacterium, assembly GCA_964346995.1. GTDB lineage: Bacteria > Spirochaetota > Spirochaetia > SZUA-6 > Bin103 > Bin103. The sequence goes on along the minus strand of CAYFXT010000003.1, from coordinate 22,391 downwards.
CGTATCGGCGTCGATCGCAGCAAACGCAATCCGGAAGACTTCGGTCTCTGGTTCACGCGCTCCAAGTTCGAGGATCAGGCGATGATCTGGGATTCTCCGTGGGGGCGCGGCTATCCGGGATGGCACATCGAGTGCAGCGCCATGGCGATGCGCTATCTGGCCGAGCAGTTCGATATCCACTGCGGTGGTATCGATCTGATCCCGGTGCATCACACCAATGAGATCGCGCAGGCGGAGGCGGCGCTGGGAATCGGCCACGAAGATCCGCAGCGCTGGGTGAACTACTGGTGTCACGGCGAGTTCCTGCTCGTGAACGGCGCCAAGATGTCCAAGTCGAAGGGCAACTGGGTCACCGTCGGCGAGCTCGGGGAGCAGGGATACGACGCGCTCGATTACCGCTACTTCGTCCTGGGGGCCCACTACCGGACGCACCAGAACTTCACAATGCGTGCTCTGGATGCGGCGCGGGCAGCGCGGATCGGCTTGGTCCGCCGCGTGGCGCAGATGGCGCGGGCTGCTGCCGTCGACGCAATGCGCGCCGACAGGGATACCGGCTGGTCCCATCCGGCGGCGCAGGAGGCGCTTGTCCATGCGGCCAACGATCTGGCGATGCCGCGCGTCCTGGCCTGCCTGTGGCGGCTGGTCAAGAGCGACACCGGCGACCCGGAGTGCGCCTTGCACGCGGTAGCCGCCATCGATAAGGTACTGGGTTTGCGACTGATGGAATCGGCCGCGGCCGCGCAGTCAGCGGCCGCGCAGTCCGATCCCGAGATCGAAGCACTGGTGCGGGAGCGGAACGAGGCGCGTCGCCGCCGCGAATTCGAGCGCGCCGATGCGATTCGCGCGCAACTCGCCGAACAGGGTATCGAGTTGCGGGACGGGGCGACGGGAACGGTCTGGCAGAGGGGCGCGCAGGCGGCTGTTCCGGTGGTCGAATAGTGCCGGCCGGAACTGGCGCGACGAGGCAGGGCTTGGCTGAGGTGTAACCTCCGGGTGTGCGGAGTTGTTTTTCATGAAGCGAGTGAAGACTGAACGGTGGTGGCGGGATAGCGATTTTGGCGGCATCTACAACGCACTGTTTCCGACGGTATTCCGAGTCGCCTTTCGGATTGCCGGCGAACGCGGACTCGCCGAAGACCTCGCTCACGAGGCGTTTCTGCGCTTGCTGAAGCGGGAAGCTCCGCTGCCCGACGCAGATCAGACCAAGTACTGGTTGCTGCGCGTGGTGCGAAACCTGTCGCTCAACTACGAGAAGCGCCGTGAACGAGAGCGGAGCGCGGTCGGCCGGCTCGAACAGGAGGTGCCCACCAGCGTGCTGCCGGCCGACGCCGGGCTCATGGCGGCGGAGACGCGGGATGCCGTACAGGAGGCGTTGAACGCATTGCCGCACAACATGCGTACCGCAATCGTGCTTCGGGAATACGCCGGCATGAGCTACCGCGACATCGGTTCCGTACTCGGTATCAGCGAGAGCAACGTCAAGGTCCGCCTGCACCGGGCGCGTCAACGGCTGGCCAGGCTGCTGGCAGCGGACGGAGTTCCCCATGTGTCTTGAGCCAGCGCTGTTGTCCGCTTACGTCGACAACGAGCTCGATGCCGGCAATGCGCAGCAGGTGGAAGTGCACCTCGCAACCTGCCGGGCATGTCGCAAGCAACTGCGCTCCTATCAGAAGGTCAGTCATGCGCTCCTGGAGAGCCGCGAACCCGACGTCATTGCCGCCGGCGACCGCATCTGGCGGCGCCTGGGGACGGTCCGCAACGCACTCGCGAGGCGCGCGTCGTTCTGGACCCGGGGCGTTCGCGTGCCGGCACCGGTGGCGGTGGCGGTGATGGCGGGCATCACCCTGCTGATTACCACCGTGGCGATGTGGGCGCGGGTCAACGACGCGCGCCTGGGCTCTCCCTCGCTCACCACGCTCGTGCCACTCGATTCCTCGGCCACGGGCGGGCCCCCAGCCGAGAGCGTAGCGGCAAGCGCCGGCGAGGGGCCGCCGTGGCTGGGGCAGGGTGCTATCGTCATCCAGTTGCCTGAGGAGCCACAGTTCATCCAGCGTGGCATGCCGACCATCCTGCGCGAGGCCGAACTGCCCGAGGTTGCGGCGCAGACCGCCGCGCGGCAGTGAGTGGCGTAACCGGGGCGTCATGAGAGCGGCTCTGGCACAGGCGGCGTTCCGGTTCCGCAAACCGGCGGCAACGGCCCTGCTCGTCGCCACGGCCGGACTGAGCACCGCTGGACTGAGCATGGCCGAGCCGCCGCCGCAGAGCCTGATCGAGAGCGCGCTGCGCTCGGTCCGCGAAGATCAACTGGAAATCAAGGTCGGTCTCTCGCTGACGCAGGCGAGTGGACAGCCGCAGGGTGACCGTACCGAACCGTCCACCAACTGGAACACCCGGAAGTCGGAGCTCACCATCCCGGGGCGCGCCGTGAATGTGGAGGTGAACGGCAGCAACTTGCGCATTCACGCGGTGTTCACCCCCTACCTCGGCGAAGATGGCGACATGGAGTTGGTGGCTCAGGGGCAGGTGTGGCTCTCCGACGGCCCGGAATCTCCCGCCCGTTACGTCGCCACCTACCGCAGCTTGCCGCTCTCGCTTGGCGAGAAGCTGTTGTTCTTTCCGCTCGGTGTCGCCGAGGATGTGGCCGACGAGGTGACGCTGAAGCTCGAAGTGGAGATCGTGCGCTACGAGCCGGAGCGCACGAAGGTGGCCGCCACCGCGGCGCCGTAGCGGCGCCGCGCGGCGCGGTCTCCGACCACATCCCGGTGGTGGTGTCTCTTTCGCCCCGGGTGCGGGCGCTGCTGCCGGCGGTGGCGCTGGCGGTGCTGCTGGGCGTGTTGCTGTTGGGCTCGCGCAGCCGCCCGCCGGTGATCGATGCCGCCAGCCCGCGCATCGGTCACGGCGGCGACGTCCTGATCGTCAGCGGGCGCGGCTTCGGAGCGGAGCGCAGCGGCGGTCAGGTGGTGATCGCGGGAGTGGCGCCCACGAGCGGCGCCTACCTGGAGTGGAGCGAAGAACGGATCAGCGTACGCGTACCGCAGGAGGTGCGTTCGGGATTCGTATACGTGGTGGCCGGCGGCAGCCGCAGCAACGGCGTGCTGTTCGCCAACCGCGACCACTTGCCACGGGTGGGTATGACGCTGACCGAACCAGGCCGCCCGCTGGTCGTGAGCCTGGACTCCGCGCGCGCGGCGGTAGGCGAGCGGGTGGTGATCACGGGCCACAACTTCGGTCTGCAGCGCGGCGCAGCGCAGGTGCTGTTCACCTGGTTGTCGGGAGACCCACCGGTAGTCGGCGCCGGGACGGCGGAGTTCGTCGCCGCCAACGAACACGATCTGGATTACGAGAGCTGGTCCGATACCGAGATCCAGGTCCGCGTGCCGGACGGCGCAGCCACCGGCAACCTTGTAGTCCGAACCGAAGAAGGATTCAGCAATCAGGTCTTCTTCGAGGTGACCTCAGGCGTCGGCAGCAAGCGCTACACCGGACGGCGTACCTACTCGGTGAGCATGAATCTGTCGGTCGCCAACATCCGTGCCACCGGACCCAACGAGATGTATCTGTGGGTTCCGAAGGTATGGCCGGCACCCGCGCAGCGCAATGTGCGGCTGGTTACGCGCGAGCCCGAGCCCCTGTACGAGGATGTCTCGGGCGTAGCCGTGTATCACCTTGCCGATCTGGTCCCCGGCGGTGTCTACGACGTGACCCAGCAGTTCCTGTTCGAACGTTATGCCGTGGAGACCGTGGTAGCGGAGCGGTCGGTGGAGCCCTACGATCGCACGGCGCGCGCGTACCAAGTGTTCACCGGCGCCGATGATCTGATCCCCGCCGCCGACGCGCAGATCGTCGCCTTGGCCGAGCGCCTTACCCGCGGACAGCGTAACCCGTGGCGTCGCGCCCGGCAGCTCTACGACGGACTGTTGCGGCGTGTTACCTATGATGCCCGGCGCGCCGCCGACCCGCTCGCTGCGCTGGCGGCTGGCGCCGGCGACGCCTATGATCTCGCCGTTCTCTATACGGCGTTGCTGCGCGCCGCCGCCGTGCCGGCGCGCGCGGTAGCGGGCTATCTGGTACCCTTCCCGGACCAGCGCCACGCACACTTCTGGAGCGAGTTCTATCTGCACCACTTCGGCTGGGTGCCGGTCGATCCGGCCCTCGCCGCCGGCGCCGAGCTGCTGCCGCTCGCTGCCGACCTCGATACGGTCGTCTACTACTTCGGCAACCTGGACAATCGCCATCTGGCCCTCTCCAAGGGGCTGATCGCCACCGGCAAGCTGGATCCGCAGGGCCGCACCGTGCGCCGTCCCGACCTGGGCACGCTGCAGATGCACCACGAGGAGGCGGTCGGGCGCCTGTCGTCCTACACGGCGCGCTGGAGCGGGTTGACCATCCTCGGCGTGTACTGAAGCGAGCAGGCAGCAGCCCGTTCGCCTCGACAGAGTCGCTGGCGCCGTGCCAACATCGGCGCCGCATGGCGCCGTGCGAAATTTCGACCCTGGCCCTCGACATGGACGGAACCCTGTTGACCAGCGACAAGCGGATCACCCGGGGTACGCTGGCCACGCTGCACGCCCTGCTGGCACGCCGCCTGCAGATCGTCGTCGTCACCGGCAAGGCGCCGGCTATCACGGCGCGCTGTCTCGAACCCATACGGTTGCCGATGGTGTGTCTGGACGGCGCCGTGCACTCTACCGCCGCCGGCGAACGATGGGTCGCCGGTACTACCATCGACGACCGCATGGCGGAGCGGCTGCTCGGCGTCAGCGACGCGCCTTGCTACGCCATCGCCGACGGCGTCACCCTGGTGCGCGGCCCGGTGGACCGGGCGCAGTACGTCGACTGGTCGGATCGGGTCGGCGCGCTTGCCGCTGCCCGTCTGCGCCGGGTGACGCACCTGGTCTTCGTCGACCGCGACCGGGCCGCGCTGGCGGCCACCGCCCGTCGCCTTCGCGACCTCGCCCGGCGCGGACTCAGCCTCTACCTCACCGAAGAGCCGTTCCGCGGGTTCTACAATCTGTTCGTGCGCAGCGCCGGTTGCAGCAAGTTGCGCGGTGTCCAGGCGATCGCCCGGCACCTGCACGTTCCCCTCGCGGGAACCATGTTCATCGGGGACTGGATGAACGACATTCCGCTGCTGGAGGCGGTGCGGTTTCCAGTGGCAATGCGCCATGCGCCGGCCGCGGTACGTTCCCGCGCACGGGCTATCACCCTCTACTCCAACGATGAAGAGGGGGTGAGCCGGTTTCTCCGCGCCTATTTCGCCGTTACCCCCCTCACTGGCCGATAGCGGGGAGAGCACGGCGGGATGAGCAAGGCGCCGACCGGAATCGAACCGGTGCATAAAGGTTTTGCAGACCTCTCCCTTACCACTTGGGTACGGCGCCGAAGGTTGTCGCGATGATGGCAAATGACATACCCTTTGTAAAGGTGCAGTATCCACACGAGCGTCGGCTACCCTCCAATGCCGACCTGCAGGACCTGCTCACCAAGGCGATGACGCGGCTGGAGAACTGGCGCCTGGAGTTGGAGGCCAACCCCAATCCGCGCATGGTGCACTCCCTGCGCAACATCCTCGGTCATATGGAGTCGATAGCGCGCGTCGCGGAGACCAAGGCTGCCTTCTCGTACAAGCACTTGTCGCGCCAGATGTCGCTTCTCATCGGCGCCGTGGCGCAACTGAACCTGGCGATCACCGAGTCGCTGGATGGCGACGACGTAATCGATGCCAGTGAGGAGCAACGCATCAACGACAGTCTGAAACGGGTGGTGGAAGCCGCCGTCGAGTTGATCCGGATCGTGCAGACCGGATTCGTCCTGAGCCGTAGTGCCCGTCCCGCGGTCGTGGGACGCGAGGAGCGGCGGTGAGCCGGATGGTACGGATGCTGGCGCCGGACGGTACCTTGACCGACCACGCCGACTACGGCGCCTGCGCGATGAGCGATGAGCAGATGCGCACCGCGTATCGGCACATGGTCCAGGCACGCGCCGCCGACGAGTGGGCGTTCAGCCTGAACCGCCAGGGACGCCTCGGCACCTATCCGCCTGCTACCGGCCAGGAGGCGAATAGCGTCGGCGCGGTGATGGCGCTGCGTGCGGACGACTGGATCGTCCCCACCTACCGCGAGCTCGGCGGCCTGCTGGTACGCGGGGTACCATTGAAGCAGTTCTACCTCTACTGGCTGGGCAACGAGCACGGTAGCGCCTACGAGCGGGAGCGGTACCATCTCACGCCGATCGTGCTGCCGATCGGCTCGCAGCTTCCGCATGCCGTCGGTCTGGCATTCGCCGAGCAGTATCAGGGCAACGACCGTATCGCCATCGGATTCGTCGGTGACGGCGGCACTTCGGAGGGCGACTTCCACGAGGCGCTGAACTTTGCCGGCCTGTGGAAGGCGGGCACCATCTTCTTCGTGCAGAACAACCACTACGCGATTTCCGTGCACCGTGACCAGCAGACAGCCAGCGCAACGCTTGCGCAGAAGGCCACCGCGTACGGCTTCGAGGGTGTGCAGGTAGACGGCAATGACGTGGTCGCGGTGCACGCGGTTACCGCCGCCGCGGCACGGAAGGCGCGTGCCGGCGGCGGACCGACCCTGATCGAGGGAGTCACCTATCGCATCGGCCCCCACACCACCTCCGATGACCCGACCCGCTATCGCGAGGCCAATGAGGTGGCCGAGTGGAAGAACCGTGATCCGATCGTGCGCCTGCAAAGGCTGCTGGTCAGTCGTGGATTGATGGACGACGCGGAATTGGCGGAGATAACCGCCGCGGCACGCGAACGGGCGCGCGGTGAGTTCGATGCCGTGGAGCAGTTCGAGAGACCTGTTCTGGAGGATACGTTTCGCTACGTGTACGCGGACATGCCGGAACTGCTGCAGCGGCAGTTGGCCGAGCGGCGCCGGCGATTGGAGCGAACCGGAACATGAGGTCGGCGACGTTGCTCGCAGCCGTCAACGCGGCTCTGGCCGAGGCGCTGCAGGAAGATGACGCGGTGGTCGTATACGGCCAGGACATCGGCGTCAACGGCGGCGTCTTCCAGGCCACGGTCGGCCTGCAGCAGCGCTTCGGCAGCCGTCGTTGCTTCGACTCGCCGCTCGCCGAGAGCGGCTTGGTGGGTACCGCGGTCGGCATGGCGATGGCCGGGCTCAAGCCGGTCGTCGAGATCCAGTTCAGCGGCTTCGTGTGGCCGGCGTTCAACCAGATCACCTGCCACGCCGCGCGCACGCGTAACCGCAGCCGCGGCGCCCTCACCCTGCCGATGGTCATTCGAATGCCCTATGGCGGCAATCTGAAGGCGCTCGAGCATCATGTCGAAAGCATGGAGGCGACGTTCGCGCACGTGCCCGGGCTCAAGGTGGTGATCCCCTCCACGCCGCACGATGCCAAGGGACTGCTGCTGGCCGCGATTCGCGATCCCGATCCGGTGATCTACATGGAGCCGAAGCGTTCCTACCACTCGCCGCAACAGGAGATTCCCGAGACGCCCTACGCCCTGCCTCTCGGCCGCGCGCGGGTGGAACGGTCCGGCGATGCCGTTACCCTGGTCGCGTACGGGGCGATGATGCGCGAGGCGCGCGCCGCCACGGCCCATTTGCACGGCCGGCGGATCGGCGTCGAGCTGATCGATCTGCGCACCATCTATCCGTACGACTGCACGACGGTGCTGGAGTCGGCGCGCAAGACCGGACGCCTGGTGGTGGTGCACGAGGGACCGCGCTCGTTCGGTGTGGCGGCGGAGTTGATCGCCCTGGTCACGGAGGAGCTGTTCATGTATCTGCACGCGCCACCGCGGCGAGTCACCGGCAGCGACGCGGTCATTCCGCTGCCGTCGGCGGAACACTTCTACTTCCTGACCGCAGAGCACATTGTCGACGCGGTTCGCGAGACGGTGGAGTTCTGATGCGACTGGTCTACGCCGCCGTCCGGTCGATTTTGAGGTAAAGCCCATGAGTTACGAATTCAAGTTTCCCGACATCGGCGAGGGCCTCACCGAGGGAAAGATCCTCGAGTTGAGGGTGCAGCCGGGTGCGGAGGTGAACGCCGGCGACATCCTGGCCATCGTCGAGACCGACAAGGTGGCGGCGGAGATCGCCTCGCCCCGCAGCGGCGTCGTGGTGGCGTTCGGCTCTGCGGTGGGCGAGCACATCAAGGTGGGTGAGACGCTGGCCTACATCGATCTGGCCGCCGGGTCGGCGGCCGCCGGCGACGGTGGTTCCACCACCAACGGTGGCCACCAGTTGCAGGTGCTGGTAGGCACCCTCGACGCTGCGCCGAGCACCCTGCCGGCGAGCGACGAGCTGCCCGCGCAGGACTCGGCACGGCCGCTCCTTGACGCGGAAGATGATCGAAGTCGTCGCATCGACATCGCCCTCGGGCCAGCATTTTCGGGTCAGGGCTCCAGTGCAGCGCACGGCCCTGCCACGACCGATGCGCGCGATGGAGCCGCCCGAACGGCGCAACAGGACGAGTCGGCGACGCCACTCCGCGATACGGAAGGCGATCAGGATCGACGCACCGGCACCACCGGGTCGGAACTTTCGGGTCAGGACCTGCGGGTTACGCCTGCGGCGCGGCGGCTGGCGCGCGACCTGGGCGTCGCCCTGCGCCAGGTACGTCCGGGCCGCGCCGGCGGGCACATTCTGCGTGGCGACGTAGAACGTGCCGCATCCGCGCCCCGGACCGCTGCCCCGCCCATTCCCGCCCGCCCGCCGGGGCGTTCCGACTTCGCTTTTCCGCTCATCGACGATCCCCTGGTCACGCCCGCCGATCTTCCGCTCGGTCAGACGGTGGAGCTCACCATTCTGCGCAAGACCATCGCGCACACCATGGAGAGCAGCCGCAAGATACCGACGGCCACCATCTTCGACCTGGGGATTGTGGACGATCTGGTGGAGCTGCGTGCCAAGGTCAACCAGGGCCGTGACGTCAGGGTGAGCTTTCAGCCGTTCTTCATGAAAGCGATCGCCACGGCGCTGCGCCGCTATCCGGTGCTCAACGCGCACTTCAACCCGGTGTCCGAGGAGCTGACCGTATTCAAGGACGTCAACATCGGCTTGGCGGTGAACACCGAGGCGGGGTTGATGGTGCCGGTGATCGACAACGTCGAGAACAAGACGATCCGGCAGATCGACACCGAGATGAAGGATATGGTAGAGCGCGCCAAAGGGCGGCAGATCAGCATCACGGAGCTGCGCGGCGGCACGTTCAGTCTCACCAACTTCGGGCCCTTCGGCGGGCTGTTCGCGTCCCCGATGATCTACCCGCCGCAGGTCGCGATCCTTGGCGCTGGCCGCATCCATCAGGCGCCGATGGTGGTCGATGGCGTGGTGCGCGCGGCGTGGGTGCTGCCGGTGTCCCTGGCCTTCGACCATCGCGTCGTGGACGGCGTACCGGCGGCGAAGTTCTCCTCCTACTTCCTGGAGCTGCTGCGCGCGCCGCAGGAGCTGTTCGTGTCGATGTAGCGGTCCATGCACCGCCGCGCAGCAGTACTCGAGGAACCGCCGCGCTGGCCGCAGCGCCGGCTGCGCATTGCCTCGCCATGGCCGGCCGCGCCACAGTACCACCTGCGACGCACCCGATCCACCGTCGAAGACGCCCGCAGGTTGGCGCGCGAGAATCCCGCGGACGGGGCGCTGATCGTCGCCGACTTTCAGACCCACGGGCGCGGCCGCACGGTGCAGCGCCGCTGGGTGAGCGCCCCGAACCGTAATCTGCTGTTCAACCTCCTGCTGCGTACCGCCACAGTGGGCGCCGATGCGCAGCGGCTGCCGCTGCTGGCCGGCTTGGCGGTGGCACGCGCGGTGCGGGAGGTGAGCGGTCTGCCGTGCCGGGTGAAGTGGCCCAACGACGTCGTGGTACGCGGATGCAAGATCGCCGGCTGCCTGTGCGAGGGCCTGCACGGCTGGTACAGCATCGGCGTGGGCGTGACTTGCAATCAGTGCCGCGGTCTGCCGCGCGCCGGCGCCGGGGAGCTGCCGATTTCGTCCATCGCGCTGCAGAGCGGTCGCCGCGCACGGCGCTGGATTCTGCTGGAGGCGATCCTTGCGGAGCTGCACCGCCTGCTGGCGGAAACCGACTGGGCGGAGGCGGTCGATCGGCTGCTGTTTGCGCGCGGCGCGTGGGTGCAGCTCGAAGCCGCGGGGAACGGGGGTCCGGGCCGCGCCCGGGTGGTCGGTGTCGCCGCCGGCGGAGGCCTGTGCGTGCAGGGCGCTGACGGCAGGCGCCATGTCTGTCACGCCGGCAGTCTGCGCCTCCCGGCCGGCCCTCCGCCGGCGTAGGGGTGCGATTCCAATTGTGGGTAGCCAGGGCCAGTACCGCTTCAGCGGGTCGCCTGACCGGCCATCCACAGTTCGGGTGCGCACCCCGGCGTAGCAAAGTGTTGCTTCGCCGCTCCGCTGTTGTTATCTTCTCGTCGATTCTTATCATCACCAAATCTAATTTCCCATCGTCAGGAGTTGTGATATGGCGAAGCAGTTGCAATTCGACGAGTCGGCTCGCAAGGCGCTACTGAAGGGCGTCGAGAAACTCTCGACCGCCGTCAAGGTAACGCTCGGCCCGAAGGGCCGGAACGTCGTTCTCGACAAGAAGTTTGGGGCCCCGACCGTCACCAACGACGGCGTGACCATCGCGAAGGAAATCGAACTGGAAGAGCCGTTCGAGAACATGGGCGCGCAGCTTCTCAAGGAAGTTGCCACCAAGACCAACGATGTCGCAGGTGATGGCACCACCACCGCCACCGTGCTGGCCTACTCGATGGTCCGCGAAGGCCTGCGGTCGGTCGCTGCCGACATCAACCCCATGGAGATCAAGCGCGGCATCGGCAAGGCCGTGGAGATCGCCGTGGAGGACATTCAGGAAACCGCCAAGGAGATCAAGGAAAAGGGCGAGATTGCCCAGGTCGCCGCCATCTCCGCCAACAACGACAACGACATCGGCGAGCTGATCGCGGACGCCATGGAGAAGGTCGGCAAGGATGGCGTAATCACCGTCGAAGAGTCCAAGTCGATGGACACCAACCTGGAAGTGGTGGAGGGCATGCAGTTCGACCGCGGCTTCCTCTCACCCTACTTCGTGACCAATCGCGACACCCAGGTCGCTGTGTTCGAGAATCCCCTGGTACTGATCCACGACAAGAAGATCTCCAACATGAAGGATCTGCTGCCGGTGCTGGAGAAGATCGCCCAGGCGGGCAGGCCGCTGCTCCTCATTGCCGAGGATGTCGAGGGCGAAGCGCTGGCCACCCTGGTGGTCAACAACCTGCGTGGCACGCTGAACGTCTGTGCGGTCAAGGCGCCTGGTTTCGGCGATCGCCGCAAGGCGATGCTGGAGGATATCTCGATCCTGACTGGCGGCCAGGTGATCTCCGAAGAGCTGGGTCTGAAGCTGGAGAACACCGACGTGAGCCAGCTCGGCTCGGCAAAGCGGGTCAACATCGACAAGGAAAACACGACCATCATCGAGGGCGCCGGCAAAGAGAGCGAGATCAAGGACCGTATCGCTCAGATCAAGGTGCAGATCGACGAGACCACCTCCGACTACGACCGCGAGAAGCTGCAGGAGCGGCTGGCCAAGCTGGCCGGCGGCGTCGCGGTGATCAACGTCGGCGCGGCTACCGAGGTGGAACTGAAGGAGAAGAAGCACCGTGTCGAGGACGCGCTCTCCGCTACCCGTGCTGCCATCGAGGAAGGCGTCATCCCGGGCGGTGGCGTGACGCTGGTGCAGGCGGTCAAGGCGCTCGACGACAACGGCAGCGACGATCTCACCCAAGCGGAGCAGGTCGGCTACCGGATCGTGCGCCGTGCGCTGGAAGAGCCGATCCGGCAGATTGCCACCAACGCCGGTCTCGACGGGTCGATCGTCGTCGAGCGGGCCAAGAACGAGGAGCGCGGCACCGGCTACGATGCCGCCAAGATGGAGTGGACCGACCTGATGGGCGCCGGGATCATCGATCCTGCCAAGGTCACCCGCTCCGCCTTGCAGAATGCGGCGTCGATCGCCGGATTGCTGCTCACCACCGAGGCGACCATCACCGACCTTCCCGAGAAGGAGAAGCCGGCGGCGCCGGGCGGCGGCGGCGGCGACATGGGAGGCATGCCACCCTACTAGCGCCCCCAAACCGGCCTGCACCGGGAGCCGGTCACAATCCGACCAGGCTCCCGGTGGTCGCATCCACCTTACGAAGAAGGGCGTGTCCGTTACCGAGGCGTCAGCGTCCTTTTGCTTGTCGAGTGAAGCGCGCAGATTTTCTGTTTGTAATCGGGTACGATGGAGAGCACGCGGTGGTGCATGGCCGTCAGCGGCGTCGTTACGGCACCCTTACTACTGCACAGCTTCTGGAGCAGGGGCTCTTCAAGGCGGCGTTCTGCTCGGCCGAGTTCTCCGGCAAGGCCGAGGAAATGGAACTGGTACGCGGCACGATGGAGCAGCGTACCGGCCAATCCTATTCCATCGACGATCTGCGTAAATTGTTCGGGGTATACGGCGTTCCGCAGGGTATCAGGCGGGTGGTGGTAGCCTGACGATGCAGCGCGTGCCGGCCGTGGCGACCGTAAAATCGATCGGTGCGGTTTGACGGTACCGGCAAGTGTGTGCTAGGTTCGGCTGCCCTCCCGCGCGCAATTATAAGGAATTGGCTTAAGGACATACCGACATGCACGATACTGCGATGAACATGCTCGCCCTTCTGCAGTTTGATCCCGGCGGCGGGGCCGCCGGCGGCCAGCTTGCCACCATGCTGGTTACCTTCGGTCTGATCATCATGATCTTCTACTTCCTGGTCATCCGCCCGCAGAACCGCCGCCAGAAGGAGACCAGGCAGATGCTGGCGCAGCTCAAGAAGGGCGACCGGGTGCAGACCTCGGGAGGCATTCGCGGTGTGGTGACCGCGGTCAAGGAGGACGCGGTCACGGTCAAGGTGAACGATGCCACCAAGATCGAGTTTGCCAAGCCCTCCATCACCAGCATTCTCGACCAACGACAAGGCGAGTCGCGACCGGCCGGGCAGGACAAGGAGCAGTCCTGAAAGGTCGCCGATGACCAAACGCCTGAGACTGATCCTGATTCTCGCCTCCGTCGCGGTAGCGGTGTGGTTCCTTGCTCCGACCGTGCGCTGGTACCTGCTGTTGTCGGGGGATCAGCGCCGCGAGGCCAACGCATCGCGCGAACAGATCCGCGTGCTGGCGCGGCAGCGCGCCGATGCAGACCTGACCCGACTCGTGGACCTGGCCCGCAGCGACCCGGGCGATCCGGTCCCTGACGAGTTGGATTACCTCATCCGGGCAGCGCGCGAGCGGTTGCGCTTGGAACGGCGTGACGTGCCGCGCACCTGGGACCTCGAGTCGGTGGTCGAGGCGTTCCCGACCGAGGGTGAGACGTTCGTCGCCATGGAGGACCATCACCGCGACCAGTTGCTGCAGCTCAAGGATCTGCGCTCACGCAGCGTCCAGCTCGGCCTCGACCTGAGCGGCGGCATGTATGTGGTGATCGAGCCGGATCTGGAGAGCCTCAGCGAACAGACCGGCGCCAGACTCACCGCCCAGGAGGAGGAGGGGGCGCTGCGCCGCGCCCTGGAAGTGCTCAACAACCGCATCGACCAGTTCGGCGTTACCGAGCCGCAGATCCGCCGTCGCGGCGACAGCCAGATCGTGGTCGAGATGCCGGGCGCCCCGGATCCCGAGCGGATGCGCAGCTTCATTCTCGGCAAGGGGCGGCTCAATTTCCACATCGTCGACACCGACGGGCTGGCGAAGTTCCGCCAGTATCAGGCCGCCAATCCCGGCAGCTTCCTCGGTCCCGACGGCCAGCCGCGCGATTCGTCGATACTCACCGCCGGTACGGTGCTGCGCGGCCGCTACGAGAAGGACGCCTACGGGGTGGATCAACTGATCGGCTACACGGTGATCAACGAGCAGATCGGATTGGAGGGTACCTACATTCAGCAGGCGCAGGTGAGCCGCGATCCGATTACCCAGCAACCGACCGTCATCTTCAACCTCACCGGCGAGGGTGGTGAGGTCTTCTTCAAGCTCACCAGCGAGAACGTCGGCAACGTGATGGCGGTGGTGCTGGACGACCGGGTCAAGGCGGCCGCGACCATCTCCGAGCCGATCCGCAGCCAGGTGCAGGTGGCCGGCTTCACCCAGAGCGAAGCCGAGGATCTCGCACTAGTGCTGGAGACCGGCGCCCTGCCGGTGCCGCTGGAGATCCTCAGCCAGCAGGCGATCGGCGCCTCGCTCGGTGAGGACGCCATTCGAACCGGGCTGAACTCGATCGCCCTGGGGATGGCGGCGGTGCTGCTGTTCATGCTCGTCTACTACAAGGGCGCCGGCCTGATCGCCGATCTGGCGCTGGTGCTCAACCTGTTCTTCCTGGTGTCGGTATTGAGCGTGTTCAACTTCACGCTGACGCTACCGAGCATCGCCGGCGTGATCCTGACCGTGGGCATGGCGGTCGACGCCAACGTCATCATCTTCGAACGCATCAAGGAGGAGTACCGGCTCGGCAAGTCCGCGGGTGCGGCGGTGACCGCCGGGTTCGGCAAGGCGTTCTGGACGGTCATGGACGCCAACATCACCACCTTCATCGCCGCCATCGCGCTGTCGCAGCTTGGCAGCGGGCCGATCCAGGGCTTTGCGGTGACGCTCTCGGTGGGCGTGGTGTCCTCCATGTTTACCGCTCTGGTGGTGTCGCGGCTGATATTCGACTTCTTCACCGAGACGCTGCACGTAGCAGGGCTCAGCATCGACTGGCAGCGCCGTGCGCGGCTTGCGCCGTCTGCTGCCGGGGCGAACCGATGAGGCGGGTCATTCGTTTCACCGATCTGCGCCGGCAGATGGCGGTGCTCTCGGTCGTGCTGATCATCGGTGGCGCGGTCGGCACGATGCTGCGCGGCGGCGTCAATCTGAGCGTCGACCTGAGCGGAGGCGTGGCTCAGCAGTTCCAGATCGTGCCGGTGGCGCTGTCGATCGGCGCCGGCGGCGCAGCGCTGCAACCGGAGCTCACGCCGCCCGACCCGCTGCTCGGACGCCCCGGTTTCCTGACCTTGCAGTGGATGCAGGACGGCACTGCGCGGCGGCGGGTGCTTGATTTCGGCGAGTTCGCGACGATCGGGGCGATCGCCGACCAGTTGCGCACGATCCCCGGCCTGACGGTCGAAGTCGCCGCCCCGCCCACCACCCCGGCCGAGCAGTTGCAGGCCCCGGGGTTTCGCGAAGCCGGCCAGACGCTGGTGCTGGGCTATCTCGATCCCGACGCGGTCGGCGAGGCGCCGATCGACGCGGTGCGTGCGGCGCTGGCGTCGCTGGAACGGTTCTCGCTGCAAGGGACCGGGGCTCCGGGTGCGCAGCGCTACATCGTGCGAACCGACCTGATCGACGGCGCGGAGGGTGAACCCGACCAGCGAGCGACCGAGGAGCGGATATTCGAGCTCCTGGCCGACACGTTCGGGGCCGACCGGATAACCATTCAGCAGACCGATTTCGTCGGACCGAGCTTCTCCCGCGTCCTGGGCGAGCAGGCGGTGTGGCTGGTCACGGTCGCCTTTGCGTTGATCTTCGTCTACATCCTGTTCCGATTCCGCGCCGCGTTCGCCGTCGGTGCCCTGCTGGCGCTGATCCACGACATTGCGATCATGCTGGGCGTGCTCGGAACCCTGCAGTTGGAGATCAGCACCGCCACCATTGCCGCCATACTCACCATCGTCGGCTACTCGCTGAACGATACGATCGTGATCTTCGATCGCATCCGGGAGAACGATACGCTGATGCGCGACGCCAACTTCGAGCTGGTGATCAACACCAGCATCACGCAGTCGTTGAGCCGTACGCTGATTACTTCGCTCACCACGCTGCTGGCGGTCCTGGCGATCTACCTCTTCTCCACTTCCTCGATCAAGACGTTCGCACTGAGCCTGATGATCGGCGTGGTGGTGGGAACCTACTCGTCGATGTTCGTGGCCGCGCCTACGGTGTTGCTGTGGCGTCAGGTGCAGATGCGGCGCCGGCGGCCGGCGGCGGTGACGCCCGCCAATCTGGACCGTGCGGGAGGAGCTCAGCCGAGCGATTCGTCCGCCGCACGACCGGCCGGTGATGCTCCGGGTCAGGCCGCCGTCACTGCCTCCGGCACCGTGTCGGTGGTGCGTACGCAACGGAGGCGTCAGACTCGGCGGCGGCGGCGCGGTTAGCCGCCACCTGAAGGGAGAACGGCATGACCGAGCCGGACCACAACGGCGCCGACCGCCTGTACCGTATCCGACACTCCTTCGCGCACGTGATGGCCGAGGCAGTGCTGGAGTTGTTTCCGGACGCGAAGCTGGCGATCGGGCCTCCTGTCGCTGACGGCTTCTACTACGACTTCGATCTGCCCCGTTCGCTGACCCCGGATGATCTGGAGCAGATCGAAGGCCGTATGCGCCGCATCGCAGCGGGCGACCATCCGTTCGTGCGTAGCGTGATCGACCGAGAGGACGCACTGGCCCGGTTCGCGGAGCAGCCCTACAAGCTGGAGCTGATCGCCGACCTGGGGGAAGACGAGGAGATCTCGCTGTTCACCCAGGACACGTTTACCGACCTGTGCCGCGGTCCGCACGTCGAGTCCACGCGACAACTCGACCCCGCCGCGTTCAAGCTGACCGGCAGCGCCGGCGCCTACTGGCGCGGCGATGAACGGCGGCCGATGCTGCAACGCATCTACGGCACGGCGTGGGAGCGCGCGGAGGATCTGGCCGCCTACCTCGAACGCCTGGCAGAGATCGAAAAGCGCGATCACCGCCGCGTGGGACGCGAGTTGGGTCTGTTCTCCATCCAGGAGCAGGTAGGGCCGGGGCTGATCTTCTGGCACCCGAAGGGAGCGCGGTTGCGCTCCATCATCGAAGATTTCTGGAAGCGTCAGCACTACGCGGGGGGGTACGAGCTGGTCAATACCCCGCACGTGGGACGCGAGTGGCTATGGAAGACCTCCGGCCACCTCGACTTCTACGCCGACAACATGTTTCCGCCCATGGAACTGGACAACGACCGATACTACCTGAAGCCGATGAACTGTCCGTTCCACATCATGATCTACAAGAGCGACATCCGTTCCTACCGCGATCTGCCGTTGCGCTGGGCGGAGCTCGGCTCGGTGTACCGGTTCGAGCGCTCGGGAACGCTGCATGGCGCTCTGCGGGTACGGGGCATGACGCAGGATGACGCCCACCTGTTCTGTACTCCGGAGCAGATCGAGGATGAAATCAGCGAGGTGCTGCGTTTTTCTCTCGCGATGTGGCAGATGTATGGCTTCAAGGATCTCATTGCCCACCTCTCTACCCGGCCGGAGAAGTCGGTCGGCGACGACGCCAGTTGGGAGCGCGCAACCGCGTCGCTGCGCCGCGCCATCGAAGCGCACCAGTTGCCGTATGAAATGGACGAGGGGGGCGGCGCCTTCTACGGACCCAAGATCGACCTGCATGTGCGCGATCCCCTCGGCCGGCTGTGGCAGATGACGACCATTCAGTTCGACTTCAATCTGCCGGAACGGTTCGACATGTGGTTCACCGACCGCGACGGCACCCAGCGGCGGCCGATGATGGTGCACCGCGCGCTGCACGGCGCCTTGGAGCGCTTCCTCGGCGTCCTGATCGAACACTGCGGTGGCGCGTTTCCGATGTGGTTGGCGCCGGTCCAGGCAGTAGTGATTCCGGTCAATCCAGGTGGCTACCGCTACGCCGAGAGCGTCACCGCGCGGCTGCGAGAGCATGGCTTTCGCGTCGAGGCTGACTTGAGCGACCACCGTATGGGCGCCAAGATTCGCGCCGCCCAGGGGCAGAAGGTGCCGTACATGATCGTGGTTGGCGCCAAGGAGCAGGAGTCCGGTACCCTCTCCCTGCGTGACCGGTCAGGCACCCAGACCCACGGACTCCAGTTTCCGGCCTGCATCGAGCTGTTTCGCCGCCGGATCGACCAGCACACCTGACCGGCCTCTGTGGTAGATGCAGGTCAACACAGTATCCCGCTCGCTTCCATCGCCATCGAGATGCGCTCGCTGCGCTCGCCTGGCACGCTGACGTGGTAGAAGCGTAGCGCGCTGCGGAAGCGTTCGTTCCCGGTAACCAGGTCGCACTCCACTTCGGCTACGTCGCCCGGCCGGAAGGGACGGCGAAAGTAGAGAGTAGCCGTGTGGAAGCGTAGCCGGCCGGCATCGCCGCCGGCGCGATGGAAGCTGAGTGCGAGGTAGTCGAGCGCCTGCTGCGGATACACGTGCATGTTGATGTGGCGGTTCGAGTCGGAGCGATCCATGTGGTACACCAGCGGCAGCGTATCGCGAAACAGATCCTCGCCCGTGCCGGCGTGGCAGCGAAACGACTCGACGGGGCGGTGACCAAGGTCGGCTTCGGACAGCGGCTGCTCGGCAAGGAAAGTCAACCCCGCCGGCACCTCGGTAATGCGGTGCGCGCCCGCGGGGGCGTATGGGCGCGTCAGCGCCATCCAGATTTCGGACCTGCCGAGCGTATGTTCCGGCCGCAGCCGTGAGACCAGCGTACAGTTCATGACCAGGTGGGCGCGGCGCAGCTCGCCGCCGGCAGCGCGCGTGGTGACCAGCCGAATGCGGAACCGCTGTTGCATGGGGCTGCCCAACCGCACCCGTCCCGCCGACGCCTCCAGGTGCATCATGTGTGGAATCGGAGCCACGCGGTCGCCGTGGTTCGGGTCGTAGTTCCAGTGTGGCCTGAGCACGTGGCGCAGACCGGGACCGATCGTGTCCGCGAGGCGAATGGTGATCACTTCTCCTGCCATGTTCAGCAGGTGCCACTCGACGACGCCGTCGACCACCGCCTCCAGACTCTTGCACGACGACCTGCCGGGGGGGCGCGATTCCGATGTCAAGGTAGTTCAGATACCGAGGATCTCGCGCGCTTCGACGGGTGTGGCGACCTCGTGGTGCAACTTGCCGACCAAGCTCGCGGCATGCTCCACCATGGCCGCGTTGCTGCTCAGCAACTCGCCTCTGCGCATGTAGATGTTGTCCTCGAACCCGACCCGCAGGTGACCACCGAGGATGATCGCCATGGTGATCATGGGAAGCTGCGCGCGCCCGACGCCTAGCACCGACCAGGGTATGCCCTCCGGCAGCAGGCTCTTCATGAACATCAGGTTCTCCGGGGTCGCCTCGATCCCCCAGCCGGCACCCATGCAGAGCTGAACGAAAGGCGGCGGCGCGAACAGCCCCTCATCGATCAACACCCGCGCTTGGCGCACGTGGCCGGCGTCGAATACCTCGATCTCCGGCTTGACGCCGGCATCGAGCATGCGCCGCGCCGCCGCCCGTCCCCAGTCGGGCGGGTTCAGGAAGACCCGCTGACCGAAGTTCATCGAGCCGACGTCGAGCGAGCATATGTCGGGCTGCAGTGTCACCGGTTCCAGGCGCTCTTCGATGACGTTCTTGCCGGGTATGTTCAGACCACTGGTAGTCAGGTTGATCAGTATGTCGCACGACTGGCGGATGCGATCCACCACCTCGGTGAACAGCTCGAGTCGCGAAGTGGGCACGCCGGTATCCGGGTCGCGTACGTGAACGTGGACAATCGAGGCGCCCACCCGGTGGCACGCGATCGCCGCGTCGGCGATCTCCTTCGGTGAGTAGGGAACTGCGGGATTCATCTCCTTGGTGGGATGTGATCCTACTACAGCAACGGAAATGATCTTCTTCGCCATTGTTGACCTGCGGGGCAGTCTACCACAGCCGCAAGGGGAGACGAATCTGATGCGCAGTATCGTAAGCGCGTGCGCCCTCGAGGCCGTGCGAGCGCACGCTTTTCGAGATTCAAGGCGAGTTGCCCATGGTGCTCCGGAAGTAGCGCCACTTGTCCAGCAAAGAGACTGCCAGCACCGCCGCGGTAGCCAGCTCCGCGATCAGCACAGCGCGTGCGAGGGCAGCCCCCGGCGCGCCGGCGGTGACGGCGTGTACCAGCAACTCCACCGTTATGAGCCACATGGCGGTTGCCACCGAAATCTTCCCCCAGGTTGTGGGCCCGGGAACGTGGCGGGGGCGGCGAATCCTGACCACTGCCATGGCGATAGCGTTGAGCAGCAGCCGCGTGATCAGCAGGGCCGCCAGCCAGAGCGGCACGATCTCGCGCGCTGCGAGCAGGGCCGCCAGGGCAAGCAGCGCCAAGTAGTCGCTGCCGGAATCGAGGTAGCCGCCGACCCGGGTAACCTGACTGCGACGGCGCGCTAGCGCGCCGTCGAACAAGTCGGTGAGAAACACGCATGCGGTGGTCGCTACCAGTACCGGCAGGGTGCCGGTACGCGGTCCGTGACCCCACAACAACGAGAGGGTGGGAATCGAGCTGAGGCGTAGCAGCGTCACGACGTTGGGCAAGGCGAGATTCGCTACCTGCTCGCGAACGGTTCCCTCCAGTGGCGCGAACTCCTCGTGCCGCCAGAACAGAAAGCCACCGATCGCGACATGGAACAGGACGATGCCGATGAGGAACGAGTCCCGGGAGAGATGCTGCGGCGCGAGCGCCTGGTAGAACGCCAACTGCAACAGGGTGAGGCCGAGCAACACCGCCAGGAGCTGCTGCGGCAGTCCGCGCTGCCGAGACGGCCACGCGGCGAAGAGCGGGTTCAGGTACCAGTAGAGCGAACCCGCGGAGACCACGATCAACACCGTCAGGGTCGCTGCCACGATGGCGTCGACCAGATCCGCCGCCAAATCCAACTGCGCTGGCAGCGAAAGCAGCACGAGCAATCCGATCACGCCGACGTACTGCAGCACGGTCTTGATCTTGCCGGCAAGGCGGGCGCCGTGGTCCAATCCCAGCCGCACGGCCGCGGGCCGGATGATCAGGTACATGGTCGCTTCACGGGCCAGGAACAGGGTGAACAGCCACCCCGGTGCCAGGGCTGAACGGAACAGGGCACCATACACGCAGAGGAACAGAAAGAAGTCTGCGAAAGCGTCGATCCAGGGGCCGAACCAGGGCGTGCCGGGTGCGGCTCCGCGTTCCGCGCTGGTGGCGATCCGCGTCGCGCGGCGCGCCACCGCACCGTCCAGATAGTCGGTGAGCGATGCCGCCAGGACAAGGGCGAGCGCCGCGGCCGCGCTGGGCGGGGTTGGCCGACCCGCGCTTCCGGGCAGCCCGGACAGGGAGAAGAACGCCGCCGCGCCCATCGCTATGCGCGACAGGGAGAGGATGTCGGCGGCAACTCGTAACAGCCGCGCGCGTGAGCGGGTTGGCGCTGTACCCACGCGCCGAGCATAGCCGATGGCGTGTGGCGGCGCCCACATCATCTTCGCTTCGGGCTGGTAGCTTCGGGCCGGTAAGTGTGGCCGCGGCCAAGCTATACCGGCCGCGCCGCGCGCGGTGAATCGGTGCACGGCGGTACCGACCGGGCATCCGCAGCGATGAGGTTCTGCGCCGAAAAAAAGTTGGTCCGCGCGGTTGACCGACCCAGTCCGGTAGTTTACATTAACTCTCGCCGGTTGGGGGGAGACCCGAATCGGCAGGCGTTCATCCGGCCCGCAGGTGGCCTTGGGTGTGCGTCACAGGCGGACGGCAGCCGTGTTCATGGTGCCGTACGCTGTTCTTTGGCAACGTACGACGACCGACGTTTCCGTCGGCGGCGGTAGCTACCGCCGGCTGGCGGTGTCTGGGCGTCGTTCAAGAGAAGGGAGAGCCTAAAGTTGTGATCGGGTACTGGCATCCGTGGCCGGGCGGCCTACGTCGTCCGGAAAACGGTTGCCGGCCTTGTCAACAGAGTTGTCAAGGATTGAATTGCGAAATGGGCGTTGCTCTTCGGAGCGACGCTTAACATATCATGGAGAGTTTGATCCTGGCTCAGAACGAACGCTGGCGGCGTGTCTTAAGCATGCAAGTCGAACGAGAAACGCGCCTTCGGGTGTGTGGACAGTGGCGGACGGGTGAGTAACACGTAGGTGATCTGCCTCAGGGTGGGGGATAGCCCATGGAAACATGGGGTAATACCGCATGAAGCCGGGTGTCTGAGGATGCCCGATGAAAGGCGCAACTGCGCCGCCTGGAGATGAGCCTGCGCTCCATTAGCTTGTTGGTAGGGTAATGGCCTACCAAGGCGACGATGGATAGCCGGCCTGAGAGGGTGAACGGCCACACTGGGACTGAGACACGGCCCAGACTCCTACGGGAGGCAGCAGCTAAGAATAGTCCGCAATGGGGGAAACCCTGACGGTGCGACGCCGCGTGAACGATGAAGGCCTGACGGTTGTAAAGTTCTTTTCTCGATGAAGAATAAGGATAGGAGTGGAATGCCTGTCCGATGACGTTAATCGAGGAATAAGCCCCGGCTAATTACGTGCCAGCAGCCGCGGTAATACGTATGGGGCGAGCGTTGTTCGGAATTATTGGGCGTAAAGGGCGCGTAGGCGGTGCAGCA
>CAYFXT010000002.1:31102-40733 GCA_964346995.1 uncultured Spirochaetaceae bacterium | reverse complement strand
ACCAGCGTGGCGCCAGCGATCACCACATTACGCGTCGCCAGATACACCCACAGCACCACCAGGGCGCCGAGGCAGGAGGCGAACACGATGCCGGGCACCGTGCCTGCAGGGACGCCATTCTGGACGAAGTCGATGATCCACATCAACAGCAGGGCGGCGAAGGTGGAGACCGCGGAAATCACCTGATTGTCGGTGAGCGACGACATCAACAGCCCGACCGCGATGAACGTGCAGCCGAGCAGGAAGAAGCCGACGTAACCGCCCAGTATCTCCCAGCCGGGCAGGCGACCGAAGAAGCTCATGGTGACCGGGTAGAGCACCGTGACCAGCAGGGTGAGCAGGAACACCGCCACCGCCGCGAAGTACTTGCCGAGCACGATGCCGGTCACGCTTACCGGCACGGTAAGCAGAAGCTGGTCGGTGCGCTGCCGCTTCTCGTCCGCGAACAGACGCATGGTGAGAATCGGCACGATCACCAGGAACACGAAGATGATCGAGCTCAACACGCCCTGGAACTGCGGGTTGGAGCGCAGCACGTTGTCGGTGGCGAAGAAGAAGCCCGCCAGCAGCAGGAAGAACCCCATGAAGATGTAGCCGATCGGGGAGAAGTAGTAGGACCGCAGCTCGCGCAGGAATACCGCCACCATCAGGCGTCGCCCTCCGCGGCCCCGGAATCGGATGCCGTGCCGAGTGGCGCCGC
Source organism: uncultured Spirochaetaceae bacterium (assembly GCA_964346995.1). Lineage (GTDB taxonomy): Bacteria > Spirochaetota > Spirochaetia > SZUA-6 > Bin103 > Bin103. The sequence continues at coordinate 40,033 of CAYFXT010000002.1, read as the reverse complement.
TTCCGGATCCGAGCCGGTCGGCGATGCTACGGAATCGCCTCCGTCCGGTGCCCCACCGTCCGGCACCGTTGCGGCGGCCTCCTCGGTAGTGAGCTGCAGGAAGATTTCCTCGAGCGTATAGTCCATCGCCGTCATCAGGTAGATCGGCAGGTCGGCCCTGCTCAGCGCGTTGAAAATTGCACGCCGCGGATCGGCGCCGGCGGCGGTCTCCACGCGCAGATCGACCGTGCCCTTTTCCACCGTGCCCTGCGCGCTGACCTGGTTCACTCCTGCCACGTCCGCCAGCGCGGCCAGCGCCGCCGCCTCCGCGCCGGCTACCCGCAGCCGGAATTCGCTGTTGTCGTGCAGCCGCTTGCCGAGGTTGGCCGTAGTATCGGAGGCCACCAGCTTGCCGCGGTTGATGATGATCACCCGGTCGCACACCGCACTCACCTCGGGCAGGATGTGCGAGGAGAGAATGATGGTGTGCTCCTGGCCGAGTTCGCGGATCAGGTTGCGTATCTCGATGATCTGGTGCGGATCGAGCCCGATGGTGGGTTCGTCGAGGATCAGCACGCGCGGACTGCCGATCAGCGCTTGCGCCAGACCGACGCGCTGACGATAGCCCTTGGACAGGTTCTTGATCAGGCGGTCGCGCACATGGGCGATGCCCGCCAGTTCCAGGATACGCTCCTGCTGCGCCGCCACGGTGCTCCGGTTGGCCTTCTTCAGCCGCGCCACGAAGCGCAGATACTCGCGTACCGTCATGTCGAGATAGAGCGGCGGCAACTCGGGCAGGTAGCCCACCCGCCGCTTCACCTGGTCGGGATCCTCGAGCACATCGAAACCGTCGACGGTCACCTCGCCGGCGGTCGCCGAAAGATAGCCGGTGATTATGTTCATGGTGGTAGACTTGCCGGCGCCGTTCGGGCCGAGAAACCCGACGATCTCGCCATCGTCCACCCGAAAGCTGATGTCGTCGACGGCGAGATGCTGGCCGTAGCGTTTGGAAACGCCCTCAACCGTTATCACGTCTATGTGCCTCCGCGCCGGTCATGCCGCGGCTGAAGGGTTGACACAACGACACGCAGCCAAGACCAACGCGCGCGGTCGGTGCACGCACATGCGACAGGAAACCGGGCTAATTGCTTGGTACGGCAACAACCTACTGAAACCGGCCGGCGGAGTAAAGACAACCGATGCAGACGGGTGCATTCCCGCCAAGTGGTAGAGCGCTCCACACGCGGGCCGGCTCGTCCCCGTGGCGGCGTCTGTTCGTACTGCACCCTGCGTGATCGAGCGAGCCCATGACTTGGCTCCGACGTGTTACGTGCTCCGACCGAAGTGCTGCGGGGCGGTTCTCGTAAACCCGATGGCTTCCTCCTGCGCACTCCCAGCTCCCGGTCCGCCTCGATCTCGCGTGACCGCTTGCGGGATCGGACCGGTGTATAGTTCCCGGCATGGCTCGGGTACTCCGTTCGCTTCCCCTGTTTCGGTTGTTGATCGATCCCCGGCAGCCGGGGGCGCGCAACATGGCGGTGGACGAGGCGCTGCTGCGCTGTATGGCGCCGGATGGTGCGCCGGTGCTGCGGCTGTACGGATTTGCCCCGCCCTGTGTTTCGCTTGGACGGTTCCAGCCGGCGGGCGACCTGAGCGACGACGCCTTGCGGCAGAGGGACGGAGTGGACGTGGTGCGCCGGCCTACGGGCGGGCGGGCGGTGCTGCACGACGACGAGGTGACCTACGCCGTTGTCGTGGGCCGTCGCCATCTACGGCCGTTCACCAAGCGCGCAGCCTATCGCGCCTCGGCGGCGGTGCTGCTGCGCCTGCTGGCCGCGCTCGGCGTGCGCGGCGCCGTTCAACCCGGCGATACGGCGGCATCGGCCGCGGATGTGGATCCCGACTGTTATCGCGCCACCGGCGAGTACGAGATTGTCGCCGGCGAGAAAAAACTGGTCGGTAGCGCACAGATCACTACCCGCGACGGCGCGCTCCAGCACGGCTCCATCCCGCTCTCCATGTCGTACGTGCGGATAGGCCGCTATCTGCGGCACGGCGGTCCGGCGGGTCACCGGGGGCGAACCCCGCGCGCCACCTCGATTGCCGACGAGACGGGAACCCACTGGAGCTACGAGGACGCTCTGCAGCGACTGACGTCGGCGGCACGCACGGATTTCGGAGCCCGGCCCTCGGCGTTGTCGGAAGCCGAAGCGCGGCTGGCGTGGGAGTTGGAGGAGACCCGATATGGCTGTCGGCGGTGGACCCGCGCGCGATGAGCGGCGCCAAACGGCACTTTCGAGTGCCAGCCGCGCCACCTGCTCGTCGGGGCAACTTCAAGGCTTCACCAGAGCGTGGCGGCGGCCGGAGGCGGTTGGCAGCCGCGCTCGGCAGCGCGAGGCGGGCCTTTGGGAACAGCGAGCGGCGGGAGGCTTGCGCGGCCGGGGATCCGGCGGCCGGGGGGCCGACGCCGCAACCGGCTCGTCGCCACAGCCGCGCGAGTCGTCCACGGCGCACCGAGTCGTCCACGGCGCACCATGGCAGCGTGCGCGCACCGGCGACGTGAAGCGATGCTACGGATGTGACTGGCGCCACGGGGCAGTGCCGGGCGCGCCGCAACAAGAGCCATCCGGCGCCGTGACTTCGCACATGCCGTCCGCTCCCGGCGGCGGCCGGCGTACTCCTGCTCGGTTGCTCACCGTTCTGCTCCTGGTTGCAGTACTCAAGCTGGGCGGGGTGGCGGCGGACCACGTAGGCGCGCAGGGCGTTTCCGCGGGCGCGACGATCGGCTCCGCCGAAGGAACCAGTCGGCCGGGGACATTCTGGGAAGCGCTCGCCAGCCGGGAGGCGATGCGCGCGTTCGCTACCGAGTTGACCGACGACGAATTGCTCGGGCAGGCGTTCATGTTCGGCTACCCCGGTACCGCCCTCACCCCATTCCTGCTCGGACGGATCGGGCAGCACGGCCTCGGCGGCGTGAAGATCTTCCCGCGCAACGTTGCCGGTCTGGAACAGCTCGCCGCCGCGATCGACGAGCTGCAGGCTGTGGCTCAGCGGCAGCCGCGCCAGATTCCGTTGCTGATAGCGACCGACCTGGAAGGCGGCTGGATCGACCACGTGAAGCATGAAATTTCGAAGACTCCCGGGAATCTTGCCCTCGGCGCCGCCGGTCTGGCTGCGGATGCCTTCCGCACCGGCCGCTACCTCGGTCTGGAACTCGCCGCCCTCGGCATCAACATGAACTTCGCCCCCACGGTCGACGTCTACTCCGATCCGGACGCTTCGGTAATCGGGCCGCGTGCGTTCAGTTCCGACCCGGTGCAGACCGGGCTGCTGGCCGTGGCCTACTTCCGCGGCTTGCAGAGCGCCGGCATCATCGCGACCGCCAAGCACTACCCCGGGCACGGTGCCGCCGACCGCGACTCCCATCTCGTATTGCCGCGGGTGGCGGCCGACCGGCAGCAACTATGGGATCGGGAGCTCGTACCCTACCGGTTCCTGATCCGCGAGGGAGTGCCGGCCATCATGAGCGGGCACCTCTCGTTTCCCGCGATTGCCGACCAGCGCATCCCTGCCTCGCTCTCCCCCGCCTTCATGCACGACCTGCTGCGCGACCGGCTGAGCTTCGAAGGCATCGCGGTTACCGACGACCTGGAGATGGCCGGCGCAGTGCGGTATGCGGGCTCGCCGGCGGAGGCGGCGGTAGCGGCGCTGAGCGCCGGAAACGACGTCGCGCTCATATCGCACACGCCGGCGTGGCAGGAGCGGGCCTGGGACTTGGCGCGGCGGCGCATGCAGGACGACACGGCGTTCCGCAACCAGGTCGCGGGCGCCGCGCTGCGTGTGCTGGAGGCAAAGCGGGTGGCGTTGACCGCGGACCCGCCGCTGCCGGTAGCGTCGGCGGCCGGATCGATCGCGGAACGGGTGCCGGCCCCCGGCGCGGCGGACTTCTTCTTCACCTCTGCGGCGCGGTCCGTGACGCTCGTGCGGGGCGCCACGGTGCCACTGCCCGAAGAGCGCGGCCGCACCCTGCTGGCCGGACAACATCGCGCGTTCCTGGATGCCGGCCGGCGGCGCTATCCCGACGCCGAAGTGGTCAAGTTCCCGTGGAGCCCGTTCTACTTTGCCCACGAGCCGCATCTGAGCCGGATTCCGGCTACGGCGCGGCACTACGACACGATCATCTTCGAGCTGGCCAACTTCAACAGCCTGGAGATCCTCACCGCGATGGAGCCGTTCGCCGATCGGATCATCGTGATCTCGGCGCTCACCCCGGTGTATCTGCTGAAAGTCCCCTGGGTGCGCACCGCGATCGCGGTTTACGGGACCAGTGCCGCGTCGTTCGAGGCCGGATTCGCCGTGCTGGCCGGTGACTACCACGCCTCCGGCCGGTGGCCGCTCGACTTCGGCTCCGGTGCAGCCGCTGCCGCCGCAACCGCACCATGAATCGCTGGCGCCACGCCAGCAGCGCAGAGGACCTGGAACGGATAGTAGCCGGTCTGCGCCGGCGGGAGTGGGCGTACGTGCCGTTCACCGCCCGGCTGACCGGCGCCGCGCCGCACCGGCCATGGCCGCGGCCCACGTGCAGAATCCTTGTCGATGAGAGCGGCAGCGAGCACCCATCCTCGCTCCTGGTGACGCGTTCCGGCCTGCTGCTGCCGGCGCTGTACGTCGACCGTCCGCTGCCACGCGAGTTGCGGCCCCTGATCTACCGCGTGTGCGGTCGGCTGCACTCGGTGATGGGCGTCCGCGGTGACGTACGGCGTGTCCAGGAGCTGTTCGGTCGCGGCTACGCGGTAGTGGACTACCTGCTGATGACCGTGGACGCCGCCACGAGCCGCTGCCCCGCTCGCCCGCCGGAACTGCGCATTCGGCGCGGCCGCCCGCGCGACGCGCGGCGCCTGTTCGAGCTGCAGCGCGCCTACGAGCTGGAGGAGGTGTTGCTCGACGGCGCGCGGTTCAACGGCGACGAGTGCCTGCGTCTGCTGCGTCGCAGCCTGCAGCGGGAACTGGTCTACTTCGGCACCATCGACGGGCATCCGGTCGCCAAGGCGGGCACCAATGCACGCGGCTTCGCCGTCGACCAGATCGGCGGCGTGTTCACCGAGGCGAAGCGGCGCGGTCGCGGTTATGGCAGCAGCGTCATGGAGGCCCTGTTGCGCAGCGTGTTCACGGCCGGCAAGTCGGCGAGCCTGTTCGTCAAACCGGACAATGGCGCCGCTGTTCGGCTCTACGAGCGCCTCGGATTCGTCACCCGCGAGCGCTACCGGATCTGCTACTATCGTGCCTGACTCGCGTCCGGAGTCGTGTGCAACGGGCGACGTTCGGCCGCGCTTTGTGGTCTACGGCGTTGCGGTGTGAGCGTGCCTGCCGATCCGCGCCGACCTGCGCAGCTTGCCGCGGATTCGCGCCTCGCGATGCAGCAGGTCTTCGCTGGCCGCTCCCCGTGCGACGAACGGCGCGATCCAGGTCAATGCCGCCTCCAGGTCGCGCACCCGGTGCTCGTAGTACTTGCTCAGTTCCACCGCAGCGTCACGACTGTCGTGGGTGTGTACCAGATCCCTCCACACGAAGACGGCGTCCCGCCATTCGCCGGTGCGCTTGAGATGCCCACCGAGCAGAATCCCCGCGTGCTCGTCGCCGGCTTGATACGCCATGCGCAACATCCGCGCCCCGCGCCGATCACCCTGTTGCAACAGGAACCAGCCGACCGCTCCGCGATCCACTCCCGCGGACGGAACCCGCTGCTGGTTACCGGCCAGGATGTCGCTCACCACCGCCAGCAGGCGCGCCAAGGCGATCACGTCCATCTCGTTGTGCCGGAACACGGCCGGCAACTGGCCCAGGATGCCGCGGCGCAGACTGTCGAAGTAGATCTCCGGCACCATCCAGCCCGGAATGTCGTCGCCGCGCTGCACGTCCAGCACCTCCTGCTCGATGGTGGTCAGCCGACAGTTGGCCAGCAGCCGGCGCCAGAACCGGCGCGCCAGATAGAGCAAATCGAGCTGGTAACCGAGTGCCATCGTCATGCCGGACATCACCAGGCGCGTCTTGAGGATGGTGGAATCGAATGCCCTGCCATTGTAGGACACGAACACCCGGAAGCGGGAGAACAGCTCGCGCAGGTGTTCCAGAAACCGTTGTTCGCCGGGGAAATCGGCCAGGAACACCTGGCGAAGCCGCAGCCGCGAACCCTCCACCCACGCGCAGCCGACCAGGAAGATCACCGTCCCGGCACCTGCCAGACCCGTCGTCTCGGTGTCCCAGAACAGGCAATCTTCCAGCCGGCACTCCGCCGGCAGCAGTTCGCCGGCGACACGGCAGTCTGCGAGCTCCTCGGGAACGGGAATCTCGCAGTCGCGGCCATACACGCAGGGAGCAATCTCCCGCCACCCTGCCGCTCGGAGCTGATCCGCTATCGTCGACCCTTGCGCAGGCGGAGACGACAGCGGCGGCGGGAGCAGGTGGGCGCCGGTCATCATGCCGAGCCGCTCGCGCAGGGACGCGCTCACGCCCGCTCCAGCGCGCCCGCAGCCCCACCGGCGCGGCCCGCCGGCAGCAGATGTCGGAACGCTTCCAGGAGCTGCCACTTGCCGGATGACCACGCTACCGGCGGGCCGATACAGGAGGGACATCCCGCGCCGCATGCGCACGCCGCCAGCAGATCGTGGCAACCGTCGAGCACGTTCGGCAGTTGGCGGTACAGTCCGTCCGCCAGCCCCGAGCCGCCCGGACAGGCATCGAAGACGTACACCGCAGGGCAATCGAGAGCGGCATCGCGGGCCAACACCGCCATGCCCAGGTCGCGCGGATCGCACAGGAGAAACAGCGGTGCCACGTTGCGCACCAGCATCGTGACTCGCTCCAGGACGAACGACCGGAGCGCCGCGTCGCACCGCTTCAGGTAGGCGCCACCGGCGGTACCCGGCGGGAAGTGCACGACCACTGCGCGGGTCGGCATCTCGTCGGCCGGCAGGTCGATGTCGCCGGCGCCGATGTTTTCGTGCGTACCGTAACGCAGCTTCTTGAAGCCGGCAGTCCGGTGGCGTACCACGATGTCGGCCAGAAACAGACCCAGTTCGTCCCACCGCTGCTCGCGCTCGTGGCTGACGATCCGCAGGTCGGAGTGCGTGATCGCCTCGGTGAAGTAGTTGGCGCCGGTGTGCTCAACGTGACAGTGCCCCTGTGCGAGATCGAGGCGCGTGACGATGAACCGGGCACCGCTGTGCAGATAGATCGCGCCGGGATGGAGCAATACCTTGGCCGACGGCAAATCGATCTCACCGATCACCTGGCGCCCGCCGTCGGTCGCGTCGATGATTACCACGTTGGCCGGCGACGCCGTGCGCAGCGAGACCTGCTCGGCCGGGTAGGAGGTGTCGGTCCAATACCAGCGCGCCGCGCTGTGGCGCACGGTTCCTCGCTCCTCCAGATGGTGCAGCAACTCTCCGGCGGCGCCGAACGGTGACGGATGGCCGGAGCCGTCCTGCGCCACCTCGGCATCGGCTAACGGCAGCTCGAACGCCGCGCACTTGAGATGCTCGAGGAGCACGTAGACGTTGTCAGGATCGACCCAGCCGCTCTCCGGCGATCCGGCGAAGAAGTATTCGGGGTGGCGGACGATGAACTGGTCGATCGGCGCGGCAGAGGCGATCAGAATCGACAGACTCGTCGCGCTGCGACGCCCGGCACGACCCGCCTGCTGCCAGGTCGCGGCGATGGTGCCGGGAAATCCGGCCAGCACCGATGCCTCCAGCGTGCCGATGTCCACTCCCAGCTCCAGTGCTGTGGTGGCAACCACGCCGTCGATCGAACCGTCGCGCAGACCGCGCTCGATGACGCGCCGCTCGCTCGGCAGGTAGCCGCCACGGTACGAGGCAAGCCGCACACCGCTGTTCTCCGGCACGCCGTCCCGAGCGGGGCCGGCGCGCGCCAGCGCCTGCCGGATGTAGGAGGCGATCAGCTCGGTACGCACCCGCGAGCGCGCGAAGACGATGGTCTTGACGCCGCGGTTCAGCAGCCGCGCCGCCAGCGCTCGCGCCTCCAGCACGACACTGCGGCGGATACCCTGCTCCCGGTCGACGAGGGGCGGGTTGTACAGGATGAAGTGGCGCTCTCCGCTCGGCGCGCCGCTGGCGTCGATCAGCTCGACCGGCTGTCCCACGATGCGTTCGGCCAACTGGCGAGGGTTGCCGATGGTCGCCGAACAACAGAGGAATTGCGGCCGCGTGCCGTAGAAAGCGGTCAGCCGGTGCAGGCGGCGCAGCACGTTGGTCAAATGGGAGCCGAAGATGCCGCGGTAGGTGTGCAGTTCGTCGATCACCACGAAGCGCAGGCCGCGGAAGAACCGTTCCCACTGCGGGTGGTGGGGCAGCACCGCCGTGTGCAGCATGTCAGGGTTGGTAATCACCAGCCGGGCGGTGGACCGTACCGAGCGGCGCGTGGCAGCGGGGGTATCACCATCGTAGGTAGCTGTCGGGAGCCCCAGCCCCGCGTCGTCCACCACGCGGCGCAACTCGTGGTGCTGGTCCCGCGCCAGCGCCTTGGTCGGAAACAGGTACAGTGCCGTGGCTTGCGCGTCGTCGATGCAGCGCTCGAGGATCGGCAGGTTGTAGGCCAGGGTCTTGCCCGATGCGGTCGGCGTAATCAGCACCACGTTCCGGCCCGCACGTGCGAACTCGAAGCAGCGCGCTTGATGGGTATACAACTCGGCGATGCCGCGCCGGCGGCAGGCGGAGCGCAGGCGCGCGTCGACGGCGCTCGCAAACGGCCGCGTGCAGGCGCCACGCGATGGCACCACCTGCCAGTGACACACCCCGTTCATGAAAGCCGGGTCGCCGCGCAGGTCGGCCAGGACCTCTTCCAGCAGCTCTCCCCTCCCCGGCGCAGATTAGCCTACCTGCCGGCGCCCGCGCCAATGGCGCCGTCCCCCGCGCGGTGGCCTTTCGCCCCACC
>CAYFXT010000002.1:0-31092 GCA_964346995.1 uncultured Spirochaetaceae bacterium | reverse complement strand
ATTAGCCTACCTGCCGCTACGGCGCAAATGGCGCCGTCGCTGACGCGGTGGCATTTGCGCCGCACCGCGGCCACGGCTACTCGGCCACGGCTGCTATTGTGGCGGAATGTGGCCGTTGCCCAGCGCCAGACGCGCGCGCCGGCGGCTCTCGTCGCGTTCCCGCTGGCGCACCTCGAGTGCCGCAAGAATCTGCTTCAGCCGCTCCTTCGGATCGGTCAGCTCCAGGAGCTGCTGCTTTCTCACCAGTGCGAAGTCGCTGAAGAATGCGAAGTAGAACGACGCCACGGTCGCCGAGGCGCTCTTCAGTTCGGCTTCGGACAGGTTGCCGGGGTTGCTTTCGTAGGTCTTGCGGTACAGCTCCAGGCAGCGTCCGATCAGCCTGCCGTTGCTGCCGGCGGCCTGGTCGTCGAAATAGCTGACCTGGACCCGCAGGTAGGCTCGGTCGGTCAGCACCTTCGCTATGCGGAAGCGGCGCATGCCCACGGTGACGATGTCCATGCGCCCGTCGTCGTAACGCCGGATCACCTCGACGATCTTGGCACTGCACCCCACCCGTGCTGCGCCCTGCCGGTCGGCCCACACCATCCCGAACACGCCATCGCCGTCGAGCACCGCGGCCACCATCTGCTTGTAGCGTTCTTCGAATATGTGCAGCGGCAGGGGAGCGCGCGGATACAACACCACGTTGAGAGGAAACAGTGACAGTGTCGCGTCAGGTTCCTGCATTGCCTCGCACCACGCCAAGCATACCACGCTCAGGCTACCTCTGCGCGGCCGCAGTCCCACAAGGAACGCAGGTACGCTGCCGCGAACCCAAAGGCGGAGATGGTCACCCCGACGAGAGCTGAGCCGGTCGAGCACCAGCGGAAAAAAACAGGGCTTCCGGTACAGAACGGCCGGGCGACGGAGACTCCAGGCAGGGCGGGGCCAGCTCGTCGACCGTACAGGCAAATCGAGATCGATCTCGGTAATGTGTGAGCATCAGGGTCAGAATGTGCAGGATAGACCCAGACATAACGAACGGCGATAGGGAACCTCCGTTCATCTGGCCGGCACGAATGGCTTGTGCGCGGTTCACACCAGAGCGCCCAGCTTCTCGCTCAGGAATTCCGACTTTTCGCGCAGCCCGATGCCACCGGTGTCGATCAGCAGGCAGTTGGGACGCGCCGAGTCGAGACGTACGCTGCCGCCACCGGCGGCGATCAGCCGCGTCACCTTGTCGACCGAGACCTGCTGCAGGCGGGCGAACTCCACCCGCACCACGCCGCGCTGCTCGCGTAGCGAGGAGACCGCCAGGCGGCGGCAGGCGATGCGGATCTCGGCGATCGACAACAGGCTCAGCACCACGTCGGGCAACGGTCCGAAGCGGTCGATCAGCTCGCCGTGCACGCGCTCCAGTTCGGCCGCGTCCGTGACCGAGGAGATCTTCTTGTACACCTCCATCTTGACCACCGGCTCGGAGATGTAGTCGTCGGGGATGTAGCCGGAGTACTCCAGCTCCAGATAGACGTCGGGCGCATCGAGATCGACACGGCGTCCGTCGCCGCCGAGCGTGGCGATCGCTTCGTCGAGCAGGCGCACGTACATGTCGTAGCCGACCGCCAGGATGTCGCCTGACTGCTCGCCGCCAAGCAGGTTACCGGCGCCGCGCACTTCCAGATCCTTCATCGCTACCTTGAAACCGGCGCCCAGCTCGGTGAAGTCGGAGATGATGCGCAGCCGCTTCATTGCCAGCTCGGTCAGCGCCTGACTCCTGGGATAGAACAGGTAGGCGTACGCCGGCCTTCCGGAGCGCCCCACCCGCCCGCGCAACTGGTAGAGTTGCGCGATGCCGAACATGTCGGCGCGATCGATGATGATCGTGTTGACGTTGGGGATGTCCAGCCCGTTCTCGATGATCGAGGTGGTTACCAGAACCTCGAACTCGCCACCGATGAAGCGATGCATCACCTCCTCCAGCTCGGCCTCGCCCATCTGACCGTGCGCGAACTCGATGCTGGCCTCCGGCAGCAGCCGGACCAGGAATCCGCTTACCTCGCGGATCGAGCGCACCCGGTTGTGCAGGTAGAACACCTGGCCGCCCCGCGCGAGCTCCTTGCGGATGGCGTCGGCGACCAGCTCCTCGTCGAACTCCTGAATGAAGGTTTCGATCGGCAGCCGGTTCTGCGGTGGCGTAGCGATGAGCGACATGTCGCGGATCTTGGTGAGCGACATGTGCAGGGTGCGGGGAATCGGCGTGGCGGTGAGCGTCAGGCAGTCGATGTTGGCCCGCAGCTCCTTGAGCCGCTCCTTGTGCTTTACGCCGAAGCGCTGTTCCTCGTCGATCACCAGCAGGCCGAGGTTCTTGAACTCCACGTCCCTCTGAATCAGCCGATGGGTGCCGATCACCACGTCGATGCCGCCCGTCGCCACCGCCGCCACCACGGAGCGCTGTTCCTGTCGGCTGCGAAACCGCGACAGCATATCGATCTTCACCGGAAAGGCGCTGAAGCGATCCAGGAACGTCTCGAAGTGCTGCTCGGCGAGGATGGTGGTGGGGGTGAGCACCGCCACCTGCTTGCCGCTCATCACCGCCTTGAACGCAGCGCGCAGCGCCACCTCGGTCTTGCCGAACCCGACGTCGCCACAGATCAGCCGGTCCATGGGGCTCGGCGCCTCCATGTCCGCCTTCACCGCTTCGATGCAGGTGATCTGGTCCTCGGTCTCCTGGTACGGGAAACCGGCCTCGAACTGCGCCTGCCAGTCGGTGTCGCCGTCGAACGCCGTGCCCTGCACCCGCTTGCGGCGCGCGTAGAGCTGGACGAGGCGCTCGGCCAGCTCCTCCACCGACTTGCGTACCTTCGCCTTGCGCGACTCCCACGCCTTGCCGCCGATGCGGTCCAGCTTCGGTGCGCGCCCCTCCTTGCCGACGTAGCGCTGGATCAGGTTGACCTGCTCGATCGGCAGGTAGACGTGCTCCTCGCCGCCGAACTCCAGGTCGATGTAGTCGCGTTCGTTGCCGAGCACTCGCATCCGCTGCAGACCATGGTACTTGCCGATACCGTAATTGACGTGCACCACGTAGTCGCCCGCGGACAGGTCGACGAACGAGTCGATCGCCTCGCTCTTGACCGCGGCCGCCGCGCGCGGAATACGCCGCTTGCGCCCGAAGATCTCGTTCTCCTGGACCACCACGATGTCGGCGCCGGACAGCGCGAAACCGGCGCTGATACTCTGCGGGAAGATGCGCACCCGCTCGCTGCGGCCCAGGTCGCCGAGCATCGCCCCGAGGCGCTGCGCCTGATGCTCGTACACGGCAAAGATCAGCACGTCGTTGCCGCCGGCCGTCAGGCGCCCCACCTCATCGCGGAAGTAGGGAATGTTGCCGAAGAACGAGCGCGGCGGGTCGCAGGGCAGCCGCAGCCGCGGCTCCGGCGGTGCACCCAGCTCCGCGACGGAAGCTCGGGGCGCCAGTTCGTGTACCGCGACGTGGCGCGCCTGATTGCGCACGATACGCGGGTAGTCGAGCAGGAACGACTTCGGGAGCGGGCCGAAGTGGCCGTCGACCACCGCCTGCCGGTGCAGCTCGTGGTATTCCTTGCGGATGGCGGCGAACGAGGTCTCCAGCCGCTCCTCGCCGGCCAGCACCAGCAGCGCATCCGGCGGCAGAATCTCGAGCAGCGTGGTGGGCTCGCGGAAGCACAGCGGGTAGAACAACTCGGCGCCGCGCGCGTCGGGATCGCGCCGCACCGCGTCCAGGAACAACTCGCGCGCCTCCTCCGGCAGCGCCGTCTGCGCGAGATTATCTTCCAGGGTCGCCAGCGGCTGCCCCGCCATATGGACTTCGCGGGCCGGGTAGATGGCCGTGCGCCGGAGCGTCGTTACCGAACGCTGCGTGGCCGGCTCGAATTCGCGCAGTTCCTCGACGGTGTCGAACTCCAGCACCGCACGTACCGCGTGGTCGCGGTCGTAGGGGTAGATGTCGATCACCTCGCCCTTGACCGAGAACTCGCCGTGGATCGACACGCGCGGCACGCGCACGTAGCCGAGCGTCACCAAGCGCTCTTCCACCTCGATCGGATCGATGTCGCCGCCTACCGCCAGCCGGAATACCCGTTCGCGCAGGTAGTCGGCGGGCGGCACCGGCGTGAGCAGAGCCCGCAGCGAGGTGACGACGATGTCGACGGCGTCGGGCTCGGCAACCAGTTCGGCGAGCACGCCGGCGCGTTCGCCGAACACCGCCGGCAGGGGCGATGCGGTGGCGTACGGCAACAGCCCCCACCAGGGAAACCGCCGCACGCGGTCGCTTCCGGCGGCCGCGGACCCGTCCGCGGCGACGGCGCCAGAACCATTGGCTCCGGTGGCGGACGGCGACGCAGCCGGCGCCTCCGCGGTGAGACGCAGATCGCCGGCCAGCAGGTCCGCCTCCTGCTCGGTCGGCGTCACCACTAGCAGCGGCCCCGCAGCCGCATCCCGCAGCCAATGCAGCAGCAGTGCCGCGAAGCTGCCATGCACGCCCTCGACCGCTACCGGAAGCTCGCCACCGGCGACGCGGCGCAGCAGCTCGCGAAGCGCGCCGTCGGCGGCGGTGCGCCGCCGTACCAGCCGCGCGAGCTGGGTGCCGCCGGGTGGCGGGGCTGGTGCACGCCGCAACGCCGTCCGGCGGCGCTTGCGCTTACTCATGGCAGCTCTTCAACTTGCCGACCATCCCATAGATCCGAAAGAGGATGCCCGCCGCAGGCGTGAGCGGCAACGCGGCCGCCGGCCCGACGAGCGACCGAATATATATCACCCTCCGCGGCCAGATGGAAGCGGGACGCCCGCGGAGCCCGCGGAGAGCAGGGCGATCCCATGCTAACGGCCAGAGGAACGCCCCCCGGACGCTGACCCGGTGCCAGCGCCCGTCGGTGCCGCACAGCGGTCCCCGATCGCTCGAACGGCGAACGATAGCGCACGATTGGGTAGCGTGGGGTAGTCCGGCGTGGAGAGTGCATTCCCGCCAAGTGACAAGTGCGCACAACACTCGGGTCGGCTCATCCCGGTGACAGCGTCTGCTCGTACTGCTACCACAGAATGGGTAGGTCCCGACCCGCGGAATCCCGGTCTCCTGCGCGCCCCCGCTTGCAGGGACGGCACCTGCCCCCTATTGTTCCCGGTATAGACAGATTTCGACGCTGTTGCGGCTATCGTGGGCATTGGCTCCGTTCGTTCCCGCTCGTTCGAGCGTGCGTTGTCCGCAGGCCGAGTCGACGCTACAATCGGAGGAGGTAGAGCGGTACGTATGGAGTTGAGCGAGGAACGGCAGCAGGTGCTGCGCATGGTCGAAACCGGCAACGTCTCGCCCCGGGATGGGGCTATGCTGCTGCTGGCACTAGGCGAAATCGACAACGAAGCACCGTTGAGGAGCGAACCGCAACAGGTGTTGCGCATGATCGAGGAGGCCAATGTCTCCGTCGAGGACGGCGTACGGCTGCTCATGGCACTCGGCCCCGCCGCCGAGGTGGAGCCGTCGCATCATGACGTGGTCTCCTCGGTCCCGCCTACCCGGGACGACGCCGGGATGGTGCGGTTCACCGTGAAGAGCAACGATGGCAGAGTCCAACTGGCGATACCGCTGGAGGTAGCCCGTATGGTGTTGCCACTGTTCGACCTTCCTCACGCGGCGTTGCTCGGCGAGCACGGGCGCGACATTCACCGGGTTCGAGAGGCGCTACGCTCGGGTGAAACGGGTGAAGTCATGGACTTTCACGACGAGGAGTCCGGCCACAGCGTGCACATCGTCATCGGCTGAAGCCCAACCCGCCCGCACCGCCGACATGCCGCGGCAGATGGCGGCATCTGCCCACGGTGACGGGTGGACGACGAACCGACGGCGTCGGCCGTCCGAGCGCCCAGACGTTCAACTGGCATCGCCGGATCGAAAGGGAGGCTCTCGATCACGGCAGGGCATGGCTTGGGGTCGCCCCATCGATACTCGATGCCGGGATGCGCCGCGGGACGAGCCGCCGCGTGTGAGCGCTCCTGCCACGTGGCGGTAATGCACCCCTCGATACGCCGTGGCGCTGGAGCGTTACCATGGTAAGGTACCTCTACGTGGAGGATGACCCATGAGCAGCTCGGTGCTTGCACCCATCGAGACGGAGATCGACTACCCCGTTACCGACGGACAGCCGATGGCGGAAACTGATTGGCAAGCTATCCCGCTGATGTACGCGGTCACCGCCCTGCGCGATTACTTCCGCAATCGTTGACGACGCTGGGTTCAGGCTCCTGGTCCGCGGTCGCGAGGTTTGGAATTCGTTGTTCGAACGATTCGGGGACCACTTTGCGGTACCGACGGGCTCTGCACCGGGTCAGCGTCGGAGGCGCTCTGTGCGCAGGGCGGATTGTCCTTGCCGCAGCCGGGCTTGGGCGGCTAACCTGCGCGCAGTACATGAAGCAGCGCGACAGTTACCGGTTTACCTCCGAAAGCGTAGGCGAAGGCCATCCCGACAAGCTATGTGATCAGATTTCCGACGCCGTCGTCGACGCCGCGCTGGCGGATGACCCCGCGTCTCGGGTCGCCTGCGAGACGTTCGCCACCACCGGCTTGATCGTCGTCGGCGGAGAGATCCGCACGCGCAGCTCGCTGGACCCGCAGCAACTGGCCCGCGAGGTGCTGCGTGATGCCGGCTACGACGACCCCTCCCTCGGCATCGATTACCAGACCTGTGCGGTGCTCAATGTGATGCACGCGCAGTCGCAGGACATTGCCCAAGGGGTCGACCGTGGTTCGGCCGCAGCGCAGGGCGCGGGCGACCAGGGGCTGATGTTCGGCTACGCCTGCTCCGATACGGCGCACTTCATGCCCGCCCCGATCGACTTCGCGCACGCGATCATGCTGCAGGCGGCGCAGGTGCGGAAGAGTGGCCAGCTCCCATTCCTCGGTCCCGACGGCAAGTGTCAGGTGTCGGTCCGCTACGAAGCCGGCCGCCCGGCGGCAATCGAGACCGTCGTGCTCTCCCACCAGCACCGCGACGGCGTCCCGCACCGGAGGCTGAGCGAGGCGCTGGTGGAAGAAGTGATCAGGAAGGCATTGCCGGCCGCCATGCTTGATGGCGACGTGACCTACCTGATCAATCCGACCGGGCGCTTCGTGGTGGGCGGTCCGCACGGCGACTCCGGCCTCACCGGGCGCAAGCTGATCGTCGATACCTACGGCGGCAAGGCGCGCCACGGCGGTGGTGCGTTTTCCGGCAAGGATCCCTCCAAGGTCGACCGCTCGGCCGCGTACATGGCGCGCTACGTCGCCAAGAACGTGGTCGCGAGCGGCGTGTGCACCGAGTGCGAAGTGCAGATCGCCTATGCCATCGGCGTCGCCGAACCAGTGTCGCTGTACGTGCACAGCTTCGGCACCGCCACCGTGGCTGAGCAGCGTATCGAGGACGCGGTGCGAGAGCTGTTCGACCTGACACCTGCCGGCATCACCGCCATGCTCGATCTGGCGCGCCCGATCTACCGGTGCACCGCTACCTACGGACACTTCGGCCGCGACGAGTTCTCCTGGGAGCAAACCGATCGTGCCGCGGCGATCCGGGAGGCCGTTACCTGACTGTGGGTAACCGATAGCGCCGCACAAGCTTACGGAGAACGTGGGTTAGCGTACCGAGAACGAGTCTGCGGCGCGTGCGTCAGGAACTTGCGAGACGCCACCATCGCGCTGCTTGCCGGATGACGAGGCTGCACGACAGGCGATGACAGGACAGCATGCGGACCAGCACCGGCAACGCGCTCTGGCGTTGCTCGCCGCCACCGCGCTGTTTCTGGCTTCGATCGAATACGTGATCCCGAAGCCGGTTCCGTTCCTGAAGCTGGGACTCGCCAACCTGTCGGTACTGGTGGCGCTGACCGTGATGCGGCCGCGCGAGATCCTCACTCTGGTAGCGCTGAAGGTACTCGGACAGGGTATCGTCCAGGGCACCCTGTTCTCCTATATCGTCTTGTTCTCCGCCGTCGGCTCGCTAGCCAGCGTCGCCGTCATGATCGTGCTGCACCGCGGCCTGGGCCGCCACATTTCCCTGGTGGGCGTGAGCGTAATGGGGGCACTGGCCAGCAACCTGGCGCAGATTGCCGCCGCCCGCCTGATCATCTTCGGCGAAAGCGCCTGGCTGATCGCCCCCGCCTTTCTGATCACCGGAACGATCTCCGCGCTACTGCTCGGTCTGTTCGCCGAGCAATTCGTGCGCCGTTCCGAGTGGCTCGCTGAACTCCGCTCGTCCTTCTCGGAGGCCGGGGGGCCGAATGCGCCGCCGCAGGCGGCGGTCTCCGGGGCTCGGCAGTAAAGCGGCAGGCTACCAGCCGGCGGTACCGAGCGGATCGGTCTCATCCAGGGTCCACTGCGCCTGCCCCATGACCCACGCCGCCCCGGTCAGCCGGGGCTGGATGGCCGCGAGCGGCCCGACGCTGGTTTCCGCCACGATGCGGCCGCTGAACTCGCCACCGGCGATACCTTCGTTGCGGAACTCGTCGCCGACCGCCAGCCTGCCGCGGGCGTGCAGCATCGCCATCCTGCCGCAGGTGCCGGTGCCGCAGGGCGAGCGGTCGTAGAACGTCTCGCTCTCCACCACCACGTTGCACTGGCTGGCGGTGGCATCGCGCAGCGGCGGTCCGCAGAACGAGACGCCGAGGAGGGAACGGGCAATCTGCGTGTGCAGCGGGTGCTTCACCTCAGCCATGCCGTTGCGCGTCTCCTTGATCGCATTACCAAGACGCAAAAGCTCCGGCAGATTGGCGGCGGCAACCGCCTGACCGATACTCGCGGCATCCACGTACAGGTACCAGTTGCCGCCGAATGCCACGTCGCCGCACACCACGCCCAGCCCGGGAACCTGCACCGCTACGTCGCGCTCGAACAGGAACGCCGGCACGCTGTCGAAGCTGACCGCGGCGACGCGCTGCCCCTGCCAATGCGGCTCGGCGGACACCACGCCGGCGGGGGTTTCCAGTCGTACCACGCCGTCCCGGGGCAGGCGGCCGCTCTCGCACAGGGCGGTCACCACACCGATGGTGCCGTGCCCGCACATGTCGTCGTATCCCACCTGGCTGCAGAACACCACACCGACGTCGGCCACCCGCGACGGCACCACATACGCGGCGTACATCGCCCCGTGTCCACGCGGCTCGCAGCACAGGAAGGTGCGCAACTCGTCGTGCTCGCGGCGCGCGCAGGCGCGCTGATCGGCAACGCTGGCGCCGCTGAACACGGGCAGGCCATCCACTACCACACGGGTCGGATGACCGCACGTGTGCGACTCGATGGTGGTCAGGCGCAGGTTCATGGCCATGAAACTGGCGACATTCTGGCGCAGCGCGGTTCAATCGGCAACCAGCCGCATTGCCGCATCGAACACCCACTCGAACGATGTCGCCACCATGGCGGCGGAGGTCGAGGGAGATGGGGCTCACCAGGGATACAGCAGCAGGGCGGTCGCCAGCCAGATGGCCAAGCGCTACCAGACTACTAGACGCGGAACTTGACGTGGCGCCGCCTGAACGTCTCAGGCCTCAGGGAACGGGACTGCGGCTGAGTCCCATCGTTGTTGACGCTCTTATTTCTCACCAAGCGGCGGCCGTGCGCTCAGCAGCAGGACGGCGCTGACCGCGCTCATCGCCAGTACGATGATCCACGACGTGCGGTAGGTTCCCGTGACATCGCGCAGGGCACCGGCGATCGGCGCCCCCAACCCGCCGGCCAGCACCGTGATCGGCAGCACCACCCCGCGGATCGTGCCAACGAAACGCCAGCCGAAGTACTGCGCCCAGATCACCCCCTGCACCACCATGTTGAACCCGATCGCGGCTCCGAACAGTATGACCGACGCGAACAGCAGCGGCGGCCACGCCTGACCGACGATCATCAGGGACAACGATACGCAGAACAGCGTGCACGAAATGGCGCCGACGAAGCGCACCGCGAGCCGCTCCACCACGAAACCCGCGGCCAGCGCGGTGGCCGTAGCGGTGGTGGCGTCGATTCCGAACGCATAGGAGACGGTGGCCGCGCTGAATCCCAACTCGACCCAGTGCGGCACGCGATGCACGCTCGCCGCGCCGAGCAGAAATCCGAGGCTGGCGAAGGCGGCGGTGAGTTTCCACATCGCCGAGGTACGGGCGGCCTTGGCCACAGTCCAGCGAGGGTCGTCGTCCGCGGGCGGAACACTGCGTTGCGTCTCACCCGCTGCGCCGTGCCTGAGCGTTGCGCGCCGACGCGGCGGTCCGCCGTCCGGGAGCAGGCCGAGATCTCCTGGCTGACGACGCAGCAGCACGATCAGCGGAACGACGGCGGCCGAAAGCCACGCCAGAGTTATCAACGCCGATCGCCAGCCGAAGCGGCCGATCAACGATTGGGTCAGGGGCAGCAGCAAGGCGCCGCCCACGCCCAGGCCCAGTTGCACGATCCCGGTGGCGCGGCCACGCAGCCGCACGAACCACTTGGAAACCGGGACGGTGGCGATCAGGGCGCCGCCGCCCGGCGCCGTCCAGCCGCTCGCTCCCAGGGCCAGCAGGACGCCGAACAGCACGGTCGCCGACTGCGCGCGCGCCAGGACCAGCAGCCCGCCCACCGCCACGACGGCCGCCACCAGCACAGGCCCGCGCGGCCCGTGGCGGTCCAGCCAGCGGCCGATCACGATGCCGCTCAACCCGCCCGCCCAGATGCGCGCCGTCTGCGCCCAGCCGATCATCTGGCGCGACATGCCGAGCTCGTCGCTGATCGGAATCACGAACAGACCGAAATTGAGTGTGCCGCTCGCCTGGCCGAGCACGTTGAACAGAAAGAAGGCGCCGACCATGACCCAGCCATAGAAGATACCTCTGCTCTCGGCAGGTCCGGTGGCCCGCGACGCTCTGCTCAACGACAAGCCGGGCTCAGCGGCAGGGTGCATTCCCAAGTGGTAGAGCACTCACACGCGGATCGGCTCTTCCCCGTGGCGGCGACGGAATGTACCTCAACGGCAAACCGGGCTCGCCGCCGCTCGGCGCGCGCGAACTTCGGTGGAGGAGATGTCGCAGCGGAACAGCGACTCCGGCAGCGGACGGAACAGGCCGCGGTGCGGCGCGGGAATGCGCGGCGCGAGGTCGTTCAAGGTGAGATAGCGACCGCCGACCCGGCGCCCGGCCACGAGCAGCGCGCAGCCATGCCCGGCGATCGCCGCCAGCGCTGCGACCATCCTGGATCGCGAGTGGCCATAGAAGCGCTCGTCGACCAGCCGCTCGGCGGTGTCCGCGCCGACCACGAACACGGCGCCCGGAAACAGCGCCGCCTTGGCGGCAAACAGTGGCGCCCGCGACAGCACCAGCGGCGCGCGGGCAGCGAATTGCGCCGCGCGCCGCTGCGCCTCGCGCAGCGAAATCGGCGCCTTGTCGGCATTGACCAGGGGCAGTTCGAAGACCACCTCGCGACCGAGGAACGCCGCGGCCGCCTCGCCGAGCGCCAAGTGGCCGTCGTGCAGCGGATGGTACGCCCCGGACAACAGCGCCTTGCAGCGCCAGTCGTACGGTGGCGCCACGACCTGCGCCGCGGCGGTCAGCAGCACACAGCCGGCCGCGCCCGACGCGAAGGCGGCGAGCGTCTCGGCCGGGAGGAACTCGCCGGTCGTATCCGTGCCGAGCCGGGTGGCGAGCTGCGCCCGGACGGCATCGTCCACCCCGCATGCGGCGGTCAGCTCGGCCAGCAGCAGCGTGCTCGCCGCGTCCTCCTGCTGCCGCCGGGCCGCCGGCCGGCGATCCGCCGGCGCCTTGACAAATACCAGTTCGCCGACCGAGGTGCCCAGCGTACCGGCCACCGCCACGATGGCGCGGTCGGCGCCCCGCCGCGGGCGGTCGGTGGCCAATGCAGCGGTGCAGGCCGCGCCGACAACGGGCGTTCCCGCTGCCGCCAGGAGACGGGCGCGGCGCTGCGCGGCGCCAGCCATCGCGGCGGCGACGGCGGCACTGACCGCAGCGGTCGGGACGGCTCCCAGGAGGGTCGCCAGGGATGCGTGACAGTAGCGATCGGTGGCCTCCAACACGGTGCGCGAGGAGCCGCCCACGGCGTGCAGCCAAGCCAGCGCCTGAATACCGGCGCCAGCCACCTCGATCACCGCCTGCTGCGGCGTCGCATGCAGCGCGCGCACCAGATCGGCCACGGTGCCGGGGGCTGCCGCTGGTCGGGGCGGGACAGCCGGCGACCGCTCCGGGGGCGCCCCCTCCCCGTCAGCGTTCACGCGATCGCCGGCGACCCGCCAAGCGGTCCGTATTCCCTGCAGGCCGACCTCCGGGAGGCCAACACCGTCGCCCCGAAACCGTCGCCTGCCGGCAGCGTCCGAAGGCCGCGAAGTGGGCTACCCGAAAGCCAGGAACCGATGCACGCGCCACGCCGGCTGGTCATGGTCTTTGGGTCGGTCTGGCGCAATCCGGCAGACTCCTAAGCGGCAGGTGCGCCGGCCGCGGCCGCGGCGGCGGGGTTCGCCGGGTTGGCGGCCAACCAGTCGCGCAACGGCACGTCCCCCGGCTTCGGCGACGTGTAGCCGTGCCCGCCACTCGGACTGGTGCCGAGCAGTTGCCGCCGGATCGGGTCGCTGCGCTCCAGGTAATGATCGATGGTCATGTCGTCACGTGGCCTGAGCCAGCGGTAGCTGTAACCGTAGAACAACGCCTTGCGTGGATAGTCGGCATAGTTCTCCGTACCGGTATGCCAGATGCGCCGGTCGAACAGCACCATACCGCCACGCGGCACCAGCACCTCGGTGGCGCCGGGAGGATCGACTTCGCGGTGCTCGCGATCTACCAGCGCGTTCTTCAGGTGGCTACCCGGCACGGCGCCGAAATTGCCGCGTCCCCTGACGCTGCAGTCGGTCAGGAAGAACGCCACCTTCAGCGATACGCGCGGCTGCGGGTCCGACTCCAGCTCGGCATTGAGCCGGTCGCTGTCCTGATGCCAGCCGCGCTTGCCGGGCGGAGCCCCCTGCCCGGCCCCCGGACTGGCAATCATGTGGGTGTGATAGATCTGGATGTTCCAACCCAGAATGTCCATCACTTTGGGGAAGCAGACCGGCCAGTCGATCATGTCGAGAAACCGCTCGTCCTTGCCCAGAAAGTCGTACATGTTGACCTTGTCCAGTTCGGTGATGCCGCGCGCCGCGCGCTCGGCGGCCCACACCTTGTCGAACGCTTCCTCCAGCCCGTCGGTCACCGATTCGGACAGCACCTCGTCGAGTATCAGGTAGCCGTCGCGTCCGAACGTCTCACCCTCGGCAGGGGTCAGACGATGGTCGAGCCAGGCGCCGCTTTCGGCGCGTTCGTTCGCGAGGGTCGGTGCGTTCGACTCCGACACCGCGTTCGCCCCGGTCACGACGTCAGCCCAGGGAACGCGCAAACAGGTTGCGCGTTTCCAGACCCGTGTTGGCCGCTTCGCCGTAAGCGTGGCGGAACAGGGACTGACGCTTGCGCGGCATCGCGCCGAGCAGTTCACGCGGTGGTTCCCACCAGTGGAAACGGCTGCCGATGCCGTTGTACTGGTTGAAGATAGCCAACCGCGGTACGTCCGGGTTGGTCCATGGACGCGCGCTGTGGGTAGTCGCCTCGCTGAACAGGATCACCGAGCCGGCCGGACAGGAGTAGCTGCTCCACAGCGGCGAATCCTGATCGTAGATCGACCGCGGCAGGGTGTAGGCCGCCTTGTGGCTGCCGGACACGAACAGCGTCCCGCCATCCCGCTCCTGCACCGGATTGAGCTCCCACACACAGCGGGTCAGGCCGGAGTACGCCTTGCCGGGAATGGCACGATACTCGTGCGAGTTGCCGGGCAGCCGCCACACCCCGTTGCCGTTGTGCGGACCGAAACTGCCCTGCCCCACCCCGCGGTAGAACAGGAAGCTGGTCTCGAAGCGAAAGCCGTAGTGATCGGCCCCGTCGAGCCGGTGATAGGCGAGAAATTCGTTGCAGAATCCCACCACCACCGGGTGATCGAGCAGCTTCTCTAGCGGACCTGCGACCGGGGTACGCTGATGTTCCGGCAGCGACTCGGGCCGATCCTTGAGCCGATAGCAGAACTCGCGCATCTCTGCCAGTTCCGCATCGTCGAGCACGCCGGGTATGCACAACCATCCCTGGGTGTCGAAGGTGAACTTCTGCTCCTCGGTGGGGGGCACGACGCGCACGCCGTCGGCGTTGGTGGCGCTCAACTGGCGCGACTCCGGGCGCAGATTACCGAAGTTGTCCCAGTTGTCGTCGAACACGAACGGTGCCGCGCCGTCGGACGTAAAGGTGGATTGTCCCATGGCTTTCATTGTGCGCCGTGCCGCCGCACATAGCAAGTACAGGTCTACCGGCGGGTGCGGGGCGTTGCGGAAGCGGGCGGGCAGTCGTTAGCATTGGCGGTGATGGATGCCGCCGTCGAGACCATCAGCCTGTGCTATCCAGAAGCCGCACGCCCGGCTGCGGGTGCGCGGCTCGGCCGGCGGGCGGCCGCCGACATCGGGATCGCGGCGGTGCGCGAACGGTACGGGCTGCCGGAGGAGTTCCTGTACGAGCTGCGCCAGGATGTGGCGACGATCCGCTACCGGCAGAGCATCCTCGCCGACCTGCTGGCGTCCGAGGAACTGTGCAAGGTGTTGCGGGAAGTACGCCCGATGCTGCGGGAGCTGGCCTACTTCCGCACCACCCGCAAGGAGCAGAGCGCGCCGCTGCAGCAGGCGGTGTGGCGGCTCGGCGAGCTGGAGACCTACGTATCCTGCCTGCAGCGGCTGGCCGACGCCGCCGTGCTGCCCGATCTGAAGTCGAAGGGCATGCAGGCGTTGCTGGCGTTCGTGCAGCGGCGGCGGGCGGATCCGGTGTACCGGCGGCTGGTGCAGGAGCTGCCGGCGCTACGCGGCGGCCTGAAGCGGCGCGCCAGCGTCAGCATCGGCATCAACCTGGATGACCAGTTGCGGCCCGCCGAGGCGACACTGCTGGCGGTGCACGACGAGAAGTTCGCCGAGCGCCCGCTCTTGAGCCGCATCTTCGGCGCTGCCACCCCCTACCAGCCGGTGGCCAGCATCAAGCGGGTCGCGGCCATGGGCAGCCTGCTCGGCGACCTGGACCGGATCCTGGGCGCCGTGGCTCGCCCGCTGGCCAAGGCGCTGGGGCAGTACGTCCGCCTGCGGGTGCAGGACTTGCTATTGCTGGAGCGCGAGATCGCGTTCTATCTCGGCGCCGCGCGGCTGTTCACCGCGCTCCGCGCGCGCGGCCTGCCGGTGTGCCGGCCCCGGCTCGCCACCGCCGGCGGGCGGCACCTGCAAGTCACCGGGCTGTACAACGTCAACCTCGCCCTCGGCGGCGACGAGGAGCAGGCGCGTACCATCGTGGGCAATGACCTCGACATGGACGGCAGTGGACACATCCTGGTGCTTACCGGTCCCAACCAGGGCGGCAAGACCACTTTCACGCGGGCTGTCGGCCTGCTGCAGGTACTGGCCCAGGCCGGTCTGTACGCGCCCGCCTCATCCGCCACGGTCAGCCCCGCGGACGTGGTGGAGACCCACTTCCCGGTTGACGAGCCGGGCCATGCCGAGGGCGGGCGGCTGGCTGAGGAGGCGCGCCGCCTGGCATCGATCTTCACCGGCGCCAGCGAGCACAGCCTGATCCTGATGAACGAGTCGCTGGCCAGCACCAGTCCGAGCGAAAGCCTCTATCTGGCGGAGGACGTGGTGCGCGGCCTGCGCCTGCTCGGCGCGCGGGCGGTGTTCGCTACCCATCTGCACGAACTCGGCGAACGGGTCGAGACGATCAACCGCGAAGTGGCCGGTGCCAGCCGGTTGGTGAGCATGGTGGCGGGCATCGAGACGCACGAATCCGACAACGGCAGCAACGTCGAGGTGCGCCGAACCTACCGGATCCGGCCGGGACCTCCGGTCGGCCTCAGCTACGCCCGCGACATCGCGCGGCGCTACGGCATCAGCTTCGACGACATCCGCGCACACCTCGCCAGCAAGCAATCCGCTCGAGCGGTAACAGATTGACCGACGCCCGCCGAGGCGGGCAGGATGCCCGACTGCGGCCGAAACCGGCGCCACGCCCTCCAGGCCCCAAGCGCTGGCCGGTGCGCAACCAACCGGTACTCGGCCTGCCGGAGACGTTATCTACGCCGCACAGACGGCACTCGATACCGGCGCGGGCCGCCGCGTCGGCAGCGGGAATCGCGGGCGTCTCCATGAGCGCTTGCGTGCATCGAAGCTGCGCGGCGGCGCGCGGTCGGCGACGGTGGTGCTGCCGCTCGAGACCCTCTACTCAGGCCGACTCCGCCATCGGCGCGGTGCGGTCGAACGAGTCGATCAGGCGCTCGGTGGCGGCGTCGTAGAGGTTGCCGCGGCGCACCCGCACGTGCACCCGCTGGCCGGCGCGCCACGGCGGTGCCGCGCTCCCCACGCGTGCCACCAGCCCGTCGCGCCGAGCCGCGAAGCGCAGATGAATCAGCGTCGACGCGCCCTGCGGCAGCACCGCGAACACCTCGAACAACGGGCCGTCCACCTCCTGCGCGCCCGCCGCCACCATCTCCAGATCCTCGACGCGCGCGTTCAGCACCACCCGCTGCCCGGAGAATGCGCCGCTCATGGCGGGCAGCCGGAACGGCTGGCCGGGGGCCGGCTCGGGGGCCAACAGCAGGCCGCCGTCCGCCCTGGTTACCGTGGCGGGAATGAGATTGGATTGCGGCAGTCCGGTCATCTCCGCCACCTGCAGGGTCTCGGGGCGGTGGTAGAGATCGTCGACGCAGCCGATCTGGTGGATCACCCCATGGAACATGATGGCGATCCGGTCGGCCAGGGCGAACGCCTCGGAGACATCGTGCGTGACGTACAGGGAGGTCGCGCCGATCCGGCGCTGCAGCCGCTTCAGATCGGTGCGCAGCGCCACCCGCAGCTTGGCGTCGACGTTGGACAGCGGCTCGTCGAACAGCAGCACCTCGGGTTGCCCCACCAGCATGCGCGCCAGCGCCACCCGTTGCTGCTGGCCGCCTGAGAGCTGGCGCGGGTAGCGCGCCTCCAGGCCAATCAGGTCGACCAGCGCCAGCGCCTGCTCCACGGCCAGGGCGATCTTCTCGCGCGCCATACGCTGCGTCTTGAGCGGGAACGCCACGTTCTCCATGGTGGTCATGTGGGGATAGAGCGCGTAGTTCTGGAACACCATCCCCACGCCCCGGCGCGCCGGCGGCACATCCACGGCCAGCGACGCCGAGAACATGCAGCGGTCCCCGAACGTGATTTCGCCATCGGCAGGACGCTCCAGGCCGGCGATGGCGCGCAACGTGGAGGTCTTGCCGCTGCCGGAGGCGCCGAGCAGCACCATGAACTCGCCCTCCTCCACGTGCAGGGCGATGTTGTTCACCGCCTGCACCTGGTCGTAGCGAACGGAAAGGTCGCGAACCGTTATGCTCGGCATGGCCGCCTCGCGGGCCGGGCGCCGCGCCGCCCGCGCCTGGCAGGCTTCACCAGCACCCGAGCAGCCGGCGCAGCAGCACGAGCTGGCCGACGTGGTAGGAATTGTGGTCGGCCACCACCAGCGCTTCGCGCAGCAGGGTCTGCCCGGTGCCGTGCGGGAACGGAGTGTACAGGTCGGCGTTCGGGTCGGACACCAGTTCCACCATCGCCGCCCGGTCAGCCAGGAACTGCTCGACGCTGCTCTGCCAGGCGCCCTGCGGCGGGGCGGCGGCGTCCGGCCAGTAGCCATCCGGCCACCGCGGAGACCTGTGGGACGGGTTGCGGCTGAACTCCAGAATGTCCCACTGCGCGATGCGCATGTGCTCCAGTTGCTGCCACGGGGAAGAAACCGCCCCCGATGGGATCACTCCACGCTGCTCCGCGGGAAGGTCGGCAACCGCCCGTTCGAACGGCACGTGCGCGCCGCGTCCCTGCAGGAGATCGGCCAGATGATCCCGTATCGTCGCGTCACTCATCACCGACAAGCATACTACAGCAACCGCTCGCGGAGCCGCCGACGCCGCCGGTGCGCGGTCGTACTACCGGGACAGCCCCCAGGCGCTGCGCCCACCGGGCTGCGCTCCGCGTTTGGACGTCGGCACCACCCGATCGGACGGCTGGCGGCGAACAGGGCGGCGGCGCGCATCCAAGGACGCCTCACGGTATCGCGCAGGGCGTATGCGGTCTCGATTCGCACAACGCGCGCCGGGATCGCAGTTGTTCCGGCGCAACGTACCGCGGTCGATGAGAATGATGTTTCGTGGGAGTAGCTGCCCGACAGGGATTCGAACCCCGACGAACAGATCCAGAGTCTGTCGTGCTACCGTTACACCATCGGGCAGATAGGATCGGTGGAACTATAGCACATCCGTGCCCGCCGCGCCAGCTTGCCGCCGGGCACGGGTCCTGCGCAAACGTGCTTGACCGCCTGTCGTGCGTGTGCAATACTATCGGGCTTGGACTCGAGCGGATGCGGATGATCTGTGACCACTCAATCAAGCCCGGCCACCGGTTGATGCTCCTGGCGCTCCAAGGGCCGCGCCCGGGGGGTACCGGTCCGGCCCATCCCGTCCGTTCGTCCCCATGTACCCCCGGGCGGGGCACGTGTTCATACGACAACCTCCATGCGCTCGGCGGAGGGCGCAGCGCGCCCCGCCGCGCCACTTCGCCTCCTGTCCGCCTGCTTGGCGGCTCGCCGGCGTTGCCGGTCACTCACTCTCGCCGCGTCTCTCCCTGCACGGCCGCACGCCGCACCGCGCGGCATCCCGGCCTCAGGTGTGCGTATGCGTTCACGGAGGTGTCGAATGTAGAAGACGCAGCATGCAGAACCGACTCGGACTCGGGAATGTCGCCCTCGCTTTGCCGGGCACCGGTGATTACGGGTGTAACCTCGAGAGTGGGCGGGGATGGTCGGTGACATCAGCACTCTCGGATGTAACTCAGATGTAAGGAGTCAAAGAAATGCATTACGTAATCTTTCGCACGTTTCTGGCAGTACTGTTCGGTGTCGTCCTGACCGCGACCGGTCTGTGGGCGGCGGCCGCAGAGGAGGAGCCGGCAGCGGCGGCCGAGAAGGAGATGGTGCTCGACCCGACCACCGGCGAGATGGTGAGCGCGCCGGAGTATGGCGGGACTATCACCGGGCTGTTCCATCCGGGCTGGGAGACCGAGCATGCCGACATGTGGCACTATCGCAGTGTCATCCACCCCACCAAGATCGTCTTGGAGCGCATGGGCGGCGGTAACTGGGGACTGCCCAGAGACGAATTCGCTTTCTCCGGTGCCATCCCGAACGTACCGCAATACACCGGCAAGCTGGCCGAGAGCTGGGAGCAGCCCGACGCCACGACGATCGTTCTGCACATCCGCAAGGGGGTGAAGTGGCACGACAAGGAGCCGATGAACGGCCGCGAGCTGGTTGCCGACGACGTCGTGTTCAACTTCAGCCGCAATCTGGGGCTCGGCGAGTTTGCCGCCGATGGACCGAGCCCGGTGATCAGCGTGCTGGGTACGCTGCCGATCGAATCGATAACGGCAACCGACAGCCATACGGTCGTGTTCAAGCTGAAGCAACCGAGGCTCTCTGCGCTGTACCATATCATCGGGGATATCTACGGTAATCAGTACCCGCCCGAAGTTATCAGGCAGTACGGCGACGCCAAGGATTGGACCAAGCTCGTAGGCACCGGGCCCTTCATGTGGACCGAATGGGTGGTGGGCACTTCCTTGACCTATACCAAGAACCCGGATTACTGGGGCAACGATGAGAAGTTTCCGGAGAACCGCCTGCCCTACGTCGACGAGTTCAAAGCCCTGATCATCCCGGACGAATCGACGCGTCTGGCTGCGCTGCGCTCAGGACAGCTCGACGTGCTGGGCGGTCCCTCCGCGTTTGCGCTCTCACCCGGCCCCGCGACGGAGGGGCTGGAGCGAACCAACCCGGAGCTCAAGCAGTATGCCTACCAGAATCGCAGCCAGAACTCCGCAGCCTTCAACGTAAAGATGCCACCATTCGACGACGTTCGGGTGCGCAGGGCGATGCAGATGGCTCTGGACCTGGAGACGGTGGCGGCCACCTACTTCAAGGGTTATGCGGATGCCACTCCTCGGGGCGTGGTCGGCACCGCCAACGCCGGGTACGCGCTCCCGATTGCGGAGTGGTCCGACGAGACCAGGGGATACTACCGCTATGACCCGGAAGGTGCGGAGCGGCTACTCGACGAAGCCGGATATCCGCGCGGCGCCGACGGCGTCAGATTCAAGACCGTATTCAACGCCCATCCTTCCCCATCGGCAACCGATCAGGGCTATACCGCGATCATGATCCAGTCTTGGGATGAGATTGGCGTCGACGTGGAGCTCGAAGTCGTGGATGGCGCAGCATTCGGCCCGATGATACAGGCCGCCGACTACGAAGGGATGATCTGGTTCATTACCGGCTGGAACGCGCCGCTACCCGTAACCACCATCGGCTGGCAGGCCACGGGTGCGTACAACAACGCCACTGGACACAGTGTGCCGGAGTATGACGCGATGATCGCCGCCGTGGGCGCGGCGGCGACGGTCGAGGAGGAGCGGACGTTGATCCAGGAGGCCGATCGGTACCTGATCGAGAATCACCTGTACCTGTGGGGTCCGATCATGCCGCAGGTTGCGGTGACGCAGCCGTGGATTGTCGGCTACAATGGTGAAAACAGACTCGGAGACGTGGACAGCTACGCAATCTTCGCTCGCCTCTGGATCGACCACGCGATGAAGGAGTCGATGCGATAGAGGTGCTTTGAGTTCGTGAAGCCCGCCCACGTAGCGTCCGCTGCGCGGGCCGGGCTTTGCAAGCGTCACATGAGAGCGTACATCATCCGGCGGGTGCTGCTCGTCATCCCCACGCTGTTCATCCTGAGCATCCTCGTCTTTCTCTCGGTTCGCTTCCTGCCCGGCGACGCGATCGACGTCATGCTGGACAAGGCGGGCTGGATCGGCGCGACGAACGTGGACCGGCCGGCGCTCGAGCACATGCTCGGACTGGACGTGCCCGCCTACGTGCAGTACGGACGCTGGATCGGCGGCATCGTCCTGCGCGGCACGCTGGGCCAGTCGTTGTGGGGCGGTCAAGCCATAGAGAGCAAGATAATCGAGCGCCTGCCGGTAACACTGGAGCTCGGCTTCCTGGCGATCGTGATCGGGCTCCTGATCGCCGTTCCGGTAGGCGTCTATTCGGCCATTCGCCAGGACACGGTCGGCGACTACGCCGGACGGACAATCGCGGTCATCGGCTTGGCCACACCCAACTTCTGGCTCGGGGTGATGGTGATGCTCTACCCGGTGATCTGGTGGGGCTGGTCGCCGCCGATCGAGCTGATTCGCTTCACCGACGACCCGCTGGGCAACCTCGGCATGTTCCTGGTGCCGAGCTTCATTCTCGGCACCGCGCTGGCGGCCAGCACCATGCGCATGACGCGTACCATGATGCTGGAGGTGCTGCGCCAGGACTACGTCCGCACCGCCTGGGCCAAGGGCCTGAGCGAGCGGCTGGTCGTGGTCAGGCACGCGATGAAGAACGCGTTCATTCCGGTGGTGACCCTTATCGGCCTGCAGCTCCCCATTCTGGTAGGCGGCTCGGTGATCATGGAGAACATCTTCGTCCTGCCGGGATTGGGGCGCGTGCTGCTGAACGCGCTCCAGGACCGCGACTACCCGATCGTCATGGGCGTGAATCTGTGCTTCGGTGCGGTGGTATTGGGGGTGAATCTGCTGATCGACCTGCTCTATCCCTATTTGGACCCGCGGGTCCGCTACCGCTAGGGAGGAGCGAGGTGAACATGAGGAAGGCTTCGCAAGCGCAACGTCACTGGCTGGTCGATCTTCTGGTCAGACTGGTCAAGACCAAGCCGCTCGGAACCGTGTGCGGGATTGTCGTGGCGGCACTAATTCTGGTCAGTGTGTTCGCGGATGTTCTGGCGCCCTATCCGTACGACGAGATTCGCTTGATGGAGATTCTGGAAGCGCCATCGGCACGACATCTCCTGGGCACCGACAACGTGGGGCGGGATTTTCTGAGCCGCATCATCCACGGGGCTCGGGTGTCGCTGCTGGTCGGTCTGGCGGCAACCACCATAAGTGTCGTGGTCGCCATCGTGGTGGGTGGCGTCACCGGTTTCCTGGGTGGCAAGCTGGATCTGGTCGTGCAGAGATTCGTGGATGCGTGGATCGCCTTTCCGGGACTGCTGCTGCTGCTCACCCTGATGTCGGTCGTGGGCCGCGGTGTGCTGCAGATCATTCTGGTGCTCGGCATCTCGGGCGGCATCGGCACTGGCTCACGGGTGGTGCGGGCTGCCGTGATCGGCATCAAGGAGAACGTCTACTTCGAGGCCGGAGACGCGATCGGCTCCTCGACGTGGCGTATGCTGATCCGCCACGTCCTACCCAACATCGCGCCGCCGGTCATCATCATCTTCAGCATCAGCATAGGCGGCTACATCCTGAGTGCGGCGTCGCTGAGCTTTCTCGGCTTCGGCCTGCCGCCGGATGTGCCCGACTGGGGCGGGATGCTGAGCCGCGAGGGGCGCCAGTATATGGAGACGGCGCCGCGCCTGGCGCGCTGGCCGGGCCTGTGCCTGACGCGGGTCGTCTACAGCCTCAACATGTTCGGCGACGCGGTGCGCGACCTGCTCGACCCGCGGCTGCGGGGCGGCGGCGGTCGTCTCGGCGCCGACGCCAAGCACAACGCTTCCGTCGGCTCGTAATGCAGCTATCCGCCGTTCTGAGCGATTCGCTTCGCCATCCACTCGATGTAGGCGGTCCGCGTCATTTTGCGTCGTCGCGCTTCGCCGTCGATGACCTTCCTCGAGTCTCCGGCGAACGGGTGGAGGTCGCCGGTTACCGGCTGTCCCCCTGCGGTGGAGATAGAGCCTGAACCGACTTGGCGCGGTGCGCCGAGACGCCCCACGGCGCCTCTGAGCCGCGGGTCGAGCAGGTCTCTCACCGCATCGCCGAACATGTTGAGGGAGTAGACGACGATGGTCAGGCAGAGCCCCGGCCAGAGCGCCAGCCAGGGTGCCTGCTCCATGTAGTGACGCCCTTCCCGGCTCAGCATCCCGCCCCAGCTCGGAATCTGGGAGGCAGACCGAATCCGAGGAAGCTCAAGCTGGCTTCACTGATAATCACCCCCCCGACGTTGATGCTGAAGATGATGATCAGCGGCGCCATGATGTTGGGCACCACGTGGCGGATCAGGGTTTGGGTCGTGGCGCTGCCCACCACCCTGGTGGCCAGAAAATAGTCATTCTCCTTGATACCGATTATGGCGCTTCGGGCTACCCTTGAGCTGCCGATGCCTCCGGTTATCCCTAGCCCATCTCTAACGGGCTAAGAGGCGCCGGGCCTCGATTTGAGGTGGTTCTTGGTGATTGCTGCCTGTTTACGACGGTTCCTGCCCTCAAATCACCGGAATCGGTCAATGTAGTGCCATAATCGTGTCGAGGTAATTGACCCGCCCCTTCGTCCGGGCACGGGATTCAGGGCAGGAGATAGGTGGCGGCGGCGTGCGGGCCGGCCATCACGTTGAACTTCTCGGCGTACTTGACGCCGCACTCGTTGCCGACCGCGGCGCGCCGCCTGCGCAGGTTCTCGGCGGCGTTCTCCCAATGGTAGACCGAGGCATAGAGTTCCATCACCTCCTCGATCTTGTCCATGTGCGGCGTGACGTCCACGTAGAACGGAGGATAGGGGCTGGCGTCGTCGAAGTAGGTGAAGAACGCCAACTGCCTGGGACGGTGCGCCGGCAACGGCGCCACCATGCGCGGCAGGCGGGCGTAGGTCACGGCGTCCTGCATGAGCTGTCCGAGGTTGCGATGATCGGGATGGCCGCGCAGGAAGTTCCAGGTCACGATGGCGTCAGGGCGCACGTCGGCGACCAGCCGCGCCAGCTTCAGCGCCTCGTCGTGGGAACGACCGATATGGGCATCCGGGAACGCCAGTTGCCGGATCTCGCAGCCGACGATGCGCGCCACCTCCTCGGTGTGGCGCTTGCGCTCCGTCACGATCTCGTCCATCGGCTTGTCGCCGAACAGCGAGGTCATTTCGCCGCGCGTGGCCCAGGTGAGCACCACGCGGTCGCCACGGGAGAGATGGTTGAGAATCGTCCCGAGAACGCCCATCTCGTCGTCGGCGTGGGGAAAGCAGGCAAGAATCGTGCGGGGAGCGCGTTGCGTATCGGACACGC
Organism: uncultured Spirochaetaceae bacterium; assembly: GCA_964346995.1. Lineage (GTDB taxonomy): Bacteria > Spirochaetota > Spirochaetia > SZUA-6 > Bin103 > Bin103. The sequence goes on along the minus strand of CAYFXT010000002.1, from coordinate 6,921 downwards.
CCACAGCTTACCGGGACTGATCGTCCGGCGCTACCACCCTCCGTGCCGAAGCGGGGCAGGGCTGGTAGGATGGCAGCGATGATTCGTTTTGCCCTCTTCGGCACCGGGCGCATCGGCTCCATGCACGCCCGGCATCTCGCAGCGTGCCCCGATGCGCGCCTCGTATGCGTGCACGACCCGCTGGCGAGCGTGGCTTCCACCGTGGCCGAACGACACGGCGCGGTCGCGGTAGACAGCGTGGATGCGGCGCTGGCGGCCGGCATCGACGCAGTGCTGATCGCCTCCTCCACCAATACCCACGTCGACCTGATCGTCGCCGCGGCGCACGCCGGCAAGGCGATCTTCTGCGAGAAGCCGATCGACCTGAGTTTGCAGCGGGTAGAGGAGTGCTGGGACCGGGTGCGCGACTGCGGAGTGCCGATCCAGATCGGCTTCAACCGCCGCTACGACACCTCCCACAGCCGCGTTCGGGAGCTGGTCGCCGCCGGCGAGATCGGCAAACTGCATCAGGTGATCATCACCAGCCGGGATCCGGCGCCGCCCCCGCTGTCCTACATCCGCATGTCCGGAGGTCTGTTCCGTGACATGATGATCCACGACTTCGACCTGGCGCGCTTCGTGCTTGGCGAGGAGCCGGCGACCATTACCGCGGCAGGCAGCGTGTTGATTACGCCGGAGATCGCGTCGCTCGGCGACGTCGACACCGCGATGGTGCTGATGACTACCGCATCCGGCATGCAGTGCCACATCAACTGCTCGCGGCGCGCGGTATACGGCTACGATCAGCGGCTCGAAGCGCACGGCAGCGCCGGCATGGTGTGCTCCGAGAATCCGCGTGCCGATGAGGTGCGCCGCTCGTCGGCCACCACAGCCGGCGCTCCGGCACCGCTGCGGCAGACGTTCATCGACCGATACGAGCACGCCTATCGTGCACAGTTGGCCGACTTCGTGGACGCGGTGGCGCACGGACGGGCTCCGTCGGTGACCTTCGAGGACGGCCGCCGCGCCATGATGCTGGCCGAGGCCGCAGGTCAATCGCTGGCCACCGGCACCACCGTCCCGGTACCGTCACCGGATGTTGCGTGATTCGAGCCAGGCGGATGGGCGAGCGGGGACGTACCGGGCGGGAAAAAGAGCCCACCGCTCAGCCCCCGGCGGATGTTCGACGGATAGCGGGTGGTCAAGCAGGTGGGCGATGCAGGAGACTCTGTTGGTCAGACCATCGTTGGTCAGACCGTCTGATACCCCTCACATCACTAGGGATCGACCCGCAGGCAGCCGGGCTTTAGCCCCGAAGGGTTACCGTACCGCGAGCCGTACCCCACGTGCGATGATCCCGGCGTGAACACGGTCGACACCTGGAACAGATGGCGGAATTGCCGTACCATCGCCGAGTGAGCAGAGTTCGTTCCGTGAGCAAGGCTCGGTGAACGGTACCTTTCGCATCAACGGCGGCATCCCGCTGGCCGGCGAGGTTACCCCTATCCCGAACAAGAATGCCCTGATGGGCGCGTTGCCGGCGGCGGCCCTGGCCGGTGACGGCATCACCTTCCACGCGCTCCCCGATACGCTCGACGTGCACACCTATCTGGAGATCCTGACCCGTCTCGGAGCGTCGATGGAGCACGCCGGCGATCGCGCCATCCACGTCGATGCGAGCGGCATCCGGGCGCAGGCGATCGATCCCGCCATGGGACGCCGGCTGCGCGGTGCGTTCGCCCTGACCGGACCGTTGCTGGCGCGTCTCGGCACCGTCGAGATGCCGCTGCCGGGCGGGTGCGAGCTTGGCTACCGCGCCGTGACCGCGCATCTGGACGGGTTCCGCAAGCTGGGCGTGACCGTGGAGCAGCGCGCCGGCTCGGTGCTGCTGACCGCGCCACGCCGTCATGCGGCCCACTACGACATCTGGCTGGTCGAGGCGAGCGTCTCGGCCACCCTCGCCCTCGCCCTGTACACGGCGGGCAGCGGCTTCTCGGTCACCATCCGGGATCCGGCCTGCGAGCCGCACGTGGTGGACGTGCTGTGCCTGCTGCGCCGCATGGGCGTGGGTGTGGAGGGCGAGGGCACCAACCGGCTCACCATCCACGGCCCCGGCACGCCGCTGGCCGCCGCCGAATTCGAGGCGGGGCCCGACTACGTGGACATCGCCGGCACCATCACCGCGGCCGCGGTGACCGGCGGCGAGCTGGTCATCCGCGGCGGCAACGCACCGGAACTGATCGGCGGCATGGCGCACTGGTTCCGCGCCTTCGGCATCGAGCTGGAGGCGTCCGGCGACGATCTGCGCGTTGCCGCCCCCGAGCCGTTGCGGCTACGCGCCGAGCTGCTGCCGCAGGCCGGTCCCGACCTGCCCAAGCTGGTGGTGCGCCCGTGGCCGGGCTTCCCGGTCGACGTGTTGCCCGTGATGGTGACCCTGGCCTGCAAGAGTTCCGGAGCGATGCTGTTTCAGAACTGGATGTACGAATCAGGTTTCGACTACGTGCGCGAGCTCAACTATCTCGGAGCGGAGATCCTGATCTCCGATCCGCACCGCATCATGGTGCGCGAGCAGGCCATTGCGTTCCGCGGCGGCGAGATCTTCGCCCCCAACATCATCCAGGGCACCAAGGCGCTGTTCCTGGCGGCACTTGCCGACCCGGTGGAGACGGTGATCCACGGCGTGGACCTGCTGCGCCGGCGCTACCCCACCATCTTCGAGACCTATTGCCGGCTCGGGGCGCGTATCGAGTACGACGCCCCGGCACAGGTCGCGCAGGCGAACGCGTAGCGGACGGCCGGGAGGGAAGGTTCCCGGCGTTCGCCTGAGCGATCTCCGCCGGCCTCCCGGCAATCGTCTCGAGTTCTCCGAGGACACCTCGAGGGCTTCCAACTTCCTCCAGGCATCCTGACCTCGGGCAAGGGCTTCGTCGTGCACCGCCTGCCGAGATGTCGACGTCTGGCGTCTCAACGCAGGACGAGTCCCATGCTGACGGCCATAGGCGCAACCTCGATGCTGACGCGAGGGGCCGGAGCCCGTCGGTGCCGAAAATCGGGCCCCGGACCGTTCGAACAGCAGGTGACAGCCTCGAGATTGGCGCAGCGTGGGATGTTCTGGCGACTCGCCTGCGCAGCTTGCCCCGCCGCACGCATGCGGTTACCGTTAGCTGCATTCCCGTATGACCTCCGAATCCCTGGCTTCCAGCGGCGCGCGTGCCCGGCCCCGCTCCCGGCTGCTGCGCGATCTGGCCCGTGACTACCAGTTGCACCTGATCATCGCGCTGCCGGTGATCTGGTTCGTCATCTTCAAGTACCTGCCGATGTACGGCGCGCAAATCGCGTTCCGGGACTTCGCCGCCGCCAAGGGCATCTGGGGCAGTCCGTGGGTGGGACTGGACCACTTCAAGCGGTTCTTCGATTCCTACCTGTTCTGGCGCATCCTCGGCAACACGTTCTTCCTCAGCATCTACACGCTGGCCGCCACCTTCCCGATTCCCATCCTGCTGGCGCTGTCGATCAACAACGCCAACAACCGGGTGTTCCGCAAGGCGGTGCAGATGATCATCTACGCCCCCTACTTCATCTCGACGGTGGTGATGGTGGGGCTGCTGATCCAGTTCCTGTCCACCTCGGTGGGCATCGTCGGGCCGCTGATGCTGGCGCTGGGCATGCAACCGGTCGCCTTCATGGGCCGCCCGGAGGCGTTCCAGTCGATCTACGTATGGTCGCACGTGTGGCAGTTCTCCGGCTTCGGCACCATCATCTACCTGGCCGCGCTGGCCGGCATCGATCCGGAGCTGCACGAGGCGGCGATCATCGACGGCGCCACCAAGCTGCAGCGCACCCGCTTCATCGACATCCCGGGCATCATGCCCACCGCCGTGATCCTGTTCATCCTCACCCTCGGTCAGCTCATGAACATCGGCTTCGAGAAAGTCTACAACATGCAGAACGACCTCAATCTCGAACGCTCCGAGGTGATCCAGACCTACGTCTACAAGATCGGGCTGACCGGCATTCCGCGCTTCTCCTATGCGTCGGCGATCGGCCTGTTCAACTCGGTGATCAATTTCGTGCTGATCATGGGGGGCAACTGGATCGCCAAACGGCTCGGCGGGGCCAGTCTCTGGTGAGCAATCCCGGCCCGGTCGGCGCCACCGGTACCGGCGCGAAAACCACCCCGCCGGTGCTTCAGAGCACCCCGCACGGGCGCATCCGCGGCTCGCGCGCCGATCAGATCTACGACGTGTACAACGTCATCGCCCTCAGCGTGATCGCGCTCGGCGTGCTCTACCCGCTGGTGTACATCGTCAGTTCGTCGTTCAGCCATCCGGCGGCCGTCACCTCGGGCCGGGTCTGGCTGTGGCCGGTGGAGCCCTCGCTGATCGCCTACGAACGGGTGTACAACTACCCCACCATCTGGCGTGGTTACGCCAATACCATCTTCTATACCGTGTTCGGCACCGCCATCAGCGTCGCGCTGACCCTGCTGGCCGCCTATCCCGTGTCGCGGCGCCGCTTTCGCGGCCGCAACCTCTACATGTTCCTGTTCGTGTTCACCATGATCTTCGACGGCGGTATCATCCCGACCTACTTGGTGGTGCGCGATGCCGGCATGATCAACACCCGCTGGGCAATGCTGATTCCGACCGCGGTGGCGGCCTGGAACGTGATCATCACCCGCACCTTCTTCCAGGTGAACGTCCCCGACGAGTTGCTGGAGGCGGCGCAGATCGACGGCAGCAGCGACCTGCAATTCTTCTGGCACGTGGTGCTGCCGATCTCCGGAGCGATCATCGCCGTGAACACCCTGTTCTACGCCGTATACAAGTGGAACTCCTTCTTCGAGGCATTCCTCTATCTGAACAATCAGCGGCTGTTTCCCCTGCAGATTGTCCTGCGCAACATATTGGTGGTGAATTCGATGGACGCCACCCTGTTCGCCATCGCCGCCGGCACCGACGCGGCCCAGGCGCAGCTCCGCGAGCTGATCAAGTTCGCGGTGATCGTGGTGGCGAGCGTGCCGGTGCTGATGCTGTACCCGTTCGTGCAGAAGTATTTCGTGAGAGGCGTATTGATAGGCTCGCTGAAGGGATGAGCCTCTCCATCCCGCAACTACACCAAGGAGGAGGTCTTGAGATGACCTGTACCGTTCGTAATTCGCTCGTGCTGCTGCTGGCGCTGATGCTGGCGGCAGCCGGAACCACGGCCGCTTTCGCCAGCGGCGAGGAAGAAAGCAGCGCGGCCGCCATGGGCGAGCTGTCGCCGCCCGGGGTGGTGCCGATCTTCGAGGAGCCGGTGACCATGACCGCGTTCGTGTCCTATACGCGCACGATCGTCGACTTCGAGACCAACGAGATGACCAAGTGGATGGAGGAGCAGACCAACATCCATTGGGAGTGGGACGCGGTCAACAGCTCCGAGGACGCCAAGGCGAAGTTTACCCTGCTGATGAACAGCGGCTCCGAGCTGCCCGACATGATGATGGGCATGGGAATCACCCACGACGAGAAGCATCTGTACGGCTCGCAGGGGCTGTTCATCCCGCTCAATGAGATCATCGCGGAGCACGGCTTCTACATCAACGACGTGGTCAAGGCGGCACCCAACTTCCTCAAGGAGAGCGCCGGGCCGGACGGCAACGTGTACGTGCTCACCGCCTACGAGGAGTGTTACCACTGCGGCGTGGCGCAGAAGATGTGGATCAATCAGGTGTGGCTGGACAAGCTCGGCCTGGAGATCCCCACCACCACCGAGGAACTGCGCGAGGTACTGCGCGCATTCAAGACCCAGGATCCCAACGGCAACGGCGTCGCCGACGAGTTGTCGCTGTCCGGCTTCGCCAATAGCTGGCACACGCGCCCCTGGCCGTTCCTGCTGAACGCGTTCCTGTATACCGATGACAACAACATGCTCAACGTCCAGAACGACGCGATCGTGGCCGCCTTCGTGCAGCCCGAGTGGCGCGAGGGGATGCGCTACGTGCACAGCCTGTTCGCCGAGGGGCTGATCGACGAGGAGATGTTCGTGCGCGACCGATCGGCCCTGGCGCCACTGGTCGAGGGCGACCCGCCGCGCGTGGGAGCCGGGACCGTCGGCCACCGCGGCATGCTGGGCGCATGGCGCGGCGGCTACGAGGGCGGCTCGGGCGATTTCCGGGTAGTGCCACCGCTGCGCGGCCCGGACGGCCACGTATCCGCAGGCTACTTCCCGCCCGGGCCCAAACAGGGCGACAGCGCCGCCATCACCAAGGACGCCGACAACCCGGCCGCGGTCTACAAGTGGCTCGACTTCATGTACTCGCGCGAGGCATCGGTGCGCAACTGGTGGGGCGTGTTCGGCGTCGACTGGCGCTGGGCGGAGCCGGGCGAGATCGGCATCAACGGCAAGCCGGCCGTGCACACCAACCTGGGCGCCGACGCGGTGTTCCTGGAGCCGCAGCAGACCCAGGCGTGGATCCATTCGTCGCCGTTCTTCATGCCCGCCGACCTGTTCGGCGGTTCCAGCGGCGACCCTGCGGAGTTCAACTACGAGGGCTTCCTGATCGAGTCGTCGCACGTCTACTACGAGCACATCCCCGAGGTGTGGGTGCCGCGCATGGCGCTCGACGTCGAGGACGCCAAGGTGGTGTCCGAGATCCGCCCGGTGGTGAACGAGTTCGTCTACGAGTCGGCGGCCAAGTTCGTGACCGGACGCCTCGACATCAACGACGACAAAGACTGGAACGACTATCTGGCCGAACTCGACAAGATCGGCCTGCCTCAGTACCTGGAGATCATGAACGCCGCCTACGAGGCCTACAAATAGGCAGGCGGTCCCGCGAAACGGCGGATCGGGGGTTCCCGGTCCCGCCGTTCCTTTTTCCGCTACGGCGAACGCGCGGCTGGTCAGCCTCAGCCGGCCACCGCGGGTTCCAGTTCCGCTTCGATCAGACTCCGGTAGCGC
>CAYFXT010000001.1:0-42718 GCA_964346995.1 uncultured Spirochaetaceae bacterium | reverse complement strand
CACTACCTATCACTATAGCAAAGAATTAAGTCCGATTTAGCCTCTGGAACTTCGGCTTAAAGCAACAGTATTGCGCTTAGGCGTGGATTTGGGCCGGTCAGTGGCTATTCACGCTGCGGCGGTTGGCGGGTATGCTATACTACATGCCGATCAGCCTGATCGTCATCGTCATCATGGCGGCAGTCGCCGTGCTGCTGGCCTACATGGTCATCGTCCTCGGCCGGCCACTTCTCAAGCTGATGAGTTCCGGCGGCGCTCTGCCGGTTGCGCGCGGCGTGTCGCTCGGCGTCGTTCTGCTTGGCGAGCTGGCGATCGTGGTCACGCTCGCCGTGGTGGTGGCGCGCCTGTAGGCCGCTCCGGGCGGGACCGGAAGCGTGGCTACCGGTCAGGGTTGGTCAGCCGGTAGAGTGCTCCACGCCGCGCGTCGGTAAGGATCCACAGCGCACCGTCCGGTCCCTGGCGGACGTCGCGGATGCGTCCCACCTGCCGCTCCAGAAGCGGCTCCTGTTCCACCACCACGCCTTCGCGCACCACGACGCGGCGCAGATGCTGGGCCGCGAGGGCGCCGACGAACAGGTCGCCGCGCCAGCGCGGGAACTCGGCGCCGGTGTAGAACGCCATCCCGGACGGGGCGATGGAGGGGGTCCAGTGCAGCAGCGGCGGTTCCATGCCGTGCGCTTCGGCGCCGACCCCGATGCTGCCTCCGGAGTATTCGCGGCCGTAGGTCACTACCGGCCAGCCATAGTTGGCGCCGCCGCGCAGGATGTTGATCTCGTCGCCGCCGCGCGGACCGTGCTCGTGTATCCAGATGGCGCCAGTCTCGGGGTGGATTGCCAGCCCCTGGGCGTTGCGGTGGCCGTAGGTGAACACCTCCGGAGCCGCGTCCGGGATCGCAACGGCGGTGGTACGCGGCGAACGACCGCCGTCGGGCCGGATGCGCAGCACGGAGCCGGCATGGTCGGCGGGATCCTGAGCGCGGTGCCGCTGGCCGCGCTCGCCGAGTGTGACGATCAGGTCGCCGTCGGCCAGGAACGCGAGCCGCGATCCGAAGTGCCGGCCGCCGTGCGACGCGCGGTTCATGGCGAAGATGCGCCGTACCCCTGTCAGCCGGTCGCCGTCCAGCTCGCCACGCGCTACGGCCGTACGCAGGCCGCCGCCAGCGCGTTCCACGTAGGAGAAGTAGATCAGCCGGTTGTCGCCGAACGCGGGATCCAGGATCACGTCGAGCAGGCCGCCCTGGTCGACCGCGGCGACCGCCGGCAGCCCCCGTACCGTGATGCGGCTTCCGTCCGCGCCGATACGCAGCAGGCGTCCCGGGCGCTCGGTTACGAGCATCCCGCCATCGGGCAGAAATGCCACCGCCCAGGGATGCTGCAAGTCGCGTACGACCGCTTCGATGAGGAAGTCGTGCTCGCGGGAGGAGTACCGCTGCGTCTGCGCCGACGTCGGCGCGAGCGCGACAACCAGCAGGAACAGGCAACCCGCCGCCGTAGCGGCGAGCGTGGGTGTCAGCCGAACGGGCATATGTCGTTATGAATCTTACCGGAGTCGGCCGGATTGCGACAGACTCCGGCGGCTGGTCGGTGGACCGCACGCAGCGCGGCCGCCGGAACGAGCACCGCTGGCGACGGTTCGGGCGCCGTCGAAGGCGCCCGTGGCACGGCGGTTGGCGCCTCACCGCCGTGCGCGTTAGCATTCTCGCCATGAGTGACGAAGCCGCACGCAGCGCGGCCGATGCGCTGCGTTTCCTCGCCGAGGAGTTCACCCTCAACCGGCGCCTCGCCGAACGCGCGGTAGCGCAGATGCCGCGCGCGGATCTGGGCTGGTTGCCGGACGAGCGCTCCAACAGCATCGCGATGCTGATGAAGCACGTCGGTGGCAACCTCCGTTCCCGATTCACCGACTTCCTGACCAGCGACGGCGAGAAGCCGACACGCGACCGCGACGCCGAATTCCGCAACGACGTGGTGGACCATGACGCCGTACTCGCGCAATGGAACGCCGGCTGGGAGTGCGTCGCAGAGACCCTCGCCACGCTTACGCCGGCCGACCTGAACCGCGAGGTGACGATCCGCGGCGAGTCGCACACCGTGCTGCAGGCATTGCTGCGCGCAGTCGGCCACGCCGCTTACCACAGCGGCCAGATCGTCGAGCTGGCGCGCATGCGCAGCCCACAGTGGACCACTCTGACCCGGCCGCGCACCAGCCCGCCCTGACCCGCGCTCCAGCCGTCGGCGGTCTGGCGCCGGGAACCTCCATGGCGACGATCCGCAGGCCGCGAAGCGGGCAGCCCAACCCGCCTGCTCCGGGAGCGCTACACTGCCACCGCGCGCAAACGCAGCCGCACGTAGTCGACGCTCCACGCGCCGTCGGCAGCGCACAGCCGCGGTGCCGCGGCCGCCGACACTTCGGCCACGATCTCGCTCCGCGTGTCCGCGTCGAGATCGGCAACCCACGCCGCGGCGAACAGCGCCAGCCAATCGGCGAGCGTACCCGGCACCGGTGTCGGGCGCGCGAACAGCTCGATGTCTGCCACCGCGAAGCCGCCCGCCTCGAGCAGTGCCCGGTATGATGGAGCGGTGGGGAAGTACCAGGGGTCGCGGGCGGACGGATCGATTCCGCGGCGCAGGAACGCGGCGCGCAACGCAGCGCGCACCGTGGCGACGTTACCGGCGCCGCCAAACTCGGCCACGAAGCGTCCGCCGTTGCGCAGCAGTTGGCGCACCCCGGCGATCACCTGTTCCGGCTCGCGTATCCAGTGCAGGACCGCGTTGGAGAATACGCCGTCGAAGCTGCCCGCCGCGAACCCGGCCTCCATGAGCCGCCGCGCGTCCGCTACGTGCGCCGACACGCCGCGCTGCCGCGCCGCCGCCACGAACGCCGCGCTGCGGTCGATTCCGAACACCGTGCAGCCGCGAGCGGCCAGCCGGCGGGTGAGCGTGCCGTCGCCGCAGCCCAGATCCAGGACCCGCTCGCCGGGTTGCGGATCGAGCAGATCGATCAGGCCGCGACCCAGTTCCGGGACGTAGGGAGCGCAGCGCCGGTACTGCTCCGGACGCCAGTGCTGGCCATCGCCACGATCGTCTCCCACGCCCTTCGCCGGGCCGGAATCGCCGTCCCGCTCCGCCATCTTCGCAGCCATTATCCGCGACGCCACGGACTTGGTATACCAGGCGAGTGCTGATAGGGTGCCGTCTGCGATGAACGCTTCAATAGCCGTCCTGGAAGGTGACGGCATCGGCCCCGAAATCGTCAGCGAAGCCGTGAAGGTACTGGATGCCGTCGCCGGGCGATTCGGCCATCGGTTCACCTTCGAGCGCACCCCTTTCGGCGCCGGCGCGTACCATGCGCACGGCGCCGCATTTCCGGCCCGATCGAAGAAGGTGTGCGACGCCGCCGACGCCATCCTGAAGGGGCCGGCGGGGGTCGCGCTCGACGAGATGAGGGCCATTCCCGTGGATCAACGGCCGGAGCTGGCAATCCTGGAACTGCGCCAGCGCTACAACACGTTCGCCAACTACCGTCCCGTGGTCCTGCCGCGCCGCCTCGCCGCACTGTCCCCACTACGCCCCGAGATCATCGGTGACGGCGTCGACATCCTGATGATCCGCGAACTGGTCGGTGGCATCTACTTCGGCGAGAAGGTAGAGGGCGAACACACCCGGGGCCGGTACGCGAGCGATGATTGCCACTACACGCGCGCCCAGATCGAACAGGTTACCGAGGTGGCGTTCGCCGAGGCCGAAGCGCGCCGCTGCCACCTCACCGTCGTACACAAGTCCAACATCCTGGCGACATCGCGGCTGTGGGAGGTGGTGGTCGAAGCGGTTGCGGAACGCTACCCGGATGTAGACTATTCGTCGATCCTGGTGGACAATGCGGCATTCCAACTGGCGGTGAACCCGGTGCAGTTCAACGGCGTAATGCTGCTCGACAACATGCAGGGCGACATCCTGAGCGATCAGGCGGGCGGCATCGTGGGCTCCCTGGGACTGATGTGCAGCGCCAGCGTGGGACCGGAGAAGAGCTACTACGAAGCGGTACACGGGTCGGCTCCGGACATTGCCGGACGCGGGATCGCGAACCCCTTCTCACTGATCGGCAGCGCCGCCCTGCTGCTGGAGAAGAGCTTCGCCCTGCACGACGAAGCCGCAGCGGTCTGGAACGGGCTGTGGGGCGCTCTGCAGGCGGGGCAGGTGACGGCCGACCTGGCGCCGGACGGCGGACCGACGGAGGCGCTGTCCACCGCGGCGTTCGGGGATGTCGTGGCGGCACACGTGCGCCACGACAGCGGGCGTGCCGGTATGGAGCCAGGCAACGGCGCGCTGCCGGACGCCGGCGCGGCGCCGGACCGATGACCCGCCACGACAACCACGCGGCGGCGCTCGGTGCGCTCGACACGACCGGGGCAATCATCGTACCCCGGGAGGGAATCGCGGCCGATCACGAAGCTGGCATCTCCTCGCACCCGCAGGTGCCGCCACGGTTTCGCGGGCGCGTTGCGCGTGTGTTGATACCGGAGCGGGTGCTGCAGCAGCGCGTTACCGCCCTGGCGCTGGAGCTTGCCCGGCAACATCCGCCGGATGCCGAACTGGTGATCACCCCCGTACTCAACGGCGCCTTCATGTTCGCCGCCGACTTGGGCCGCGCGCTCGGTGCGGTGAGCACGCTCGACGTCCGCTTCGAGTTCGCCAAGACCAGCACCTACGGAAAGTCGCTCGGCGCCAACGGAGAGCGGCGGCGCGTGCAGATCGACTTGCAGCCCGGCGATGTGGTGGGCCGATCCCTGCTACTGGTCGATGACATCCTCGATCACGGCTTCACGCTGTGCGCGCTGCGCGACCGGATGGCGAGCTGGGGGGTACGCAACGTACAGGTGTGCGTGCTGCTGGACAAACAACTCGCCAATCCCTCGCCGGACACGTTGGCGCAGCGCGCCAAGGCCGCTCCCGACCTGATCGGCTTCCGAATCCCGGACCTGTGGGTCGCCGGCTACGGTCTCGACGCCGCCGGCGCCCTGCGTCACCTGCCCGGCATCGTCGCCGTGGACGCCGACGGATAGCTGGCACGGCGTGGTAGCGCAATATCAGCCGGCGCTACTCTCCCGACGCTCGTTTCAAGTCGTCGATGTCCCGTCTCAGCGCCTCCACATCGGTCCGGTCTGCCTTCGTGGTTGCGAAGTGCTCAACCGCCTTCCGAACCTCTGCGAGTCCATCCCGGAGTACCTTGGCAACGGATCTCTCAAGGTCGTCCATGCGAGCAATCACGGCGCGCAGTGTCGGGTCGTCCCGGTCTGACATGGATAGACGGTATCGTCCCGGCTACAGTTGCGTCAACGTCCGCCGACCGGGCCCGTTCACCGGTGAACCCCCGCCCGCGCCACACCAGTGCAGTCGGCCGTGACCGCTGCGGCCCCAGCTTTGCGGCGCTGCCACAACTACGCGTTGCCGCGCGCCGGGCAGAGCCGCTACCGTAAGGGATAGCAAGCCTATGTCGCAAACCCCATCGATCACCCTGGCAGCGGGTACGGAGCTGCACGGTTTCCGGCTGCGCAGCGCCACCCCCGTACCGGAGGTGCGCTCGGTCGCCTACCTGCTGGAACACTCGGCAAGCGGCGCCCGTCTGTTGCACCTGCACACCGCCGACCCGGAGAACCTGTTCTCGGTCACCTTTCCCACGCCGTCGTCGAACGACACCGGCGTGCCGCACATTCTGGAGCACTGCGTGCTGGCCGGCTCGCGCCGCTTTCCGGTGCGCGAGCCGTTCTTCGAAATGATCAAGATGAGCATGGCCACCTTCATCAACGCCATGACTGGCGAGGACAGCACCTACTACCCGGTGGCCAGCAACGTGCCCAAGGATCTGTTCAACCTCGCCGAGGTGTACTTCGACGCCACGTTCCATCCGCTGCTGACCGAGCAGGCCTTCCGCCGCGAGGGACACCACCTGGCGCCGGTAGCCACCGACAGCGGCAACGACGGCGCAGTCGGCGCGGGGCGTCTGGCGATCAGCGGCATCGTCTACAACGAAATGAAGGGCGCGTTCTCGGACCCCGACGCCAGCCTCGGACGGCTGCTCAACCACCATCTGCTGCCCGACACCATCTACGCCCATGAGAGCGGCGGCACGCCCGACGCAATCCCCAACCTTACCTACGACGCATTCCGCGCGTTCCACGCCAACTACTACCATCCGAGCAATGCCTACTTCTTCACCTACGGAGATATCGCCACCGCCGACTACTGCAGCTTTCTCGGCGCTCGGCTGCAAGGTTTTACCCGGCGCGAGATTGCCTGGCCCTCCGGGGTCGCAGGCGCGCACTTCGACCCGCTCCGCCAGCGCCGCTGGTCCGCGTCGCGCTCGCTGGAGGAGCGCTACCCGATCGGCGCCAACGAGCCCGACGCGGAACGTACCTACCTGGTCAACGCGTGGCTGACCGGCGATGCGCTCGATCCGGTGGACGCCGCCCTGATGCGCGTACTGTCCCTGATCCTGGCCGGCAATGAGGCGGCGCCGCTGCGCAAGGCGGTCGTGCAGTCGCGCCTGGGGGCCGATCTCACCTACTCCGGAAGCTCCTTCGTGGGGCGTGAGGCCACCTTCGTGATCGGCATCCGCGGCAGCGAAGCGGACCGGGCGGACCGGTTTGGCGCGCTGATCGACTCGACCCTGGTCGAGATCGCCGACCGCGGCATCACTGCCGACATGGTGGAGACCGCCTTCCACCAGGCTGCCTTCGAATACCTCGAAGTGCAGCCGATGTTTCCGCTGCACACCCTGTTCCGGGTGGTGGGAAGCTGGATCTACGGCACCGATCCCCTGCACTTCCTGCGCCTCGGCACCCACCTGGCCACGTGCCGCGAGCGCTGGCAGCGGGAACCGGGTCTGTTCGCGCGCCTGCTGCGCGAACGGCTCATCGACAACCCGCACCGGCTCGACATCGTGATGCGCCCCGACCGCGCGATGCAGGGCGAGCTCGACGACCGCCTGAACACCCGTGTACGACGAATCGAGGAGGGGATGACCGACGAGCAGATCGCGGCGACGGGCGCGGCGGCCGCGGAGCTGGAACAACTCAACAGCACGCCGAACACGCCGGAGCAACTCGCCAGCCTGCCGCAGCTCCAGGTGGCGGACCTGCCTGCCACCCTGCAGCACGTCGCCACCGAGGTGCGTTACGTTGCCGGCATCACCCTGCTGCGCAACGACCTGTTCGCCAATGGCGTCAACTATCTGGTGCTCGACTTCGACCTCACCGGGCTGCCGGCCGAGTTGTGGCCCTATCTGCCGCGCTACCTGGGGGCGATCGACAAGCTCGGAGCCGCCGGCGCGGGCTACGAGGAAATTGCGCGCCGCAAGGCGTCCGCCACCGGCGGCATACGCAGTTCGCTTTCGATTGGCCGCCACGGTCTGCACGCGGAGCGTACGCTGCGTGGGGTGCAGTTCAGCCTCAAGGCCCTCGACGACCAGATGGCAGACGCCCTCGCGCTGCTCGGCAGCCTCGTGTTCGGTGTCGATCCGCGCGATCGCGAGCGGCTGAACGACGTGCTCATTCAGGCGCGCCTGCGCTACCGGACCGGCTTGGTGCGCGCCGGCGCCCTGACCGCCAGCCTGCACGCCGGGCGCGGGCTCGATCTGGCCGGACACCTGGCGGAGATTGCCAACGGCCTGCCGCAGCTCGCCCTGTGCGAAGAGCTGACCGAATCGTTCGCCACGCAGCACGACGCGCTGATGGCACGCATCGAACGGATCCGCGACTTCCTGCTGGCACGCGACCGCCTGACGGTCAGCCATACCGGCACCGAGCACGGCGCCGCGCAGGTAGCGGCCGCGTTGGCCGATTGGAGCGGGAAGCTGCGTGACGAGCCGATTGCCGACGCCGACCTCGGTTTCACACCGTTCGCCACGCCGCCGCGCGAGGGGCTGGCGGCACAGATGGATGTCGCCTACTGCGCAAAGCTGATCACAGCGCCGCACTATACGCAGCCGGAGGCGGTACCCCTGGAGGTGGGCGCGCACATCGTCAACCTCGACTGGATCCTTCCGGAAATCCGCTTCAAGGGCAACGCGTATGGCGCCTGGTTCCGCTACGATGCGCTGGGCGGATCGGCGTCGTTCGGCTCCTACCGTGACCCGCACATCGTGCGCACGCTGGACGTGTTCGCACGCACGCCCGCCTGGGTCGGCGCGGCGCAGTGGAGCAGAGAGGAGATCGGACGCGCCATCATCGCGGTAGCCAAGCGCGGCTTCACACCGCCGAGGCCGCGGCCCGCCACCCAGATGGCGCTGCAACGCCATCTGGCCGGCATCACACCCGAGATGCGCGAGGCGCGGCACGAGCAACTGAAGGGCGTCACCGCCGCCGCGGTGAAGGCGGCCCTGGCGAAGCTGCTCGGCAACGGCCCGGAGGGCCCCGTGTGCGTGGTGGCGAGCCGTGACCTGCTGGAGCAGGCCAACCGCGAGCTGGGTGCGGACCGGTTGGCGATTACCGAAATCCTGCAGCGCCGCTAGCGCTCGGGGTGCCGCACAGCCGTTCCGCCAGTCGTGGAATCCGAACGGCTATCCGGGCAACGTCATCCACCGCGTACCGGTGCTGGCTTCGCCCTGAGCAAGGCGCGCTCTGAATTGTGCCTTGCACCAGTCTGGCCGTGCGGGCGATAGTCGGCACATGGCGGACGAGACGACACGGTCACTCCGCGCCACCGAGGACGACGACAATCGGCGCGCCGGCATCGGTCGTCGGCCGGCGTCTTCGGGTCGGAGTCCATTCTCCCTTGCCGGACGGCGCGCCCTGGTGAGCGGGGCAAGCCGCGGCATCGGCCTGGCAGTCGCCCTGACGATGGCGGACGCGGGCGCTACGGTCGCCCTGGTCAGCCGTGACCCCGCCGCGCTGGCGGCGGCCTGCACGCGGATCACCGAGCGCGGCGGCGATGCCGCGAGCTATCCGGGCGACTTGACCGACATCGACGGTATCGACGAATTGTACCGGCGCGTGCGCGCGGACGGTCCGGTGGACATTCTGGTGAACAACGCCGGCGGCACCCGCCGCGGTTCCGCCGAGTCGATCTCCGCGGCGGACTGGCAATACGTGCTCGACCTCAACCTCACCTCGGTGTTCCGGCTCACGCAGGCATTCGGGCGCGACCGGATCACGCACGTGGGGAGCGAGTCGGCACCGGCCGGCTCGGCCAAGGTGATCAACATCGCGTCGCTTCTGAGCGAGCAGGCACGCGCAGAGAACGCCCCCTACGCGGCGACCAAGGGCGCCATTCGCCAGCTCACCAAAGCGCTGGCCGTCGACTGGGCGCGCTACGGCATCAACGTCAACGCCATCGGTCCTGGCTACATCAAGACCGAAATGACCCGACCGCTCTGGGAAGACGACCGGTTCGACGCCTGGGTGCGCGAACGCGCTCCACTCGGCACCTGGGGCACGCCCTCCGACATCGGCACGGCCGCAGTGTTCCTCGCCTCCCCTGCGGCCGACTACATCACCGGGCAGATCCTCTACGTTGACGGCGGCTGGCTGAGCTCGCTGTAGCGACCGCCATGACGGGACGTTGCCGTCGTAGTCGCGTCGGGTGTGCTGGAGATCACGTCAGAGGCACGCAGGCGAGAAGTTGCGCTTTCGTGATCTGGTAACCGGAAGCGAATGGCACGAGGAGAAGCAGGTCCCGCCCAGCGGAGGAAGCACGCGGGGCCGAACGGGAAGCCCCTTGCCAGGCCGGGAATGCGGTCGCCGTCCTGATTCGGAAAGTCGCTTGGCCGCAGGCTCATGGTGGAGCCGAGGGACACGACCGTAAACGGCCCGGTAGCCTTGGGTGTTCCCCCGGTGCGCGCGGATGGTGCGCCCGGACGGTCGCGCTGGTGGCGTGCGGACGGTGTTCTCCCGGTGCGCGGATGGTGGGCCGGGAACGATTCGGGTCAGCCGAGCAGATCGGCCAGCGCTGCATCCAGGTTTGCGAAGCGGAACCGGTAGCCGGTCGCCTCGGCGGCGCGCGGGACCACGCGCTGGGAGGCGAGCAGCATCGCACCCATGCCGCCGAACAGCAGCTTGAGCGCCAGTGCCGGCACTACCATGAACGCCGGGCGCCGCAGCACCTGGCCCAGTTCGCGGGTCAGTTCGGCGTTGGTCGCCGCGCCGGGCGCCACCACGTTCAGCGGCCCGTGCAGCCGGCCATCGGCGAGGGCGTGGCGGAGCAGACCGACTACGTCGTCGACGTGGATCCACGGCATCCATTGGCGCCCGTGGCCGAGCCGGCCACCGGCGCCCAGGCGAAATGGCGCCGCCATGCGGGGCAGTGCGCCGCCCTCACGGGCGAGCACCACACCGGTGCGCAGATAGACTACGCGCACGCCCAGCTTCTCCGCCGCGGTCGCCTCCTGCTCCCAGCGCCTGCAGACCGCGGCCAGGTACCCGTCTCCGGCCGCGGCGCTCTCATCCAGCAGTTCGTCGCCGCGGTCGCCGTAGAAGCCGACCGCGGAACCGGCGAGCAGCACCGGCGGGCACGGCTGTGCAGATGCCAGCCCGCGCACCAGATTCGCCGTACTCGCCCAACGGCTCTCCTCGATCCGCGCCCGCCGCGCGGCCGTCCAGCGCCCGGCGGAGATCGGCTCGCCCGCCAGATGTATCACCGCGGCGGCGCCGTCCAGCACGCCGCGCGGCGGTGCCTCGCTCGCCAGCTGCCATGACGCCGCGGCCACGCCTTCCGGAACTCGCCGCGGGTCACGGGTAAGCACCACCGGCTGGTACTTGGTGCCAGCCTCCCGCAGCGCCCGCACGAGCCGCGATCCGATCAGCCCGGTACCCCCGGTAACGATAATTTTCATCTCGAACCTCAACAAAAATGGAAATATATGCGTGCTCTACTAGATCATGATACCACGAATCTTGACGCCAGTTTCACCATACGCGAATATGTGGAACAAGCCAGCATGAGCAGCCGTACCGAAACTGCCCGCTACCCGATCGGCGCCGTTGCCCGCCGCACCGGGCTCAGCGAGCACGTATTGCGCATGTGGGAACTTCGCTATCGAGCGATCGTCCCGGACCGTTCCGGAGGCAGGCATCGTCGCTACTCGGAGCGCGACATTCGGCGCGTACAGCTCCTGCGTACCGCGCAGCAGGGTGGTCTGGCGATCGGCGAGATAGCCGGGTTGACCGATGCGGAGATCATCAGGCTGGTCCACCATGATACCGCGGACGCGTCAGCGGTTCCGCTCGCGCGGCAGATGCAAGACTGCGAGCAGGCGATATCCGTGCTCGACCCCTGGCGGTTGACGGCCACGCTGCATCGCGCCGCGGTGAACCACGGCTACGTCGCGGTAGTCGAGCATCTCATTGCCCCGGTGATGCGGCGCATCGGTGCGCGATGGTCGAGTGGCGACCTGGAGCCTCACCACGAGCACCTTGCCACGACTACCTTCCGCGCGTTCCTGGACGCAGCGCTCGGCATGCAGCGCCTCTCGGTCGAGGCGCCGGTGGCGGTGGCGGGCACCGCAAGCGGGGAACATCATGAGCTCGGCATCCTGGCGGCGGCCGTGGTGGCAGCGGGCGAGGGATGGCGCGTGGTGTATCTTGGCGCCGACGTACCGGCGGCCGGGATCGTCGCGACCGTTGCCGTGCACCGGCCCGGTGCGGTACTGATCAGCATGACCCGCTGCCCCCCGCCGCCGGCCGTCCTCCACGACTTGCGGGTCGTGGCAGGGTCGATCGAGTCGGGTACAATCATCCTGTGCGGCGGTGCCGGAGCCGACGCAGCGCGCCCGGAGATCGAGTCGATAGGTGCGATAGTTGCAGGGTTGGATGGAGTTCGCGCTACATTGCGTCTGCGGTATACCGTTCAACACCCCGTTTGACGGGAACTGATTGTGGAGGAGCGCACATGACCACCGGTATCGGCGACATGGCCGTCTACATCCCCAAGCTGCTCATGCGCTTGAGCCGCCTGCTCGAACGCTACGCATTGTCCAATCCGACCATCCAGCGCATTCTCGACCGCGCCATCCAGAAAACGGGACAGATCTCCGTGCGCTTTCCCCATTTCTGGGAGGATGCGGTGACCATGGCCGCTCAGGCGGCCATGCAGGTGCTGTCGCGCATGAGCGACAGCGCCATCGCGAGCCTTCGCTACATCGCGGTAGGCACCGAATCCGCAACCGATCTGGCCAAGCCGATCGCCGCCCACGTCGGCGGCATGTTGCGGGCCGCCGGTTTTCCCATTCCGAGCACCATTGCCACCTTCCAGACGCAGCACGCCTGCGCCGGTGGCACCTATTCACTGCTCGGCGTCAATGCGCTCCTCTCCCTGAGCCGGGTCAGCAACGACCGTGGTCTGGTGATCTGTACCGACGTTGCGCGCTACGCACCCGGTACCAGCGCCGAAATTACCCAGGGCGCCGGTGCGGTCGCCATGATAGCGGAACGGGGCTGCGGTCTGGTGGAGCTGGACGTGGCCAGCGCCGGCTACGCATCGCGGGACGTGGACGACTTCTTCCGCCCGGTGGGAGCCAAGACGCCGCGCGTGCGCGGCTCGTTTTCGATCCATTGCTACAAGGAGACGATCGAGGAGGCGTTCCTGGACCACTGCAACCGCGCTGGCGAAACCCCGGCCGAGACGTTGCGCAACACCGACCTGTTCGCCTTCCATGCGCCCTACCACCATCTCCCACTGGAGATGATGGGATCGCTGGTCACCAGGTACCTCGGCTATTCGGGAGCGGACGTGCAACGGTACCTCGCGCAGCGCGACTTCGACGCTTCGATTCAGCCGGCCGCGATCGTCGGCAACCTGTACTCGGGATCGGTGTTCCTCAGCCTCGCCTCCCTGCTGAACCGCCGCTGCCAGCGACGCGGCGACGGCATGGTCGGCGAACGGCTGCTGATGCTTTCCTACGGTTCCGGCAACACCGCCGTGGCGCTCAGTGGGCAGGTCGCCGAGCGCGCTCCGGAGGTGATCCGCCGCTGGGACATGGACTCCGCCCTCAACCACGCACAGGAAGCGCCCTCCGACGACTACGACCGCTGGGTGGCCGACGACGGCACCAACGCCGCCGGCTACCGAGCTCCGAGCCACGGCTGCGAGAGGTCCATACCGCGCGATTCCTTCTATCTGAAGCGAATCCGCGATGACGGCTACCGCGTGTACGACCTGCACCGGTAGTGGCGGCACCGCTGCGAACACAGTCCCGGCGCGCACCGACGCACCTGCCGGTTCCGTTCGTTGCGGGCGACCGGCAGGCGGTAGAGCGGTTTCTCGAACAATTCCTCGACGCCAAGGAGCACGGCGACGCCAACGGCGACGTGGCTCGCGGCTATGCGCGGTACGTATGCCGCGGCAAGATGATGCGCGCCATGCTGGTGATCCTGGCTTATCGGATCGGACGCGCGGGACCGCTGCCGGAGGAGGTACTGCGCTGCGCGGCCGCGCTGGAGTTGCTGCACTCCGCCATGCTGATTCATGACGACCTCATCGACCGTAGCGAGGCGCGGCGCGGTCTGCCGGCGTGGCACGTGCGCTATGCGCGGGTCGCCGCCCGGCGTGACCCCAGGCGGGCGGCCCACGTGGGGCGCAGCATGGCGTTGTGCGCCGGCGACGTGGGGTTCTTCTTCGCCTTCGAGATGCTGGCTCAACTCGGCGTCGACGCCGCCACCAAGCAGCGACTGCTTACCGTCATCACCCGGACGGTCGGCGCCGCCGGCCTCGGCGAGATGCACGAAATACGGCTCGCCCTCGACCATCGGTGCGACGACAGCGCGATCTTCGAGGTATACGCGCAGAAGACCGCCGGCTACTCGTGCGCGCTACCGCTAACGGTCGGCGGCTTGTTGAGCGGTCTGGACGCCGACACGGTGACCGAGCTCGGCGCCATCGGGCACTGCACGGGACAGATGTTCCAGATCATCGATGATGAGCTCGACCTGTTCGGCGACGCGCAGGAGCTGGGCAAGCCGATCGGCAATGACGCGCGGGAGGGACGACACACGCTGTTCTATGCGCTGTTGAGCCGGCGCCTGCGGCCGGCCGAGTGGGCCGCGATCGCTCCGCTGTTCGGCAACCGCGCGCTGCGTTTCGATGACCTGCTGCGCGTGCGCGCGGCGGTCGACCGCGCCGGAATCCGCGAGCTGGTCGGCACCCACCTGGAGCGCACCGCGGCCGAAGCGCGGCGACGGGCTGCGGCGCTGACCGTGGAGCCGGCGCACCGCGCGGCGTTGCTCGATATGATCGGGGCCGTTCTGGCGCGGCGTCCCTGACGGCGGTGGCGGCGCACGAGGCGGATCTGATTCTGTGCGGAGGCGGGTTGCAGAACGCGCTGGTCGTGGCGGCGCTGTATGCCTCACCGGGATTGGGAACGGCGGGACCACGCCCAAGCGTGGCTCTGCTGGAGCGCGGTGAGATCGGCGGCAACCACACCTGGTGTTTCTACGAAAGCGATCTCTCACCGGCCATGCGCCGGCAGGTGGACCCGTTCGTCAGCCACAGGTGGAGCAGCTACGAGGTGCGCTTCCCCGGATTCCGGCGCCGCCTGCACACCCCTTACGCCATGATCGCCAGCGTGCGCCTGCGCGCCGTGGTCCTGGCGCTGCTCGCCGGCCGCGATGGCGTGCTGGCGTGGGAGCACGCGCAGGTCGATCGGGTCGCCCCCGGCATGGTGCACCTGGCGGATGGACGTACGGTGCGCGGCGCCACCGTGGTCGACGCCCGCGGAGCCGATGGTGCCGGCGCGCGCGGTGGCTACCAGAAATTCTACGGGCAGGAGATCACGCTGCACGAACCGCACGGCCTGGAGTGGCCCCTGGTGATGGACGCCACCGTGCCGCAGTACGACGGGTTCCGCTTCATGTACGTGTTGCCGCTCTCCGGGCGCCGCGCTCTGGTCGAGGACACCTCGTTCTCGGATCGACCGCACCTCGACGTGGCGCAGCGGCAGCAGGCCATTGCCGCATGGCTGCGCCGCCACGGCTGGCGCGCGCAGGCGGTGACCCGAACGGAGCAGGGCGTCCTGCCGATGCCGTGGCGGATGCCGGATCCGCCGACCCGGGCGGCGGCCGGCATCGTGCACGGCGGCTACCGCGGCGGCTGGTTCCATCCCGGCACCGGCTACTCGCTGCCGCTGGCGGCCGAGCTGGCGGTGCTGGCCGCGACGACGCCGGCGGCACGGCTGCCGGCCGCCGCGGCCGCCGCGCGCGGCCAACTGCAGCGCCGCGCCCGCTTCTGCTGCCTGCTCAACCGGCTGCTGTTTCACGCCTACCCGGCCGCGGCGCGGCGCAACATCTTCGCACGCTTCTTCGGTTTGCCGGAGCCCACCATCCGCCGTTTCTTTGCCCTGCGGCTGACCGGCGGCGACAAGCTGCGCCTGTTGAGCGGTCGCCCGCCGCGCGGCCTGTCGCCGAGCCATTGGCGAGCCGCGCATGGCGGTCGCGCGCGCCTCGCGGCCGGAGCAGACTCGCACCTGCCCGCTGCCGAGCGAGCGGCGCAGCACAGCAGGCGTGAGCCGCACGGATCCGGCACTGCGCCGGGCTTCGACCGTCCGGACGCCGACGCTGTCGATGACCGGCGGAAACGACAGCGTGGCCCCGGGCGGGGCGCAGCGCAGTCGTGCCCGTGACCGCCAGCCGCGCGCCGCCGCCGCCCGGCGCAGCGCCCGCCGCCCGACGCACCCGCCGGGTGGCGGTTGTGGGCAGCGGTTTCGGTGGGCTCGCGGCCGCCATTCGCCTGCAGGCGGCGGGCATCGCGACCACGCTGTTCGAGGCTCGCGCCGAGCCGGGTGGCAGGGCGTACGTCTGGCGTCAGGGTGGATTCACCTTCGACATGGGCCCCACGGTGATCACCGACCCGACGCTGCTGGAGGACCTGTTCGCGGTCGCCGGCAGCGCACTTGCCGACCGGGTAGAGCTGATCGCCGTCGATCCGCTCTACCGGCTGCTGTGGCCGGATGGTGACCGGTTCGACTACTGCGCCGACGGCGGCGCTCTGGCCGCGGAGATCGGACGGCGCAATCCGCCCGATCGGGATGGTTACCGCCGTTTTCACGACTACACGCGAGCGGTGTTCCAGACCGGCTACGAGGAACTGGCCGCCACCCCCTTCCTGCGGTTCTGGG
Organism: uncultured Spirochaetaceae bacterium; assembly: GCA_964346995.1. Taxonomy (GTDB): domain Bacteria; phylum Spirochaetota; class Spirochaetia; order SZUA-6; family Bin103; genus Bin103. The sequence goes on along the minus strand of CAYFXT010000001.1, from coordinate 26,617 downwards.
ATATGGTACGGGTCGCGCCGCAACTCATCGGCCTGCGCGCCGACCGTTCGGTGTACCGCACCGTGGCGCGCTTCATCGGCGACGAGCGGGTGCGTCAGGCGCTCAGCTTCCACACCCTGCTGGTGGGCGGCAATCCGTTCGAGACCAGCGCCATCTACACCCTCGTCCACTTCCTCGAACGCCGCTGGGGCGTATTCTACCCGCGCGGCGGGGTCGGCGTCCTGGTGCGCGCCCTGGCCCGGCTGTTCACCGACCTCGGCGGACGGCTGCTGCTGGACTGCCCGGTGCGCCACGTCGTGCCGACCGAAGACCGCGGCCAGGTGACGCACCGGCTCAGCTACGCGCACGCGGGCGCGGCGCGACTCGAACCGTTCGACGCCGTGGTGTCCAACGCCGACGTGCATCACACCTATGCCGTGTTGTACCGCGGCGACGCGGGCGCGGCGCGGCGCCAGCGCCGCCTGGAACGCTCGGTGTGGTCGATGTCGCTGTTCGTGCTCTACTTCGGCACCGACCGCGATTACCGCGACAACGTCGTCCATCACTCGGTACTGTTCGGAGCACGCTACCGGGAACTGCTGACCGACATCTTCCACGGCGCGCGGCTGCCGGAAGATCTCTCACTCTACCTGCACGCGCCGCACGTCACCGACCCGTCGTTGGCGCCGCCGGGACACGGTGCGTTCTACGTACTGTCCCCGGTACCCCACCTGGGCAACGCGGCGCTGACCTGGGATAGGATCGCTCCGGCCTACGCGGAACGTATCCTCACCGCCCTGGAACGGGTCCTTCCCGATCTGCGCCGCCACGTCGTAGTGTCCCGCTGGATGACGCCGCTGGACTTCCGCACTGCCCTGCATGCCTACCACGGCAGCGCATTCTCGCTGGCGCCGACCCTCACCCAGAGCGCCTGGTTTCGGGTGCCCAACCGCGATCCCCATATCGCGGGGCTCTATCTGGTGGGCGCCGGCACCCACCCCGGTGCCGGTATCCCGGGCGTGATCAACTCGGCGCGCGCCACGGCCGATCTGGTCCTGGCGGACCTGGCCCCGTGAGCCATACCGCGCTGCGCATAACGACGGCGGTGGAGGCCGACTGCCGGCGCCGCATCGCCGCCGGGTCGAGGAGCTTCGCCCTGGCGGCGCGCCTGCTACCGCGCCATAGCCGGCGCGGCGCTCTGGTGGTGTACGCCTGGTGCAGGCGCGCCGACGATGCCGTCGACGGCGTGCCGCCAGCCGCAAGCCGGGTGGCGCTCGCGCAATTGCACGCGGAGCTGGAGCGCCTCGCCGAAGGCGCTTCGACCGGCGACCCGGTGGTCGATGCGTTCGGCGCGGTGGTGCGCGCCACGGCGATGCCGCTGCACTATCCGCGCGAGATGCTGACCGGCATGAGTACGGATATCGATCGACCGGTATACGCCGACCTGCACGACCTGCTGCACTACTGTTACCGCGTCGCGGGTACCGTCGGATTGATGATGTCCCACGTCCTGACGTTGCGCGACGACGCCGCCCTGCAGGCGGCCGCGCAACTCGGCGTGGCAATGCAGCTCACCAACATCTGCCGCGACGTGCTGGAGGACTGGCATCTGGGCCGCATCTACCTGCCGCGCACCTGCCTCGATCGCGCCCGGCTCGGCGACCTGCCGGCGCAACTCGGCCATGCCTTCCCCGGCACGGCGCGCGATCCGCTGCGCGCCGTGGTCGGCGAGGTGCTGGCGAATGCCGGCCGCTTCTACGGCGCCGCCGAGGCGGGGTTCCTGGCGCTGCCGTGGCGCGCGGCGCTGTCGATCCGCGCCGCCCGCGCGATCTACGCGGCGATCGGCGGACGCATCAGACAGGCGGGCTGCGACGTGACCGCGGGTCGGGCGGTAGTGCCGCTGGCCGGTAAGCTGGCCGCGGTGCTCGGCGCCACCGGTGCCGCCGTTGGCGAGTTGCCGGCGCGTTGGCGGGTGCCGCGTGGAAGATTCCATGCACCGCGCCGCGTGCTGCGTTTCGCCGATCTGGAAGTGGCATGAGCCGGACGCCGGAGTCGGATTGATCGGGGATGAGCTGGCCGCCGGCTTCAACCGGGTAGCCCATGCGTACGACCTCCTGGTGGCGCTCAACCCCGGCTACCGCCGCCATCTACGGTTGAGCGCCCGCCGCCTGGAGTTGGCGCCGGACGCGCGCATCCTCGACCTGTGCTGCGGCACCGGCCAGTCGACCCTGGCGCTGCGCGCCACCTACCCGCAGGCCACGCTGGTCGGCCTCGACGCCGCCGCCGACATGCTGCAGGCGGCGCGGGCCCGTCCCGAGCTGGCGGACGTGCAATTCGTGCACGGCGACGCGATGGACCCGCGCGGCGCCGGCGTGGAAGGCCGCTTCGACGGCGTCCTGATGGCCTACGGCATTCGCAACGTCGTCGATGCCGACGCCTGCCTGGCCGCCGTACGCGACCTGCTGTGCCCTGCCGCACCGGTCTGCTTCCACGAATATTCCGTTGCCGGCTCACGCGCCAGTCGCCTGCTGTGGCGTACGGTGACCAACCTGATCGTGCGTCCGGCGGCGCGCATCGCAGCCGGTGAGGGCAGCCTGTTCACCTACCTCAGGGACAGCGTACTGGCGTTCGACAGCCGGAGGGCCTTCGAACGGCGCCTCAATCGCGCCGGCTTCACGGCGGTGCGCACGCTACCGGTGAGCGGATGGCAGCGCGGCATCGTGCACTCCTTCCTGGCGCGCCGGCCGGCGGCCACGGCGCCCGCTTACGACGGCCGCGACGCGGTACGGCGTACGGCGGTGGTGGTGGGAGGCGGCATCGCCGGCACGGCGGCGGCCACGGTACTCGCCGAACGCGGCGTCGCAACGGTGTTGCTGGAACGGGAGAACGCGCTCGGCGGCCGCGCCGGCGCCTTCCCGCTGCGCGTCGCGACTGGCGAGACCGTACAGATGGCACGCGGCTTCCACGCCTTCTTTCGCCAGTACTACAACCTGCGCAACCTGCTGCGGCGCATCTCGCCGGACCTCGACATCCTGGTGCCGCTGGAGGACTACCCGATCCTGGGTCCCGACGGCGCCCGTCAGTCCCTGGTCGGTCTGCCGAAACGGACACCGTGGAACGTGGTTGCGCTCACCCGCCGTACACCGGAGCTGACCCGGCACGCGCTGCGGCGCGTCGGCGTGCGCCAGGCGCTGGCGATGCTGGCGTTCGATGCCCACCACACCTACCGGCGCCACGACCGCCGTTCGGCCGCCGACTACCTCGATTCGCTGCGCTTCCCGGCCGCCGCGCGGCGCCTGCTGTTCGATGTATTCGCGCACTCCTTCTTCAACCCGGAGCGGGAGATGTCGGCGGCCGAGCTGCTCATGATGTTCCACTTCTACTTCACCGGGAGCCGCGAGGGACTGATCTTCGACGTCGCGCGGGCGCCGTTCTCGACCGCCATCTGGCAACCGCTGCGCCGCTACCTGACCAACCTGGGTGTGCAGGTCGCGACCGGAACCCCGATCAGCCGCATCAGGCGGGAAGCAGGCCGCTGGGTGGTGATTCCTCGCGAGCACGGCCGGGCGTCGATCGGCGCCGACGCCCTGGTGCTTGCCCTCGACGTACCCGGCTTGCAGCGGCTGCTGCCGGAGACGCCACTCCCGCGCGGGGCATGGGCCACGGCGCTTCGCTCCCTGGCGACCACCCTGCCGTTCGCGGTGTGGCGGCTGTGGCTGGACCGCCCCACCGATCCGGGCCGGGTGCCGTTCGCCGGCACCGCCGGCTTGCCGTTGCTGGACAACATTTCTCTGTTCCACCTGTTCGAGGACGAGAGCCGCGCCTGGGCCGATGTCCACGGCGGTGCGGTGGTGGAATTGCACGCCTACGCGGTGCCGGAGAACGCCACCGGCGCGGAAATCAGGGCGGCACTGATCGCCGGCCTGCACCGGCTCTATCCAGAGACTCAGGCTGCGCGGGTGATCGACGAAGCGTTTCTGCTGCGCCGCGACTGCCCGGCGTTCGGGGCCGGATCGCACGCCAGCCGGCCGGGCGTGGTCACGCCACATCCCGGGGTGTATCTGGCGGGCGACTTCGTGCGCCTCGAGCAGCCGGCCGCGCTCATGGAGCGCGCCGCGGCGAGCGGCATCACCGCAGCCAACGCCATCCTCGAGCGCTGGAACCTTCCGGCAGAGCCGCTCTCCTCGGTGCGCAGTCACGGCTTGCTTCCCGGAATCTTCGCATGAGTGGCACGTCCGCTCCGCGACGCCGAAGACCATGAAACCCGATGCACGCCCATCGCCGGCGGGACGTGACTTGCGGACGAATCGGCGCGGCCGCTCCACGACGCGAAAGGCGAACGACGACGACGCGCGGGCATCGCCCGCCGGCCGGCACGCTCGCGTCGGAGGCGTGCGCTTCGGCCGCCCGCCGGCCGGTCCGCTCCCCGCCGGCGACCGGCGCGCCATGCCCGACTGGCGGCAATCGGATCCGCGCTGGATCAGGCAGGCGGTACGCCGCGCCGCCCTGCTGCCCTCCGGCGGCTGGTATGCGATCGACGCCTCGCGCGCCGTCGGTGATACGCCACGCCGCTACTGGATCGCGGGCCGCGAACTGGTCGCGTGGCGCGGCGCGGACGGACCACTGGTGGCCCCCAATGCGTGCCCGCACCTGGGGGCGTCGCTGGCCGACGGCCGCGTGCGCGACGGCTGTGTGGTGTGCCCCTGGCACGGTCTGGTACTGGGGCCGCAGGGGCACGCCGGCTGGCGGCCCCTGCCGAGCCACGACGACGGCGTACTGTTCTGGGTGCGTCTCGACGGCGAGCAGGCGGCGTCGCCTCGCCCATACCTGTGCGCCCGCCCGAGCAGCGGCATCGACGCCGTGATCCGCATGGAGGCGCGTTGCGAGCCGCAGGACATCATCGCCAACCGCTTCGATCCGTGGCACGGCGTGCACTTCCATCCGCACTCGTTCGGCAGCCTCGCAGTCCTGGAGCAACGCGACGACAGCATCACCGTGCGGGTGCTGTATCGCGCCACCCGGAGCATGGGGGTGGAGGTGGACGCTCGCTTTCACTGCCCCGACCCGCGCACGATCGTCATGACCATCATCGACGGCGAGGGTGCCGGGTCGGTGGTGGAGACGCACGCCACCCCGGTGCGGCCCGGGATCTGCGCCATCGTCGAAGCCACGGTGGCCACCTCCGAGCGGTTCGGATTTCGCTTGGCGATGCGTGCCGCCGGACTGGTGCGACGCCGCATGCAGGCATCGGCACGCCGCCTGTGGGTCGAAGACGCCGCCTACGCCGAGCGGCGCTACGCGCTGCGCAGCCAGTCGCGGTAACGGCGGCACGCTCCCCGCGGCCGTCGGCAGGACGGCCTGCGCGACCGCCGTCAGTGGGTATGGTAGAGCAGCAGGTGGTCGCGCAGCACGTCCTGGGCGAAGTCGTTCTCCACGTCGCGCCACACCGAGTGCACGTGGTTGGCCTCGTTCTGGCAGTTGTCGAACTCGACCAGGAAGTTGCCGCCGTGGATGCGGTAGTAGTGGCCCTCGCGGCGAGCTATGGGACCGGCCCACGCCAGCCGCAGGTGGCCGACGCCGTCGCGGTGCAGATGCTCCAGCTTGTGACGCGCGACGTCGGTGCGTACCTGCCCCACGTAGGTCGCCACCAACGCGGTGAGCAACGCCTGCCCGGTCGCATCGAGGCAGCCTGCCGGCAACCCCTCCTCGCGCGGCAGCACCGCGCGCGTGCTGTTGTAGGTGAGGATGTCGTACGGAGCCTTCTCGTAGATGATCGCCCGTGCGCGCTGCGCCTGATCCAGGCTTTCCATGAGCTCGAACGCCAGATCCTCGCGGCGCGCGAGGATGCGCAAGCCCCGGTTCGGTCCGTGCAGCACCTCGGCCGGGTTGGCGCCGAAGAAGAACGGCGTGGTGGAGATCACCCGTCCGCCCCATACGCTGAAGTGCAGCGACAAGTGGTGTCCCTCCGCTCGCCAGCCCCACGGGTCACTGCCGCGCGGATCGCCGAACACGGTGAAGTAGTAGCGTCCCGGGTCGCGCGCCCAGTGCAGTTGCCCCGCGGCACGCTCCTGCTCACCGAGGATCCGCTCGTGATCGATGATCGCGCACGCCTGCTCGTAGCCCCGCTCCGACAGCGCCGCCTCCAGAACGCGCTTCGCGAGCCGCTGCTGTTCGTCACTCATCGCCAGCAGCGGCAGGCCGTGGCGGTTCAGCGGCGGGTAGTACCAGAACAGACGCTCGCCGTCCAGATAGGGAAAGAGGGCGTGGGAACGTTGCTCCGGCTCCAGGCTCTCCAACAGATCGCAGCATGCCGCTGCCATCTGCCGGGCCGCTTCGGGATGTGAGTTCGCCTCCACGGTGGGTCGCTCAGCCGCGCGCCGGCAGGTCGTCGTCGCGGCGCAGCCGCGCGATGATCTCGGGAAATTCGTAGTAGACCAGACCGTCGGCGCGCACCTCCATGGTCACGCGCGTACTGTCGACGAGCTGACCCAGAAACTGCTCCGCCTCGTCGACGGTGAAGTCGAGATCCACCACCAGATCGGAAACGGTGAGCCGGCCGCCCAGCCGGTACGCCAGCCGAAACACGCGGTTCTGTCGGCGACCGTCGCGCGCGCCGCGATGCGCTGATTCGGCTCCATCCCGTGCCCGCAACTGCTGCCACGGCCGGCCCGGATCGCGCCAGCGCGTCTCGCGGAGCGCGGTGCGGCCCAGGTTCAGGGCGAGGAGGATGAACAGGAACGGCAGTATGGCGATCACGAATCCCATCCCCGGAAACAGCCACATGCCCACCAGTGTAGCGCTCCCACCCGATACCGGCAACGGACGGATGGAGTCCCGTAATCCGAAGACACCGAGTGGCGTGCGCCGCCGGCACCCCGTTGGCAGTGGTTGCTCTCGCCCGCCAGGGCTCGCGACCACGCCGTGCAGCAGTCGGCAGGGGCACGCGCACCGTGATCCGCGTTGCCAGGCGAGGGCAGTCGCAGGTAGGATCACGCTACATGGCTCGGCGACTCGCTGCGGCTACCGGCCGGTGTTGGCGACCGGCGCTGGCCGCGTTCACCATGCTGGCGACAGCCGCCACCCTTGCAGCGCAAACCACTACTGGCAACTTCGCAGCCGAGGAGTTTCGGCAGCAGGTGCCGCTCGGCCCCATCACCGGCGATGCGGCCACGCTGCGCCAACGTATCCTCAGCGCCACCAGCTATCGCATGACCGCCGGCGACACCTACGAGTTGCAGATTCAGCTTGGTTCCGATCGGGTGAACACGTTTCCGCTGGTGCTGCAGGACGACTATCAACTGGACATTCCCTACGTCGGCGCCGTGGACGTCCGCGAGCGCATGTTCAGGGACGCGCGGCGCGAGATCGTACGGCGCATCAAGGAGCAGGTTCCGGCGCGCTTCGTGAGCTTCGTGCTGAAGCAGCCGGCGCTGTTCGACGTGTTCGTTTACGGCGGGGTGGGCAACCCCGGCATCTATACGGTTACGCCGCTGTCGCGGGTGTCCGATCTGATCACCGTGGCCGGAGGTCCGCAGGTGGGCAGCAGCCTGCGCCGCGTCGAGCTGACCCATGACGACATTACCCGTGCGATCGATCTGACCCGCTTCTCCACCCACGGCGAGCTGGACGCCAACCCGACCTTGACACCGGGCGACCGGGTCCGCGTACCGCGTGCCGAGCGCCTGGTGGCGATCGACGGCATGGTGGCGTTCCCTGGCGTATTCGACCTGCTCGCCGGCGAGGGCATCGACGATCTGATCCGTTTCGCCGGCGGCATTCGCGGCGACGAACGCGACAGCCGGCTGTCGGTGCTGCGCGGCGGCCCGGTTACCCGGGTGCTGGAATTGAGTGCCGCGCAGTGGAGCACCTTTCCTCTGCGCGACGGGGATCGCGTCCAGGCTGCACCGGCGATGCGGCCGGAGCGCATGGTGCTGGTGCAGGGCGCGCTGTTCGGTTCCGTCGGCGGCGACCAGCCACGCGCCGTACCCACCGAGCAGGTGGTCGTGCTGCTGCCGTATGCGGCCGGGCTCACGGTGCTGCAGGTGCTGGAACGGATGGGCGGCCCGACGCCGCTGGCGATCGCCGAGCAGGGCAGCGTCCTGCGCGCCGCATCCGGCAGCCGCGAACCGGTGGACGTAGGCTTGCTCTGGGAGACCCGCGACCCCGCCTTCGACCTGTTCCTCGAACCGGGCGACCAGTTTCACGTACCGATGCGAGACCTGAACGTCTACGTCGCCGGCGAAGTGAACGTGCCGGCCGCCGTGCCCTACCAGCCGGCGCTGACCATCGGCGACTACCTGCGCGCGGCCGGCGGTCTCACCGAGGATGGCAGCGCCAGCTTCACGGTGATCGATGCTGCCCAGCGGCGCAGCCGCGGCACGCTGTTCACCCAACCGGCGCCGGGCTCCACCATCCTCGCCGACAGGAGCGCCTGGGCCAGCACCAGACATGTGCTCGGTGAACTGGCCATCGTCGCCGGATTCACCGTCGTGGTGTGGGATCTGGTATTCAAGATCTACGATCGCGTCAGCGGCTCGTGACCTATCTGGACTGGGCCGCCACCGCCCCGCCGCAGCCACCGTGCGCTGCCGACTTCCAACTCGGCAATCCGTCCTCGGCGCACGCCTGCGGTCAGCGTCAGCGCCGCGCCCTGGACGCCGCGTTGGCCGGCATCGGGGAGGCGTTCGGCCGCTCGGCGGAGGAAATCGTGGGCACCAGCGGCGCCACCGAAGCGGACCATCTGATCCTCTATTCGCCGTTGGCGTACCTGCGCGACAGCCGTGCGGCGTTCCGGCGCGGCATCGTGCAGTCGGCGGTCGAGCACCCGGCGGTAGCCGAGCCGGTCCGGCAACTGGGTCGCATGGGTTTCCCCACCAGGACGGTGCGGGTCGGCGCCGACGGGCGCATCGACCTGGACCACCTCGCCGACTGCCTGGACGAACAGACCCGTATGGTGGCGATCATCGCGGTACACAACGAGACCGGTGCCATACAGCCGCTCGGTGCGGCGGCGGCGATCGTGCAGGCACACGCCCACCGCATCGGTCGCCGCATACACTTCCATACCGACGCCGTGCAGGCACTGGGCCGTGGCCTCGACGTACCGATCACCGCGGCCGACAGCGCCGCGGCGAGCGCCCACAAACTGGGCGGCCCGGTGGGCGTCGGCGCGCTGTGGCTGCGCGCCGCCGCGCCGGCCGCGCCGCTCCCGCGCGGCGGCGGTCAGCAGCACGGGCGGCGGCCCGGCACCGAGAACGTCGCCGGCATGCGCGCCTTCGCACGCTGCGCCGCCGCCCTGACGCCGGCCGCGGGTGAACATCTGCGCCACGCGACGCAGCTTCAGCACCAGCTCGCCGCCGGCGCCCGGCGGCTCGACCTCCGGGTAATCCCCCGCCAGCGCCTCGACCACGCCGAGCATTTCTCCCCCTACATCACCTGTCTGGCGGCGCCCGGCGTTCCCGCGGAGGTGCTGGTACGGATGCTCAGCGACCGGGACATCTACGTGTCGCGCGGCGCGGCGTGCTCCTCCGGCAAGCACAGGATTTCGCCGGCCCTGGATGCCATGGGCGTCCCCGTCGAGGTCGCCGGCGGCGCGTTCCGGGTGTCGATCGGGTGGACCACGACCGAGACCGACGTCGCCCTCCTGCTCGACGGCCTCGCGGGTATCCTGCCGCGGCTGCGAGCGGTCGCCCGGTGACCGAGTTCCTCGTCAAGTACGGGGAAATCTCCCTCAAGGGCGCCAATCGGCTGGCGTTCGAGCAACGCCTGATGCGCAACATCGCGCGGCGGCTGCCCCGCCGGGCGGCGCAGGTGCGGCGCACGTGGGGCCGGGTGTTCATGACCGTGGAGGACCACCTGGCCGCAGAGGCGGAACACATTCTGGCATCTACCTTCGGCGTGGTGTCGTACGCCCGCATGGCCGGATTCGCCAAGCGTGCCGAGTCGTTTCCGCAGGTGGCCGACTTCGTCGCCGCCGAGCTGGCCGGCAGCCGTGCCGAGTCGGCAAGGTCACTCCGTGACCCGGAAGACGATGAATATCCAAGTGCCGGTAGCGCCCGCGCACCGGCACTTCCGGGTCCGCGCAGCTTCAAGGTGGAAGCGACGCGCGAGGACAAGCGCTTCGCACTCAACTCCTACGAGATCGCCTGCCTGCTCGGCGACCTCCTGCGCGCCAGGCTCCCCGACTTCACCGTCGACGTGCGCCAACCCGGCGCCACGGTGCGCGTGGAGGTACGCGACCGTATCTATGCCTACGCCGACCAGCACCGCGGGCCGGGCGGCCTGCCGGTGGGTTGCTCGGGGCGCGGGCTGTTGCTGCTCTCCGGGGGCATCGACTCACCGGTCGCGGGCTATCTGATGGGCGGGCGCGGGCTGGCGGTCGATGCGGTGTACTTCCACGCCTACCCGTTCACCTCCGCGGAGGCGGAACAGAAGGTGCACCGGCTGGCGGTCGCGCTGCGCCGCTTCCTGCCCGATCTTGCCCTGCACGTCGTACCGTTTACCGACGTGCAGGTGCGCATCAAGGAACGCGCGCGGAGCGCGGAGATCACCCTGCTGACGCGCTGCGCGATGATGCGGATCGCCAGCCTGATCGCCGCCGAACGCGGCCACGAATGCCTGATCACCGGCGACAGCCTCGGTCAGGTCGCCAGCCAGACGGTGCCGAGTCTGCACCTCACCGGGAGCTACGCCGCATTGCCGGTGTTGCGCCCCCTGATCGGTCAGGGCAAGGAAACGATCATCGCGGCCGCGCAGCGGATCGGGACGTTCGCCATTTCCATCCTCCCCTATCCCGACTGCTGCACGCTGTTCGCGCCGCGCCACCCGGTCATCAACCCGGTGGTGGCGGAACTGCAGGCGTCCTACGAGAAGCTGGGACTCGGATCTCTTCTCGAACGGAGCATGGCCGCGATGCGCACGCCGAAACTGGAAGCGGGCTGATCCGATCAGCCGGCGATGCGCGGGCTCCGGTTTCGTCGGCTCAAGGCATGGCGGAGTGGCGCGCCTGCCGATCGGTCGGCTACAGGGTGCGTCGCCGCCGGAGAGGCGGCCCGGCGATCAGGTGGCCGCGGCGGTCTTGGCCGGCTTGTCGCTGCCGGATGGGGAGCTGCCGGATGGGGAAGAGTCGGTGCCGCTCTTGGCCTCGCTCTTCGCCGGTTTGTCCTTGTCCTTGGCGGCGGGAGTGGCGTCCGTGTCCTTCGCGGCAGCCTTTCTGCCGTGGCTTCCATTCTTCGAATCGGTCACGTAGAAACCGGATCCCTTGAAGATGATACCGGTGCCACCGCCGATGAGCCGGCGCACCGTCTCGCCGCAGGTCACACACGCGGTAAGGGGTTCAGCGGTAATCGACTGCAGGTATTCGAACCGATGTCCGTTCGAGCACTCATAGTCGTATGTGGGCATGCAATGTTCTCCAGATTCTGATCTCCAGATTCGGTGGCTCTACTATAATCCCCGCACGTCGCCAAAGCAATTGCACCGGCCCGGGCGGCCCAGGCGACGGCGCCGCGCGGACCGCTACGGCTCGCGGATGCACACGCCGCGGGCAGCCAGCGCGCGCTTGATGTCGCCTACCGTATAGCTGCCGAAGTGCACCATCGAGGCCACCAGGGCAGCATCGGCATGGGCCTCTTCCAGCACATCGTAGAGGTGGTCGGGCGTACCTGCGCCTCCCGACGCCACCACCGGGATGGTAAGGCGGTCGGCGAGCAGCCGCGTCACCTCCATCTCGTAGCCGGCCTGCACGCCGTCGGTGTCGATGGCGTTGAGCACCACTTCTCCGGCGCCCAGTTCCTGCGCCCGCTGCGCCCATTCCAGCGCATCGAGATCGGTCGCGCGGCGCATGCCGTCGATCATCACGCGGTAGCCGCTCGGCATGGCGGCATCCTGCTTGGCGTCCAGCCCCAGCACGATGCACTGGGTGCCGAACGCCGCTGCCCCCTCGCCGATGATGCGCGGGTTGCGCACCGCCTGCGAATTGACCGACACCTTCTCGGCGCCGGCAAGCAACACCGCGCGCATGTCGGCCACCGATCCGATACCGCCGCCAACGGCAAACGGGATGAAGATCTGCTCCGCCACCCGGCGCACCACGTCCAGCATGATGCCGCGCCGCTCGGCGGACGCGGTGATGTCGTAGAACACCAGCTCATCGACCCCGTCCCGGTAGTACCGCTGCGCCATGACTACCGGGTCACCCACCACCTTGTTGTCGAGGAAGCGCACCCCCTTGGTGGTCTTGCCGTTGCGCACGTCCAGGCACACGATCACCCGTTTGGCCAGTGCGTCCCGCTCCGTATTCTGTGCGTCCGCCACTTCAGGGACTCCAGGCAAGGAAGTTGGCCAGCAACTGCAGGCCCCAGCGGCCCGACTTCTCGGCATGGAACTGGGTCGCCACAATGTTGTCGGCGGCGACGATGGCGGCAAACTCGCGCCCGTACCAGGTTGCCCCTACCGTCACCCCCGGCTGGTCGGGCGACACGCTGTAGGAGTGGACGAAGTAGAACCGGGCCCCGTCTGCGATGCCGGCCACGACCGGATGCTGCCGGCGCTGCCGCACGACGTTCCAGCCCATGTGCGGCACCTTGCGTCCGGGTGCCGGCAGCAGGCGCGTCACCCGGCCCGGGACGAGGCCCAGGCACTCGGTCGGCCCCTCCTGCGACGAGTCGAACACTACCTGACAGCCGACGCAGATGCCCAGCATCGGCCGCCCCGCCCGGTGCACCTCACGCAGGGAATCGTCGAGCCCGCGGCTGCGCAACACCGCCATCGCGGCGTCGGCGCCTCCGACGCCCGGAAATATCACCCGCCGCGCATGGCGCACTCGCTCCGGATCGGCACTGGTGACCGCGGCGGCGCCGAGGTGCGCCACCGCCAATTGCACGCTGCGCAGGTTGCCCGCCTCGTAGTCGACGATCACCAGTTCGTCACGGCGCCTGACCCGAACAGGACGGCCAACCTCCGCTGCCTGGGTTTCGATCTTCATGGGCTCATGGGTCGCGGCGTGACCGCGCCTCCTCATCGAGACCTCTCTGGTCATCTCCACTCAGCATGGCTTCCAACAACTCCACCATCACCGGCCGCGGAAGCTGCAGGCCGGTGAACTCGATGATGCCCGTTTCGCTGGCCGACACCTCCACCGCGCGCAGCCGCCCCGTGTTCAGCAGGTCGAACTGCCGCAACAGGGTGACCAGCAGCAACCGGGCAAGCGCCACGAACGGCTCGGGATCGTCGGCCCGCACGGCGATTTCCCCCATCAGTGCCACCTGCTCACCGGCGCCGCCACCAGCTACTTCGCCGGCAATCCAGGCCGCCTGCGTCGGTACCCGTGCCGCGGCAGGCCCGATCGAGGGATCGTACTGCTCGGCCAGAGCGACGGCGTCGGTCAGGTAGACGAACACGTCCGCGCCGCTCAGCCGCGCGGCGGAACGGTGGATCGGTACCGGCGATCCGTACAGCGCAAGTTGTATCATCTTCTCTACCTCGGGGGCGTTGCTGTCGGATACCTCGACCCGGGCGGGATCGAGCCAGAACAGGAAGATCAGGTTGGGGAACACCAGGATGCCGAAACCGGTTGCCGGGTTGCTCCAGAAGTGCCGCACCCCGCTGTCGTCGACGGTGTGAAACTCCAGTCTGCTGAGGTGGAGCTGCCAGCCCATCAGTTGCGCCGGATAGCGCCCCGAGGGCACCAGTGCCAGCGTCGTGCCGCGTTCCTCGGGCAGCACGCTCATGACCAGACGCTGGGTCGAGGCGGACAGCGCCTGGGCATCCATATCCAGTCCGGCGGGCAGCAGGGCGTTTGCATCGAAATGCACCAGGACGTCGTCGAGCAGTGGCTGGCGTACGGTAACGACCAGTTGCGCATCGGCCGGCGCCGGCCCCACCGCTTCGTGCGCCGGTCGCGCAGCCGGGCCGGAGGCGCATCCCACCACCAGCAGGGAGAGCGCGACGGCGTACATCCTCCGCCCGCTCGGGTCCGGGTGGCGCCGTGATCGTGGCGCGCCCACGCCTGCGCGGACACGCGGCGCCCAGGCCGGTGAGAGTGCAAGGGCAGTGGTTCGGTTTGACATATTCGGAATGATGGCCGTAAAGTACCGCTACTCCCCGCTCGTTGGAAGCGGACCGGATCCCGCGCCTTCTCCACATGAACAGCACGTCGAGACCCACTTCGCCGGCCACGCCGCATCCGTGGCAGCATCCGTCATCGGTCGGTCTGGTGGAGCCGTACGACTACGCATTTGCGGAGTCGCCCGACCTGATGGTTCTGGAGAGTGGTCGCAGCCTCGGCCCGATCAACGTTCGCTACGAAACCTACGGAGAGCTGAATGCCGCACGCGACAACACGGTGCTGGTGTTCCACGCTACCTCGGGCAGCCACCACGCAGCGGGATACCACACGCCCGAAGACCGGCGTCCGGGGTGGTGGGACGCGATGATCGGTCCCGGCAAGGCGTTCGACACCAACCGCTACTTCGTCGTCTGTTCCAACTTCATCGGTGGCTGTCACGGCAGCACCGGACCCGCGTCGATCGATCCCGCCACCGGCAAGCCGTACGGTCTGAACTTCCCGGTGATCACCATCGGCGACATGGTCACCGCGCAGCGGGAACTGGTGCGCCACCTCGGCCTCGACCATATCCATTGCGTTGCCGGCGGGTCGATGGGGGGCATGCAAGCGCTGGAGTGGACGGTGCGCTTCCCGGAGATGGTGCAGTCGGCGATCATTCTCGCTTCCACCGCTACCATTTCCGCGCAGGGCATCGCCTTTCACGCCATCGGACGTAACGCCATCACCACCGACGCCGGCTGGCGCGACGGCGATTACTACGGCCGCGACCAGCCGCGGCGCGGTCTGGCCACGGCCCGCATGGTCGGCCACCTTACCTACCTGTCGGACGAGTCGCTCGGGAAGCGGTTCGGGCGCAAGCTGCAGGAGCGGGAACGGTTCGAGTACGACTTCTCCCACGAATTCGAAGTGGAGAGCTACCTCGATTACAAGGGGCGCCAGTTCGCCGATCAGTTCGACGCCAACTCCTACCTGTACATCACCAAAGCGATGGATTACTACGACCTGAACGGCCGCCCCGGCAGCCTGGCCGCCGCCTTCGACCGGAGCCACGCCAAGTTCCTGCTGGTCTCCTTTACCTCGGACTGGCTTTATCCGTCGCGCCAATCGAAGGCGATCGTGAGCGCCCTCATGCAGGCCGGCAACGACGTTTCCTACGTCGAGATCGACAGCCCGCACGGCCACGACTCGTTCCTGATCGAAACCGAACGACAGACACGCATCATCCGCTCCTTCCTGGCAAGCGCGGGCAGCAGCCGGCCGGGCAGCCGGCAATGAGCGATCCGCAGTCGGGTCGTCCGCACATCGACTACGACGAGATCGTCAAGCTGGTCCCCGCGGGCAGCAGCGTGCTCGATCTCGGCTGTGGCGACGGCGAGTTGCTGCACCGCCTGATCGCCGCCAAGCAGGTGCGCGGACGGGGCGTCGACATACAGGAGTCGATGATCATCGAAAGCATCGCCAAGGGGATCTCGGTGTTCCAGGGCGACCTGGACGAGGGGCTGCGCGACTACGCCACCGGCAGCTACGAGTACGTAATCCTCAACCAGACCCTGCAGGCCACCCATAGACCGCTGCTGGTCCTGACCGAGATGCTGCGCGTCGGCAGGCGCGCCATCGTGTCGTTCCCCAACTTCGGTTACTCTCGGGTGCGCCTGCAATTCCTGTTCAGCGGGCGGATGCCGGTTACGCGCGATCTGCCTTACATGTGGTACAATACTCCCAACATCCACTTGTGCACGCGCAAGGACTTCATCGAGTATTGCCGCAGGGCGCGAATCGCCATTCTCAAGGAGATCGCCATCTCCAAGCGCGGCACGATCAGCCCGTGGCTGGCCAACTGGCGCGCTACCGAGGTACTGTTCGTGCTGTCGAGCAGCGCCGCGCCATCATGATCTGCATGAGTTGCATCGACGCTTTGACCCGGCGGCGCGCATCCTGCTATACTGGTATCCCGTCGGTGCGCTACCGTGTGGATCCGGATGCAGCGTGGATCCTGGCGAAGTGTCCATCCGGGAAGTGGCGATCCGGCGACATGAGATGAACATTCCGGCGCGAACAGGTACCGCTGTCGTACTCAGGTCGCGTCCTGAGGAGGTCGATTGGCCGAACGCAGATTGAGAATAAATGACATGATTCGCGTGCCGGAAGTACGGCTCATCAGCGAGGACGGCCGTCAGGCCGGCGTGGTGGCTACCGAGCGGGCGATGGAGTTGGCCCGCACCAACGGGTTGGATCTGGTTGAAGTCTCACCCATGGCCCGTCCGCCGGTGTGCAAGATTCTCGACTACGGCAAGTTCAAGTTCGAGCAGGAGAAGCGGATCAAGGAGTCGAAGCGCAAGCAGAAGCTTGGCAAGCTCAAGGAGATCCGCATGCAGCCCAAGATCGAGAGACACGACCTGCAGTTCAAGGCTCGGCAGGTGCGCCAGTTTCTCGAAGAGGGCAACAAGGTGAAGGTCACGATCCGCTTCCGCGGCCGGGAGCTGGCTCACACTGAAATCGGCCGCGACGTGCTCGGCCGGATTCTGGATATTCTCGAAGACTTTGCCGTTCTCGAGCGCCGACCGCAGATGGAAGGGCGTTTCATGTCGATGTTTCTCAGCCCCGGCGCGGCCGCCAAGGCGGTGGCGCGGGCGGCGAACGCTGCGCCTCAGCCAAGACGAGAATCGAACCGTGCCAAAAAACAAGACACGTAAGAGCGCCGCGAAACGGTATTCGATTACCGGCAGCGGCAAGGTCAAGTACAAGAAGCAGGGGCTGCGGCACATCCTTACCAAGAAGAGCCGCAAGCGGAAGAGGAAGCTGCGGCACGGCGCGACCTTGAGTGCCGCCGAGACCAAAAGGGCGAAGCAGCTCATTCCGTACGGATAGCCCGTGCGGTCAACCCTGACCACCTAATAGGGAGCTAGATCATGCCGAGAGCCGGCAGCGGGCGGCGTCACGCCCGGCGGCGCAAGATCCTCAAGTCCGCAAAGGGCTATTGGGGTCGCCGAAGTAAGTTGTTTCGACCGGCCAAGGACGCGGTGGCCAAGGCGCTTGCCTATTCCTACCGTGACCGTCGGCGCCGCAAGCGCGATTTTCGCACCCTGTGGATCGCGCGTATTTCGGCTGCCTGCCGGATGCAGGGCACGCGCTATTCGGAGTTCATGCACGGCCTGACTCTGGCCGAGGTGGCCCTGGACCGGAAGGCGCTCTCCAACCTGGCGATCCAGGATCCCGAGACGTTCGCCAAGCTGGTTGACGTTGCCCGCGAAGCGGTACGGAGCCGGCAGGAGGCCGCGAGCACAACGTGAGTACCGTCGAACAGATCCACCACCTGGAAACGCACGTCGAACGCATTCTCGTCCTGGTCCGCGATTTGCGCTCAGCCAATGCCAGCCTGCGCGAGGAAGTGGCCGCCAGCGAGGAGCGGTCGGCCGAACTGCAGTCCCGGTTGTCGGCATCGGAGCGCGCGCGCGAGGAATCGGACCGCAAGCGGCAGGATCTGGAGGAACGGCTGAGTCACCTTCGCTCCGAGCAGGAAGAGATCGCGGCCACCATCAACCGCACCCTCGAACAACTCGGCAGGCAGCTCGGCGGTACCGAGGAATCGTCGGAGGCGGTGCCGCAGACGGATGAACCGAAGCTGTTCGATGCGGCGGACGAGTCGGAAGCCGCTCGCGGAGAGGCCGCCTCCGATGAGGCACAGTCCGATGGTTCCGACAAGCCGGGCACCGAGGAAGCGGACGCCGAGGAAGGCAATCCGGAGCAGGGCAATACGGAACACAGCGAGGGCAGCGAGTTCGATATCTTCTAAGGCAGGCGATCAGGAACGATGGCCGAACATCTGACCCACGTGGAACTGCTGGGCACCTCCTTCATGATCCGCAGTGAGGAGGATCCCGCCTATCTCAACAAGGTAATGCCCTACTTCCGGGCGCGTCTCGAGGCGACCGCTACGCAAGTATCCTGGAGCGACCCGCTGAAAGTATCCATCGTTGCCGCGCTCAATATCGTCGACGAGTTGTTCAAGGAGCGCATGGTGAACGGTACGGTTTCCGAAGAGGCGCGCAAAACAGGAGAGATCGCTTCGCGCCTGATCGGTCAGATCGATCGGGCGCTGAGTCCGGCACCGTCAGGCCCGCCGACAGTCGTCCAGGAACCCGCCGTCCAGGAACCCGCGCCTGCTCCGCTACCCGAGCCCGACGACGCCTAGTGCCCCGAACCCGTCGTCTGTAGACGGCGCTCCGAAGGCGGCGAAGCGGGTGGCCATCCCATCCGTATGGGCGGCGGATCCCACGATCAGGTAGTCGGCGCGCGTCCCACGCTGGCGTAGTCGCAGCCGTCCACGCCGACGATGCCGCCGGCCACGGCGTTGCCCAGTCCGGCGGCGGCACCGGCATCCTCGCCGGCCAGCCACCGGAACAGGAATCCCGCCGAAAAGGCGTCACCGGCGCCGGTCGTGTCGACCGGTGCCCGTGGCTCCGTTGGCACTTCGCACACCTCGCCGCGCTGCCACACCAGCGCCCCGTCCGCGCCAGTCTTCATGACCACCACGGGAGCCAGCGTCCCCGCCGCTGCCAGAGCATCGCGGTCACGGCGGCAGCAGGTCAGTGTATGCAGTTCGGCGCGGTTGCCGATGATGACATCCGCCGTTTCCGGCAACCAGGCGGCAAGGGCGGCGCGGTGGCGCTCGGCGGCCAGCGGGTCGGCGAGGTCGAACACCACCGGCACGCCGTGCCGTACCGCTTCGGCTGCGCAACGACGCAGAGCCCACCAACTGGTGTCCACGTCGCACAGGAATGCGGTGGCGTAACACGCGCCGGCGTTCGCCAATTCGCCGGACAGTAGCAGCGGCTCGACAAACCGGGGACTCATGGCGAGACAGGTGAACATGGTGCGCTCCCCCCCCGGTGTCACCAGCACCGTGGAGGTGGCGGTGGCCCCGGCACGGCGCTGCAGGGAGCACGCGACTCCCTCGCGTTGCAGCGCCCGCGCATAGGCTCGGCCCTCGGCGTCGTCACCGACTACGCCGATAAACAGCGGCTGCGCAAGTGCGGGAGCAGCGCCGGAGGCATTGAGCCAGCCCAGGCCACGCATGGTATTGGCACAGCTCCCACCGGGCAGGATGCGCGCCGCCGGCTCGCTACCGCGCAACTCGCTGCTGAACCGCTGGTCGACAAGCTGCATCGTTCCAGGATGAACGCCCAGTTCGCGGATCCGCGCTGCCGACACGTGCGCCACGTGGTCCATGATCGCGAAGCCGATTCCCACTACCGAATGGTTTGCCATCGATTGCACTGGTGCGCGCCGCGCGCACCGACGGCATCCTACGTGGCGCGGGATTGCGTCACAAGGCGATCCGTCGTACCGGATCGAACGGGGGACGCCACGCCCGCGACGGACTCGGTGGCGGACCGACCATGGCGGTGTTATCTTTGCACCCATGGGGGAGCATGGCGTGCCCGATCCGCTGGCGCGCATCGCTTACGTCTCGCTGCCGGGCGACTTCGATTACGAACTGGATGCGTTCAAGGTGGACCCCTCGGTCGCGCTGCCGATCGAGCTGGAGGAGGACGCAACCTCGGTGAGTCCCGAGGAACTCACCTGGGACGCCACGATCGCCGCCATGCTGAAGATCCTCGCCTATCAGCCCCACCATCATGACGCGCCCTACTACCGGCGCTTCATTCGCGCCGCCAAGCCGACCATCAAGACAGAACTCACCGAGGCGGGCATCATCAAGGCGCACAACGGCGACTTCGCCATCGCCGAGGAGCTGTTCCTCGCCCTCATCGGATTGCACCCCGAAGACCTCAGTGCTGGCCTCAACCTGGCGTTCGCTTACGAGGAACACGCCAACGCCGTCGAGCGGACCGACACCGCCGATGCAGCCGAGGGGCTGCGCCGGAACGCCGAGCATGCCTATCGACGGGTGCTCGATCTCGACCCGCTGCATGCCGATACCCACCTGAACCTGGCTCACTTCTATCTCACGCAGCGCCGCTTCGGGGAAGCGCGGCCCCACCTGGCGGTGTACGTCAAGCATGGCAGGGACGCCGAGCGGCGTGCCGAGGCGGAGCGCACGCTGCGGCAAATGGCGAGCGACGGGTTGGCGGAGGACAGTTTCCGCGCCGCTTACGATCTGATCCGCAGCGGCTCCGAAGCCGACGGTCTGCGCATGATCGAGCGATTCCTCACCGCCCATCCCGACGTCTGGCAGGCGCACTTTCTGCGCGGCTGGGCCCTGCGGCGCAGCGGCGCCTTCGCCGAGGCAAGGCAGGCGTTCGAAGCGGTGCTGTCGCACGGTCGCGAGGCTGATGCCGAGGGATTGGCTGACACGTACAACGAGCTTGCCATCTGCCACCTGGAGCTGCACAGCTACCGCGCTGCCGAACGCAATCTGCGCGCCGCATTGCAACTCGACCCGGAGAACACCAAAATCATCTCGAACATGGGAATCCTGGCGATGAAACAGGGGCGGCTCGACGAAGCGCGACGCTACTTTGCCACCATTCGCGAGCTGGATCCCGACGACCCGCTGGCGCCCAAGTACCTGCACCAGCTCCGGGCATAGTGAGGTTGTCGGAGTGCGGCAGGTGCCGGCACACGCCGCTCCAGCCGGCGAACCGAGTGCATCGGTTTGCGATCCTGGGCGTCATGGCGTGACCGTGCTTGGTCCGGGCGGCTGCCGGGCAGGACTATCCCACGCTACGCAATCGTGGGCTATCGTTCGCCGTTCGAGCGATCCGGGGACCGCTGTGCGGCCCCGACGGGCTCTGGCACCCGGGTCGGCGTCGGGGGCGCTCCTCTGGCCGTCAGCATGGGATCGCCCAGGCTGCCGGGCGGCGGCTGCGTGGCGGTAGCGCGCGGCAGGTGCGGCGATGCTGCTGCAGGCAGACCAGAAAATCCTCGACGCCGCTTACGCGGCGGCACGGCAGCTCGTGGCGGCCGCGCTGGCGGCGGGCCATTTCGAGGTCGTATGGTGGGGTGGCGTGGGCGCCCTCTGCGTTGCCGTGGCGCTGGCGAGGGCGGGCATTCGTGGCGGCGACGCAGGCGCAGGTCACCGGCGACTGCTGCGGATGGGACGCGCGCTCGGCTTGAGCAGAGCGGAGACCAGACTGCTGCATTTCCTGCTCGGCGTCGGGCACTATCGGCAGGAGTGGGAGTTGTTCCGCTACCAGGCGCTCCTCGACGCCGTACTGCAGCGCGGCCGGGCGGCCTTGCCCCACCCCGCGCCGAGCCACCCTGGCGCACACGTCAAGCGGTTGGCGGCTCTGCTGTCGATCAAGGCCAAGGTCGAGGCGGGCGGCCGGGCCGACATCCGCTCCCTGTCCTCCTGCGCCGCGGGTACGTCGGTCGTCCTCACACCGGTCCTGAAACCGGGCATCACGACTCGTGTGCTGGCCAGCCTTGGCGACGAGATGGCTTGCTCGTTACCCAGGGAACACGCCGGAGAACCGCCGTCGTTGCGGCGCGGCATGCTGGTGACCGTGCGGCGGGCGGCGCCGTCCGCGCCGGCGGACGGCGTGCTGGCGACCGTGCTCGGGACCTCCCCGGTGGCAGGTCAACCGGCACTGTTGATCGTCCGGCGCTCCACGCCACTTGGCGTGTCTCGCGTGCAGGGCCGGCCAAGGCGCTGCGTGGTGACCCCGGTGACGGCGGCCTCGGTGGGCAGCCGGCGCCAGGATCGCGGGCGGCGCCGCTCATCCGCGCTAGGTACCCTCATCTCGCTGGACGCCTGTTGGGCACGCATCCGCAGCGTTGCGCCGGTCGCCGCCGGCCGTCTGGTCACGCTGGAGATCGAACTGGGGAGCACGGTACGCCTGCCGCTGTATGGGAAGGTGGTGCGATCGCCGCGCCGCAACGTGGGCGGTGGCGTGATGCTGGTGCACCTCACAGGGCGGTCGTGCAGCCGCATGCATGATCTGTACCGTTTTGCCGACGAGTCTCGGGCGAATGTCGGCCGTTTCCGGATGCGCGCGTGGCCCGCATGACGCGCGTGACCTGCGCCACGCCGCAGGACACCATCGCCACTGGGGAACAGCTCGCCGCCAGCCTGCGCGAGCGGCTGGCGGCGAGCTGCGGCGTAGTCATCGCGCTGCAAGGGGATCTCGGCGCCGGCAAGACCACGTTCGCAAAGGGCATCGCCCGGGGACTGGGTATCGACGAGGCGATTACCAGTCCGACCTATCAACTGGTGCTGGAATATGAAGCCCCCGACGCCTGCGCAGATGGCGACGCCGCGCCACTGACGCTGTATCACGTCGATCTGTACCGCGTCGATTCGGCCGCGCAACTGGAGTCTCTTGCGCTGGACGACTTCATCCACGGCTCCGGCGTAGCGCTGGTGGAGTGGCCTGAGCGCGCCGGCGACACGTTGCCCGACGATGCGATCCACGTACGCATCACCATAGCGGACGATCTGAGCCGCGAGTTGCGGATTACCGATCCCGGTGGGATGCCGGAGTGGTGACCGCGACCATTCTGGCGCTCGACACCGCCACCGAGACGCTCGCCGTCGCCGCCGTCCGCGGCGACACCTGGGTCGCGCACTCCCGACACTGCGGGTTGCAGCACGCGGCACAGCTCGCCCCGCTCATCGACCGCGTGGTCGCCGACCTGGAAATGACGGTCGCACAGGTGGAGCTGATCGCGGTAGGGGTCGGTCCGGGATCGTTCACCGGGGTGCGCATCGGCGTCGCCACCGCCAAGGGCATCGCCGCCGCGAGTGGCGCGCACCTGGCAGGCGTGTGCGGCCTGGACGCCATGGCCTGGGAACAGCGCCACGTCAGCGGCCTCGTGGTACCGGTGATCGACGCACGCAAGGGCCGCTTCTACGGCGCCTGCTACCGTAACGGACAGCGTGTCGGTCCCTACCTGGATCAGCAGCCGGCAGCGATGGCGGAAACCGTCCGTGCCGCGGCAACGCCCGGAGAGCCGGTGCTGCTCACCGGCC
This sequence comes from uncultured Spirochaetaceae bacterium, assembly GCA_964346995.1. GTDB lineage: Bacteria > Spirochaetota > Spirochaetia > SZUA-6 > Bin103 > Bin103. Next base: position 3,635 of record CAYFXT010000001.1, on the reverse strand, counting down.
CCGCCGCGATACCGTTCGCCGCCGCGGCGCAAGTCGCGTCGGACGCGGGCCGCAGGTCTGCCACCGTCACGCACGGTTCGCCCGACAGGGCCGCCGATCCGGCGTCCGGGCAACACTGGCGCGTCGACCGCCGCCGCGGCCACGCTGCCGTGTTGACCATGCTGGAACTTGCCGCCGGCAGCTCGGTCACGTCCGCGGCGGACCTGAGACCGTTCTACCTGCGGCGCAGCGAGGCGGAACTGGGTATCAGCAGCCCGGCACGGTAAGCGGCCCGAAAGTGGCCGGTCAGCGGACGATGCCTGTGCAGCGTTCCTCGTCATCCGTGGCACGAGTGACCGGGCCGGCGCGGAGTCGTTGCCGGCTGCCCCGGAGTAGGTGCGGTTGTTACCTGGAGCCGCCGCTGTGCGCCGCGAGGCCGTCGAGCAGACGGGCGACCTGCGCGCGCGAAACCATGAATTCTGCCGCTCCCTCGCGCACCGCAACGTAGAACTGGCGGTCGTAGGGGACCAACGCCACCGACAGGGTCTCATCGGGCGACGTATTCATACGGTAGTCGATGCGCATCTCCGGCTCGGTCTCCAGCGCGGCCGCCCGATCGTCCGGCGGCACCTCCGCGTCGCCGAGCAGGCCGATGATGAGCTGATACAATTCGCGGAACGGCTTATCCTCCATTGCCACGCCGTCGATTGCGAAGCTTTCCACCAGGTCGTCGCCCGAACCGGTACGCTCGATGGTGAGCAGATTGGCGCCGCCGGGATGGGCAATCTCGATGGCGTCCACGGCCTCGATGTTGAGGATCAGCACGAACTTGTCGACCAGCGCGAATGGATCGAGGTCGAGCACGCCGGCGCGCGACCGCTTCATCGCGTACACCGTGGCCCGCCCCGCCACCTGGAAGAAGATCTCGCCGTCCTGCTCGTTGCCGAACAGCAGTTCCACCACGCCGTCCTGGGAGTCGCGCATCAGCACCTCGAAGCGCGGCGGCGCCAGCCCGTACCGTGCGTCCGCGCCGGGGTCGTCGCTCACGATCCGGTCGATTCGCGGCGCCGCCACCGCCGACTGCACGCCCGCAAACTCTTCGCTGTCGATGGCGCGCGGAAACGCGTACGGCTGCACGATCGCCAGCCGGGTCAGCAGGTGGGCGAAACGGGTGTCGAGCGGGTTGGTCTCGACGATCTCCAGGGTGGCGATCTCGGGACCGCGCAGGCGCAGGTAGTTGAGCGCCTCGCCGGTGACCGCCGGCAGCTCGTCGCCGCGCATGTCGGCAGGGGTGTAGTAGTAGTGGTTGCCGTGGTTGGTCCACACCGCGTACACGATGCGTTTGCCTGGCACCCCCAGATACCAGGTGTTGCCGGCCGGAGTACGGTCGCCGAGATACACCTCGATGGTGCCGCCGTCGTCGAGCGTGGCCACCGCCACCACCGCGGGTGGATCGAGTCCGTACTGCTTCAGGTCGGCGGCGTCCTCCTCGACCACCCGCTCCGCGTACAGGCTGCCGAAGCTGTACAGGATATCCTTGATCCGTGATTCCTTGATCGGAATCTCGCTCCCGATCCCGTCGATCTGCCAGCCCGACTCACCGCGCTGCATCGTGAACGCCTGCTCGCGCCCCGGTCCGGTCAGCGAGACGGCGGTAATGCGCTCGATATCGACGCGTGAAATCTCCGGCTTGCCGGGCGTGGGATCGGCCTCCGGGATCTGCGGCTCACGGTTGCGCACCACGGTCAGGAGCACCACCAGAGCGGCGACCACCACCACCATGGCGGAGAGGATGATCAGGCGCCGCACACCGCCGCGCCCCGCGTCCGAACGGCTCTCGGTGTGGTCGCTCATCCTGCCGCTTCCCGATGCCGGTGGCATGGCCGAACGCCGCCGCGACCCACGTCCGGACGGCTCATCTCGGCGTGGTCGCTCATCCTGCTGCCCCTCGGTACCAGTGTCGCCGCCCGCACGCCGCCGCGACCTGCTTCGGAGCGGCGTGTCTGCCTGGGGGCGTGTCGGATTTGCGACGGCTCATGGGGCAGGCCTGGTTCGGGTCGGTAGCGGCGCCGCAGGCGAGGCTTCAGGGCGCTTTGCGTGGCTCATCCGCCGTTCCCCCCACCTTACCTTACAGGTGGCGGCGGCGCAGCCACACCGCCAGGCCGGCGCCAAGCACGCCCAGCGGGATGATCAGCACCGCCACCCCGGAGATGATCAGCGCCGCCAGCCGGGTGATGCGCAGCGGGAAGGTACGCAGCGACTTGGCGCGGATCGAGATCGACTCCTCGCGGCTGCGCGCCCAGCTCAGACTGTTGAGCAGCATGTCGTAGTTGGCCTGGTAGGGCTGGCTCAGGAACAGTGCGGACGAGAACACCACCACCCGCGACTTCACGTAGCCGTCCAGATCGTTGTCGGTAATCGCCACACCGACCGAGAACGGCCCGTTCGGCTCGCCCTCCTGCTGCTCCACCGACTGGATGTTGAAGTCGGTGCGCAGAAACGACCCCTCGGAGGTGTTGAGAAACGACTCCACTTTCAGCGTGCGGCGCCTGGTCTCCAGTTCCTCGATCGGCCCCGCCGCGGGCATCACGGTGAACAGCCGCGCACCGCGCATCGGCGCCACGATCTCGTGCGAGGTCATCTCCGGCACCAGAAACGCCGGGCTGTCGGGCGTGTGGCGGCCCGCCTCCTCGACGATGATGCCGCGCACCAGATGCACCCCGAACCCGGCCAGCAACTCGGCCAGGTTGGGCAGCTCGTTGCGCCGTGCCCCTTGCAGCACGAACACCACGCGCCCGCCGTCGCGCATCCAGCCATCGAGCCGCGCGGTCTCGGCTGCGGTCAGATCCTGCTCCGGCTCGACCACCAGCAGGACATCGACATCCTCGGGGACGGTATCGCGCGAGACCAGGTCGAGCGTGTCCACCTCGTAGTTGTCGTTCTCCAGCAGCTCGCGCACGCTCAGGCCCGACATGCCGAGCTGGAACATCGCCTGCTCGCCGTGGCCCTCCAGCAGGTACACCTTGGGCAGGTCGCCGGTGGTCACGTATAGCAGCGCCGCGGTGAGTTCCTGCTCCAGGGAGAGCGAGGTGGCCTGCCGGGTCTGCATGTTGACGTTGAAGATGTCGAACTGGCTGATCATCCGGAACCGGTCGCCGCCGTCGACGATCAGTCCGCCGGGACGCACCTGCCCCTCCTCTTCGTACCTCGCGGCCAGCCCCGGGTTGCGTTCCGGGTCGAGGGTGGCCATCCTGACGTGGCTGCTACGCCGGGTGTAGCGCTCCAGCACCGAGGTGATCAGCGGATTCTCGCGCCCCGTGGTGCCGATCTGGTACACGGTGACGTCACTTTCGAGATTGTCCAACACCTGGAAGGTCTGTTCGGAGAGGGTGAACAACCGATTCTGGGTAAGGTCCGCCTCCAGCGCGAACTGGTCCACGACCAGATTGATCAGCACCAGCACTGCCACCATGCCGAGCGAGGTCAGCAGTGCGTAGCCGCCGTAGCGCACCTGCTTGCTCTCGCGCAAGCGGCGTATCTGTGCGGAAAGGAAATCGCTCATGTCAGGTCCACCTGTTACGCTCGATCACGCGTACGGTCAGGAACACCAGCACGGTCGAGAAGGAGAGGTAGTAGACGATCGGGCTCAGCGCCAG